>CANSKT010000101.1 GCA_947647555.1 uncultured Peptococcaceae bacterium | reverse complement strand
TTACTCCAACGAGAAAATTGATGATATTGCACATCTTTTTGCAGTTCATATGCACTGCGCGGCTGCTCAATAATCATACCTAATATCGCCAAATCTATTGCAGACATTATCCAAAATCCCCTTTCACTCTTTTGCTATGATACATAATACTATGTTTCATAGCAAAAGTCAAGTGGTTTTTTATGAAAACGAATATATGTTTGGAAAAACTTGACGTTTTCTTCTAAATAATATATAATATATGTAGATAAAAAAAGTTTTACAGGAGGCATAAAAACATGGCATATACCTTACAGTCAGTGACTATTCGTACTAATAATACCCCAGATGGTATGCGTAAAATTACAGAAATGTGGCAGGACGTTACCAGCGGCAAACTGCCGATTTTATTTGATAGTGAGCATAATTTTCAAACCGGTATTTCCCCTGTTTCCTGTTATAGTAATTATGCTGATGATGAAAATGGTGATTATGATTTAAGCATATTAGGCGTTACGCCTGATTTTTTTTCGCAAATGGAAGACAAAGTCAGCCAGGGATTATATAAAAAATATGACCTAACTCTGCCTGGCGCCACTTTGGAAACATGTACGCAAAAAGCCTGGGAAACGGTTTGGCATGAGCAGGCCAATGCTCAGATTAATCGTGCGTTTACCCATGATTTTGAAAGCAGCGTGCCAGCTGAATACACCAAAGACCAGCAACCTCATTGTTATCTGTATATTGCCGTAAAACAGGAGGGTTAACATGGCTAACAATCTGATTATCACTATTGCGCGAGAATACGGTTCCGGCGGCCGTCTGATTGGTCAGAAGCTGGCGGAAATTTTGGATATACCTTTTTACGATAAAGAGATTATTTCTCTGGCCGCAGAAAAAAGTGGCCTGAGTGAGGAGTTTATGCGTCAGCATGACCAGAAAAAAAAGCCATTAAGTTTTATGCATAGTATCTACCTTAACAATAAATCCCTGCCGATAAATGAACAGGTTTTTCAGGCACAATGCCAGGTCATTCGTGATGTAGCGGCCAAAGGTTCCTGCGTGATTGTTGGACGCTGTGCCGACCATGTTCTGTCAGAAAATCCCCTTTGTATCAAAGTCTTTATTCAGGCGCCAGAAGCTGAAAAAAACAGACGTATTCTGGAGAAATATCAGGAAACAACTGATACCCCGTCTGCCTACGCTGCCAAGATTGATAAGGAACGCGCTGCTCATTATAATTTTTTCACTCTGGAAAAATGGGGCGACCGCCGAAATTATCATTTAATTGTCAACAGCACGATTGGTATTGACGCATCTGCCCTGTTGATTAAACAGTATGCTGAAAGTTTTATGCAACAATATCTAGCTAAATTTTCTAATTCAAAATAAAAGGTTCTGAAATAATAAAATGAGTACTATAAATAACTTACCTGAAAATAATGTTGAGCAAAACACCAACTTATCATCACAAAAGAAAAAGAAAAAGAATAATAATGAAAATAAAATGGGAAACATGCCCGTAAATCGTTTGTTATTGAGTATGGCTATTCCGATGATTATTTCCATGATGGTACAAGCCTTGTATAATATTATTGACAGTATCTGGGTTTCCAATATTAATCAGGACGCTTTAACGGCTATCAGCCTGGCGTTTCCCATGCAAAATTTAATGATTTCAATTGGCGTTGGCACCGGTGTTGGTGTTAATGCCCTGCTTTCTAAAAGCCTGGGTGAAAAAAATCAGAAAATGGTTAACCAAACCATGGGAAACGGTCTTTTTTTGTCTTTGTGTAGCGGTGTTTTTTGCATGCTGATTGCCTTGCTGGCCAGCCGTACCTTTTTCACTGTACAAACGGATATTGTTCCTATTATTGATTATGGCTCGGAATATTTGTTTATCTGTATGCTTTTTTGTATTCCTGCATTTGGCCAAATCTTCTTTGAACGCCTTTTGGTTTCCACTGGCAAGACCTTATACAGCATGATAACCCAGATGTCTGGCGCCGTACTCAATATTGTCTTAGACCCCATTTTGATTTTTGGTTACGGCCCAGCGCCAGAATTGGGCATGAAAGGTGCAGCTATTGCAACGGTTACGGCACAATTTTGCGCCATGCTACTGGCTATTTTCTTCAATCTAAAATATAACCATGAAATTCAATTCGCTTCTCTGCGCAGTTTTCACCCCAACTGGAATATTATCAAAAGAATTTACATGGTTGCCTTGCCCTCTATCATTATGATGTCAATTACTTCCATAATGATTTTTGGCTTCAACAAGATATTAATGGGCTTTACAGATGCAGCCGCCACCGTGCTTGGCATTTACTTTAAGCTGCAAAGCTTTGTTTTCATGCCAATTTTTGGCCTGAATAACGGTATGGTGCCAATTATCGCTTACAATTATGGCGCCAGAAAGCCAGAACGCATGGTGAGAACAATTCAATTAAGCGTAGTCTATGCCATTGGAATCATGATAGTTGGTATGAGTATTTTTAATATCTTCCCCAAAGAATTATTGCTGATTTTTAATGCAACTGAAGAAGTTTTAGAAATTGGTATACCGGCCCTCCGCATAATTTCATTAAGCTTTTTGCTGGCTGGTTTCTGTATAGTTGTTGGTTCGGTTTTTCAGGCTTTGGAAAACGGCCTGCTAAGTATGCTTATCTCTGTTTGCCGTCAACTATTGGTTTTGCTGCCCTGCGCTTATCTGCTCTCCCAAATCGGCAACCTGAATATTGTCTGGTTCGCCTTCCCGATTGCCGAGATTATCTCGCTGCTGCTTAGTTCCATTGGCATGCTCCATATTTACCGTATAAAAATCAAACCATTAAAAAATTAATTTTTTAGCATAAAAATGAAAAAAACTATTGACAAATTTCATAAATCGTGTTTTAATATAATTTATAAATAAACCGATGATACGGAAATAAAACTAATAGCGCACTCACAGAGAGTCATCGTTGCTGAGAGTATGGCAGAAAGCGGATTAGACAAATGGACCGTGGAGGGACTGATGAACTGCCCTTTGGGCAAAGTAGTCCAGTACGGGCGCTCCCGTTACAGAGCAAGGGGTTTGTTGGAACCCTAATTAAGCTGGTCAGGCAATGCCTGGCAATTAAGGTGGCACCGCAGGTAATGACCTGTCCTTAAATTTATTTTAAGGATAGGTCTTTTTATATTATCTGATTATTTTAATAAACTATGAAAAGAGGTAACAATGATGAAAAAACTATTTTCCCTATTAACTGCTTTAATGCTTTTAACAGTGTTGGCGGCCTGTGGTAACGACACAAGTCAATCCGGCAACAACGGAACCAACAACAATGATGAACAAAAAACAACCTATACTGTTGGTTTGTTGCAACAGGTTGAGCACCCCTCTCTGGACGAAATTCGTACGGCAATCGTTGACGAAATTGCGGCTCGTGGCTATGCCGATGTAATTAAAATTGATTATGTAAACGGTCAAAATGATGCCAGCAACATGAATACCATTGTTCAAAAATTTATTGCTAATAAAGTTGACGCTATCGTTCCGATTGCAACCAACGCAGCGCAAAGCACAGCCAGCGCCACATCAGAAATTCCAATTATCTTCTCTGCGGTCACTGACCCGGTAGCGGCTGGTCTGGTTAGCGATTTGAACAAACCAGATGGCAATATCACTGGCGTATCTGATTATATTGATGTCAGCGCTATTTTCACTCTGGCCGAGGAGTTAACACCAGAAGTACAGTCTTATGGTTTGATTTACAATATGGGCGAAGTAAATTCGGTTTCTGTAATCAATGAGGTTAAAGAATATTTGGACGCCAAAGGTATTCCTTTTGAAGAAGCATTTGTTACTAACATCGGCGAAGTAACCACAGCAGTACAGTCTTTGGTTGGCAAGGTTGACGCTTTATTTGTTCCCATCGACAACACGGTAGCCGCGGCTATGAGCAATGTAGCTGAAATTGCCAACGCTAATCAAATACCGATTTATGTTGCCGCCGATTCACTGGTGCATGACGGCGGTCTGGCCACGGCAGGCATTAACTATACCCAGCTGGGCAAACAAACTGCTGACATGCTGATTAGAGTTTTAATTGACGGCGAGGCTATTGCTGATAATCCGGTAGAGGTTATGGAAGAATGTGCAGTAACCGTAAATCAGGAAACTGCTGCTGCTATCGGCGTTGATGTAAGTAAATATACTGAATAATTATGAAATAAGGTTTATAATATGAGCTTAACACTTTTACAAGGCACATTGGAACAAGGTTTAATATACAGCCTGGTAGCATTAGGACTGTTTCTCTCTTTCCGCATTTTGAATATTGCAGATTTAACAGTTGACGGCGGCTTTACTCTGGGCTGCGCAACCGGCGCCGTTGCCACGTTGGCCGGCCACCCCTTTCTGGGCTTATGGCTGGCCGTGGGCGCTGGCACTTTGGCCGGTTTGGTAACCGCTTTGTTGCAAACTAAACTTAAAGTTCAGCCGATTTTGGCTGGTATTATTACCATGACGGCCCTCTACTCTATTAATTTGATGATTATGGGTAATCGCGCTAACTTGCCGCTCTTAAAATGTGATACTATTTATACCCTGCTCGCTCCCTATTTGCCAGCTGGTTATGATAAATTGATTGCTATAGGCTGCATTGTGGCAGTTGTAGTAATCCTGCTTTATGTTTTTTTGAAAAGCGGCACAGGCCTGGCTGTACGCGCCACTGGTGACAATCCTGATTTGGTACGTTCTTCATCTATCAATCCCAGTTTCACTATCACAATCGGTCTTTGTCTGGCCAATGCCATGGTTGCACTTTCCGGCGCAATGCTGGCGCAATATCAGCTTTTTTCGGACATCACCAATGGTACCGGTATGGTAGTAATTGGTCTGGCTTCACTGATTATGGGCGAAGCCATTATCGGTCGCGGCAGCATGCAGCGTTGTCTTTTGGGTACACTAATTGGCTCCATTATTTATCGGCTGATTATTGCTGTGGCTATTACTTCCTCTCTGGCCGCCTCCAACTTAAAATTAATCTCAGCGGTTATTGTGGCGATTTCTATTTCCTGGCCGGCAATTAAAGAGAAAATAGAGTTTTTTAAACTGAAACAGACCAGCAAAAAACAAATGCCCTAAAAGGAAGTGTTAAAAATGCTTGAACTGCAAAATATCAATAAAACATTTAATAAAGGAACACCCAATGCCAAACAGGCCTTAAATAATCTTTCAATTCATTTATATCCGGGCGATTTTGTCAGCATTATTGGTAGTAACGGTGCCGGTAAAAGTACGGTTTTTAACGCTATTGGCGGCAGTTTTTTATTAGACTCCGGTCATATCCTGCTGGAAAAAAAGGACATAACCTTTTTGCCAGAGCATAAAAGAGCCCAACAAATTGGTCGTTTATTTCAAGACCCCTTGCGCGGCACTGCTCCAAATATGACTATCGAGGAAAACCTGGCTTTGGTATACCTGCGCGCTAATAAACATCGTTCAATTTTTGGTATAACCAATAAGGAAAGAGATTTTTTTCGCAGTAAACTGGCTGAATTAAACCTGGGACTTGAAGACAGGCTCAAAAGCAAGGTAGGTTTGCTTTCCGGCGGCCAACGGCAGGCTCTAACCCTGTTGATGGCTACAATGGTTACGCCTAAGCTTTTGCTTTTAGATGAACACACCGCAGCTTTAGACCCGGCAACGGCGGATAAGGTTTTGGAACTTACAGCTAAAATTGTTGCTGCTGGCAATATAACCACTATGATGATTACACACAACATCGCCTCGGCGCTTAATTTGGGTAATCGCACAATAATGATGAATAATGGGCAAATCATTTTAGATATCAGCGGTGAAAAACGCAAACAAATCACAGTACCGCAGCTTTTAGAACTTTTTAAGGAAAAAAGCCAAACCGTTTTGGACGACGACCGCATTTTGCTGGCTTAAACCAGCCGAACCAATCCTAAGGAGGTATTATTATGCTGGCTAAATGTATGGAAAATGTACGGGCAACAACACCATTAGTTCATGCAATTACCAACTATGTAACAGTAAATGATTGTGCCAACGCCCTTTTAGCTTGTGGTGCTTCGCCTATTATGGCCGACGACCAGGCAGAAGTGGAAGAAATTACAGCCTTATGCGCCGCCACTGTTATTAATATTGGCACATTAAATCAACGTACTATTTCAGCAATGCAGCTGGCGGCAGCCAAAGCTAACCAGCTAAACCATTGTCTGGTTCTTGATCCGGTTGGCGTTGGCGCTTCCCAACTGCGTACACAAACGGCTCAACACCTGCTGGCAAACAATCATTTTACAGCAATTCGCGGCAATGTTTCAGAAATAAAAAATTTAGCTTTAGGTACAGGCAGCACCCAAGGTGTTGACGCTAACATTGCAGATGCAATTACAGAAACCAATTTGCCGGAAGCCATTAATTTTATTCGTGCTTTCAGCCAACGCATTGGCGCTATTATCATAGTAAGTGGTGCTTGGGATATCGTTTCTGATGCCGAAAACAGTTATATCATCAAAAACGGCAATCCACTTATGAGTAAAATCACTGGCAGTGGTTGCATGTCAACCTGTATAATTGCCGCCTATTTGGCGGCCAATCCACAAAACCTGCTGCAAGCAGCTGTTACCGCCGTTACTTTAATGGGTTTGGCCGGTGAAAAAGCAGCTGCCATCAGTTCGGGTACTGGCAGTTTACGCAATAACATTTTAGACGGTTTGAGTTCTATAAACGCTGAACAGCTGAAAGTTGGTGCTCAAATTGACAAATTCTAAACTTGCACAGCAGCTGCGTCTATACGCTGTTACAGATAATAGATGGACTGGACGTCAAACCTTAATGCAACAGATTGAAGCTGCACTTCAGGGCGGTATAAGCATGTTACAGCTGCGCGAGAAGCAAATGAACTCGTCAGACTTTCTGAATGAAGCCCAGCTTGTCAAAAAGCTAACCGATATATATAACGTACCCCTGATAATTAATGATAATTTAGATGTGGCTTGCCAAAGTGACGCCGCCGGTTTGCATATCGGCCAAGATGACGGCTCAATCGTAGCTGCACGCCAAAAGTTGGGTAATAATAAAATTTTGGGTGTTTCCGCCCAAACAGTTGAACAGGCACAAGCAGCTGAAGCTGCCGGCGCCGATTATCTGGGAGTTGGCGCAATCTTTACAACCAATACCAAAGATGATGCCCAGACACTTAATCAGGAAACGCTTAAAGCAATCTGTCAGGCAGTTAAAATACCTGTTGTTGCTATTGGCGGCATTACTGCACAAAATCTTCATAGCCTGTTAAACTCCGGCATTGTGGGAGTTGCCGTTGTTTCGGCTATTTTTGCCCAAGCAGATATAACCGCTGCCTGCCAAAATCTTCTGCATATATTGAAAAAAATATGATTTACTAATTTATCCATAACAAAAGCGCACCGCTCAATTTAAGGCAGTGCGCTTTTGTTATGCCATTTTGAGCAGTCGCGCTCTTTAGGATAACGGCTAATCAATTAAACTATTGTTCAATATTAACAACTTCATATCCGGCATCTTCAACAGCCTGACGCAAAACACTATCATCAACAGCCTTAGCCAGCTGCACATTGGCTGTTTTGTTAGCCAAATCTACCATGGCCATTACACCGTCAATTTTGTTTAATGC
>CANSKT010000100.1 GCA_947647555.1 uncultured Peptococcaceae bacterium | reverse complement strand
CTTAAGTGCGGTTTACCTACATATCAACTGATACGCCCACTGATCCGCTTTTGATATATAACTTTATAAAGTTTAGCATAATTGCCGCTGCTTGTCAAGCCCTTTTTGCGACAAATATTACAGACCGAAACTGTCATGCAGGGCGCGCACCGCGTCCTTGGCGCCCTCTTTCTGCAAAATGCAGGAAACTTTAATTTCAGAGGTGGAAATCATATCAATATTAAAACCATTATCATAAAGGCACTTAAACATCTTGGCAGCTACGCCGGGATTGGTAATCATACCTGCGCCAACGATAGAAACCTTAGCCACATCGTCAGCCAGAGAGAAGTGCTCCGCCGCCAGCTGCTCCACCACCGGCTCCAGAATTTCCTCCAACTTACCGTCCGCCTCTTTGCCGCAGGTAAAGGAAATATCATTTTTGCCGTCTTTGTGGCCGCTCTGAATAATCATATCCACATTAATTTTCGCATCGGCCAGCGCGCCAAAAAGTTCGCTGGCAATACCCGGTCTATCCGGCACGCCATAAACCGTAACCTTAACCACATCGCCGTCATAAGCCACGCCGCTGACTAAAACCTCACGTTCCAACTGCTTCATATCAACTTCCTCCTTAACCATCGTACCCTCATTATCATTAAAACTGGAGCGCACACAAATGGGCATATTAAAGGTTTTGGCCACTTCCACACTGCGCGGCTGCAAAACGCCAGCGCCCAGACTGCTCATCTCCAACATCTCATCAAAAGAAATTTCCGCCAGCTTATGCGCCTGCGGCACAATCCGGGGGTCGGCCGTATAAACACCGTCCACGTCGGTATAAATCTCACAAAAATCAGCATTCAGACCAATCGCCAGCGCCACGCCGGAAGTATCTGAACCGCCACGGCCCAGCGTATGAATTTCACCCAGCGAGTCCACACCCTGAAAACCGGTAACGATAACCACCTTGCCAGAGGCCAGCTCACGCTCCAAACGCACTGAGTCAATGGAGAGAATTTTGGCGCGGCTGTAAACCCGGTCAGTTCTTATGCCTGCCTGCTCGCCAGTCAGAGAAACCGCCTTATAGCCCATGCTTTGCAAGGCAATCGCCAGCAGCGCCACGCTTTGCTGCTCGCCGGTAGACATCAGCATATCCATTTCTCGCTCCGACGGATAAGGCGTCAGCTGTCTGGCCAGCGCAATCAAATCGTCGGTCGTATCACCCATGGCGGAAAGCACCACTACAACCTGATTGCCGGCCGCCACTGTCCGTGCCACACGTCTGGCCACATTTTGTATTCTTTCAATATCGGCCACAGAACTGCCGCCGAACTTTTGCACAATTAATGCCATATATTTAACCCCCTTAATGAACACTTAACGATTGCCAGGCTCAATGCTCCGGCAGCGTTTAACAACCCTGCGCACCCTCATTATCCTGCTCCAAAACCAGAACTTTGGGGTGTACGCCACAGGAAAACCAGGCTCGGCGCATGGCCTGACGCACCGCCGCACCGTCCGTATCAGTAAAAGCAATCAGCGTTGGCCCGGCGCCGGAAAGCCCGGCCGCCAGCGCCCCGGCGCCCTTGGCCGCACGCAGAACCCGCTTGGCGCCTTTAATCAAACGATAACGCTGCTCCTGATGCAAACGGTCGTCAAACGCCGTAGCAAAAAGCTGTAAGTCACCGGTAGCCATCGCCCCCACCAATAAAGCTGCACATTGAATATTATGAACGGCATCTTCCCGGCGTACCTCGGCCGACAAAATTTTTCTGGCCCGGCTGGTAGAAAGATAAAAATCCGGGATAGCCGCCACCGCACGCAGCTGCTCCGGCGGCGTTAAACGCAAAACCACCGTCTTGCCACCGCGCTGACAGGAAGAAACAAAACCACCGTAAAGCGCCGGAGCCACATTATCAGAATGACCCTCCAACTCCACCGCCAGTTCCAAAAGTTCCTCCCGGCTCAATGGCTCACCCAAAAGTAAATTGGCCGCCAGCAAACCGCCGACAATCGCAGCCGCTGAACTGCCCAAACCCCGGGAAACGGGTATCACATTATACATCTTAAATTCCAGACCACTAAAGCGTTCATGAACTGTATCAAAAACACGCCGCGCTGCACGCACCGTCAAATTATCGCGCGGCTGCTCCATGGATTTGGTATGTGAACCCACATTCGCCAAACGAATACCACGTCCCTGCAAACGCCGCAGTCCTATCGTATTATACATGGCCAACGCCATGCCAAAAGTGTCAAAACCAGCTCCCATATTGGCCGTAGTGGCCGGCACTTTCACATTAACTTCTTGCAGCATTGGTTTTATTCCCCTTTTACGCGGATTAAGCTGGCCACACAATCCACACAGCTTAAGCGGTGCAAGCGCTCAACCGCTTCCTGCAAATTAGCCTCTTTAACCTGATGCGTAATCAGCACAATCTCGGCCAGGCCGCTGTCCATCACGCGCTTTTGAATTACTGAATCCAAACTGATATCTGAAGCCGCAAAGGCCTCGGCAATCTGCGCCAAAACCTTGGGCTTATCCTGCACCATCAAACGAATATAAAATTTATTATAACATTCACCAATCGGCAATACCTGACGCTGTGCAAACAAACGCAGACCATAACCGCCCTTGGTGCCGTTCAAAATATGTCGGGCCGCCGCAATCACATCACCAGCCACCGCGCTGGCCGTGGGCAGAGAACCAGCGCCGCGCCCATAGAACATGGACTGCCCCAGCGCATCACCCTCCACAAATACCGCGTTGAAAACATCATTAACCGCCGCCAGAGGGTGCGCCAACGGTATCATCAACGGATAAACGCAAACCTCAACCGAATTTTCCGCATTTGTTTCATTAACCGCGCCCGGTCTGGCCAGACCCACCAGCTTAATCACATAACCCAGCTGCGCCGCATAATCAATATCAAACTTGCTGATTTTGGTAATGCCCTCCACATAGACCATATCCTCGGTGATGTTGGCATTATAAGCAATCGAAGCCAGAATAGCCATTTTGCGCGCCGCGTCAAAGCCCTCAATATCATTGGTCGGATTAGCCTCGGCATAGCCCAACTCCTGCGCGCGCTGCAAACAAGGTTGGAAATCCGCCCCGGTATGCGACATCTGCGAAAGGATATAATTGGTCGTGCCATTCACAATACCCATAATTTCAACGATATTGTTAGCTGCCAAACTATCTTTAAGCGCTTTTAAAATCGGTATGCCGCCGGCCACGCTGGCCTCAAACAGAAAATCGGCCTTATTCTCCGCCGCCAGCTGAAAAAGTTCCGCCCCATGCGAGGCCACCAAATCCTTGTTGGCCGTCACCACCGATTTACCGGCAGACAACGCCGCCTTAACCATCTCCAAAGCCGGGTGGATACCGCCAATCAGTTCGATTACAATATCAATTTCCGGATCGTTCACCAAATCATGATAATCGCTGGTAGCCGTAGTTTCCGTAAGCCCAAGTTCGGCAATTTTGGCTTCAGTATAAGGAATATCCAGATTGCAGACACGTTTAACCACAATTTCTGAAGCGCGGTCAGCAATCAAACGGCTGTTCTGCGCCAAAAGCTGCAAAGTGCCGCCGCCAACCGTACCCAAACCAATCAAACCGACGTTAACGCGCCGGACTGTTTTTGTATTTTGCATTATATTATCAACCTTTCTATATAATATATTCTTAAATAAAATATGCTAAAAAATTTTTATTTGCTGTTAGCCAGCTCGCCAATATATTCCGCGCTTAATATCCCCGGCAGCTGCTGAATTTGCTCCAACAAACCGCCCAGCGAAAGTTCGCTTTCAGAAACCTCCATCGTAATGGTGGCGGCGGCAATCCCGGCTAACGGCATATCCTGATTTAGGGTATGAATGTTGCAATGATTATCCGCCAAAACAGCCAGAACCGCCATTAGCCGTCCCGGCGAGTTATCCATGCGAATATTCAGCACCACAACCCGATAAGTTTCCTGCTGATAAAAAGGAAAAATGCCGTCTTTATATTTATAAAAAACACTGCGGCTGATATTGGCCATTTTAACAGCTTCATTCACACTGTGCGCTTCACGCCGCGCTAAAAGCTGTTTAGCCAGAGCGGTGCGCTTGATAGCGTCTGGCAGAATATCATCATAAATAATATAAGCTTCCCGATTTTTACTCATTATTAAACCTCTTAATTTATACTGTCCGCAAGTTATGGAATAATATCCGTCCTGCGCATACATAACATAGGTGCAATTATAACAAAAAACTATGCATAATACAAGTATTTTTTTAAAATTTTTTTATGTATACAAAATAAAAGCCTTGTTTCTTTCTGCAAACAAAACGGAAACACAGGCTTTTTACGTTAAAATTATTATGTAAAGCTAATTTTGCTTGGTTAAAGGCTTCAACACGCCATAAAGCAGCGAGCGATAAACCGGCACGTAAATAACCGGCGCCAAAAAGCAATTAACCAGAGCGCCGCCCAAAATGATTTTACTGATAAAGGTCATGGAAAAAAAGCTACCGGAAAGCAGGCCAATCATCAAGGCATAAAGCAGAGAATTGGCGGTATGCACCAGAAAAACCGAAAGCAAGGCAATCAGATAATTTTCTTTAAACAGACCTTTGGTAAAATAACCGCACAAAAAGCCTGTCAGCCCCCAAACCAGCAGATTAAGGCCAACAAAACGCCCTATCACCAAGTCCTGCAAAAGGCCGCAAAGCACGCCATGCGCCAGCCCCGGCAGGCTGCCGCGCAAAACGCCGGCATAAACCGGGAAAAACAATAAAAGCTGCGGACAAAACACGCCCCAACCTAAATTGCTAAGGACACCGTATTGCAGAAAAAACGCAATCAAATATAAAACAGTCAGCACCAGATTGCGCCGCCAGTTTAGCATAAACGTCCTCCTTAAACCCAAGCTTGCTTATTTTTTGCGGACAAGTACCATAACGTCTTCCAAATGTTCAAAATCAACATAAGAACGAACATCAATATTCAGCATCAAGCCGTCGCTTTGCAAATCAATATTATTAATATAACCAACCAGCAATCCCTGCGGATAAATACCGCCATAACCAGAAGTTATAACCTGCTGATAATTTTCAATTTCCGCATCATATGGCACATGAATCATGCTTAAATTGGTGGTTTCATTATCACCCTCCACCACGCCAATTGTACGCGTGTTCTGCACCATACAGCTAACCGCGCCATTGCGGTCAGTAATCAACAACACCTCTGATTCGTGCTCGGAGGTGTTAATAATACGCCCCACCAGACCCTCCGCACAGACCACGGGCATATTCGGCGCAAAACCGTCCGCTGCGCCGCCGTTAATCCGAATAGTTTCATACCATTTGCTTGGGTCACGATTTATCACGGTAGTAGTATGATAATCAAATTTGGGTCTGTAATCATCAACCGAATTCAACAGCTTATGCAAACGCTCATTTTCCAGCTTATATTCGTCAATCTGCACCAACTGCAAACGCAGCGCGCTTAACTCCTTGCGCAGTTCCTCGTTTTCTGCGCGCAGATTATCAATACCCTCCAAATATGCGCCCCAGTTACCAATATTCTCTGCTATCACACGCGCGCCATTCTGCATTGGCGTCAGGATATCACGCAAAATCGCCTCTGGCTTGGAAATATTTTCCCGGTCAGTGGAGGTCTGGCTGGCCAAATACAAAACCAGCAGCACCAAAATCACCACAGTGCCGATAATCAGTCCCTTTTTTCTATTAGGAGTCACAAAAAACTACACCCTCCAACCCAAAATCGTCAATAAATTAATCCTCCAAATAAATTTTTGGCTATTTGCGACCGTTATCTAAAATATGGATATTTTCCAGCACTTTGCTTGTCCCCAAAACAACTGCATTCAGCGCCTGGTCAGAAAGATGCACCATAATATGCGTTTCCATGGAAACCAGTTTCGGCAAACCGCGCAGCAGAGAACCGCCTCCGGCCATTACAATACCGCGGTCCATAATATCCGCCGCCAACTCCGGCGGTGATTTCTCCAGACAAATCTTAATCGCGTCAATAATCGCCGCCACCGGCTCCGCCAGCGCCTGATTAATCTGGTCGGTGGTAATCGTTACCGTTTTGGGCAGACCAGTCATCAAATCACGGCCGCGCACTGAATAAGTTTCGCCCATTTCCTCGCGCTCCAGATAAGCCGAACCAATCTGAATTTTAATTTCCTCAGCAGTGCGCTCACCAATCGCCAGATTGAAATTTTTCTTGATATAATTGACAATCGCATCGTCCATTTTATCGCCAGCCACACGCACAGAATGAACGGTAACCAAACCGCCCAGAGAAATGAGGCCAACCTCCGTGGTGCCGCCGCCGATATCCACAATCATGTTGCCCACAGGCTCCATAACCGGCAGACCCGCGCCAATCGCCGCCGCCATTGGCTCCTCAATCAAATAGGCTTCCTTGGCGCCAGCATTCAAAGCTGCCTCACGGATAGCGCGCTCCTCCACCGTCGTAACCCCGGAAGGAACACAAATCACAATACGCGGACGCGAGAAAATAGAGCGGTTTTTAATCGCCTTATCAATAAAATATTTCAACATACTCTGCGTTGTATCAAAATCGGCAATCACGCCGTCTTTAACCGGCCGAATTGCCATAATATTGCCGGGCGTGCGCCCCAGCATTTTCTTTGCTTCATTGCCCACCGCCAAAATCTTTTTGGTATTCTTATCAATCGCCACCACGGACGGCTCCGTGGAAATCATATCGCGACCTTTAACGTAAACCAGAGTATTGGCGGTTCCCAAATCAATACCAATATCTATATTAAACAAATCCCATGCCCCTTTCTGTGGCGTTTACAGATTGTTACTCTAAAATTTAAAACATTACATTAAACGACTTTAGCAAACTGTCGTTAACCTATATTATATTATATTTTACCCCTTTAATACAACAGATTTTTCGATTTTTTCTCTAATTTTTTTCTTAATATTTGGTTTTTTTTCCTGATTGTTTATTTTAACCCGGCAATCGGGGTTGAAATCAGCCCGTCCGGTAATAACTGCGCTGTCAATTTCAACGGCAAACCGACAATATTATCAAAATCACCGACAATATTCAACACAAACTTACGCGCGCCACCCTGCACCGCATAAGCGCCAGCTTTATCCAAAGGCTCGCCGCCAGACACATAATCTGCAATTTCCGCCGCCGTCAATTCCCGGAAACGCACCCGGCTTTCCGCCACGCCGCTTTGCAGCCGCCCCTGATACCAAACCGCCACACCGCTGAAAACACTATGCTCCCGGCCAGACAAACGTCGCAGCATGTCGACGGCGTCTGCCTCGTCCAGCGGTTTGCCAAAAATCTCGTCATCAAGCGCCACCACCGTATCCGCCGCCAAAATACACTCCATCAGGCTGTTTGTTCGTCTGGCCGCCACCGCCCGGGCTTTCAGTTCCGCATTGCGCTGCACCAACTCGCCCGGCGGCAGACTGTCCGTCAGTTCCTGCACATCGGCCACGCAAACTTCCGGCTCAATACCGGCCTGCCGCAGTAATTCCAGGCGCCGCGGTGAACCTGAAGCCAAAATCAGCTTTATATTATCATTCTGCATTTTAATAATTCTCCTGTTCAATTCCCAACAGATAGGCCCGCGCCTCCGCCAACATATACAA
>CANSKT010000099.1 GCA_947647555.1 uncultured Peptococcaceae bacterium | reverse complement strand
TAAGTTCTGCCGTAAACACACTTTCACAAATCTGTGCCGCTACAATATCTATCTCCAGGTAGCTTAAATCCATTTCCATAATCACATTATGCAAAAATGACTCAATACCGCCTGACTCCCACTTCTCACAAAAACAGCACACCCTACGCTTGTCCGTATTCATAGAAAACTTTTCCTACTATTTATTAATCTGAATATTTGAATAATTTACCAAACCGAAACCCCAAAGCAAAAAATACAGTACATAATTAATATTTTGTCCTATATTTGTTTGGATATAAAAACACAAAATAAGTATAACACCATAGTTTTAAAATTACAAGTCCTTTCATAAAATTTATTTTAACAGTATATTTTTAGATGTAATTTAACAACATGCACATAAAACATCTCTGCTTATTCGCAAACGACCAAAAGAACAAAATAACAATTTCGTTCTTTTATTTTTCGGTTTTATAATACCAATATTTTCATAATTTTAAAATAAATTTTTTCTGATTTTGAAAAAACACAAAAAAAGTGTTGTCAAAATATTTAACAAGTATTATAATAAGTTCATTAATACTAAATACATAAAAGACTTATTTTGTCAGATGAGGGGAAATCAAAATGAATTTATTCCAGTTAGGCCGCAACCCGGCAAACAACAAATCAAAACGTATTGGCAAAAAAGTAGGCAATGTCGTTACCATTATGCTTGCCCTATCAATTATTCTGGCAGTAACATTATGTGTAACCATCTTCCGCACGCTTACTACGGAAATGTTAAAAGACCGTTGTACCAATGGTACCAATGTTCTGGCCTATGAACTTGAACGCATTGACAGCGGCGCCGATTTAACACAGCTGCTTGACGAGTTAAAAAACCGTATGGGCTGTGAATTTACCATATTTGAAAATGACACCAGAGCCTACACCACGGTTATCCAGGACGGCCAGCGCGTGGTGGGTACCAAAATTTCGGCTGAACTTTCAGAAACTATCTTAAAACAAGGACAATCATACGTAGGTAAGGCTTCTCTGCTAGGTGAAGATTTTCTATGCTCCTATGTGCCAACCAGAGATAGCAATGGTCAGGTTAACGGCCTGATTTTTGCCGGTATTTCCAGCGAAGAAGCCAACCAGCAAACGCTGGTCGCCGTGCTGCTTTCCGTTGTGGCAAGTATCGTTGCCATCATCGTCTGCAATCTGATTTTGGTTGTTTATCTGAAAAAACGTGTTTCCGTTCCTCTGGAGGAAATTACCCAGGTGGCTGAACGTCTGGCACAGGGCAATTTGGGTGTAACCAGCGGCGAGCATATTAATATCAACATTCAATCTGATGATGAAATTGGCCTGCTGGGGCAGATGTTCATGGAAACAAGTCAAAGACTGCGTTCCTATATCGGTGAAATTGCCAGTATTCTGAACGCTATTGCAGTCGGTGATATGACCAAAAGCGCCAAACTGGACTATGTGGGCGATTTCGTATCTATCAAAAATTCGCTTGAGGATATTGAAAACAGATTAAATGATACCATTGGCCAGATTAAAGATAGCGCTGAACAGGTTTCCGGCGGTTCTGACCAGGTTTCCAACAGTTCACAGGCTTTGGCACAGGGCGCCACGGAACAGGCCAGTTCTATTGAGGAACTCTCCGCCACAATCACCGAAATTTCTGCCAGCGCCAAACGCACCGCCCAGGCCACAGAGGAAGCCGGCGAGTTTGTAGAAAAAGTAGGCTCTCAGCTGGGCGTCAGCGTGGAATACATTAAACAGATGAATACCGCTATGGAAAGAATATCAACCTCGTCTGAAGAAATCAGTAAAATCATTGCCACGATTGAAAATATAGCTTTCCAGACCAACATTCTGGCCTTAAACGCCGCCGTGGAGGCTGCGCGCGCCGGTACTGCCGGCAAGGGCTTTGCCGTTGTTGCCGATGAGGTTCGCAATCTGGCTAATAAATCCGATGAAGCCGCCAAGGCCACCAAACATCTTATTGAAAGTTCAATTACCGCCGTCAATGAGGGCAGTGAAGTTGTAGAAAAAGTTACCCAGTTCTTGGAGCAGACCAGCGATATGGCCAGCGGCGTTACCGGCAAAATGACCGTGGTTGTAGACGCTGTGGAGAAGCAGACTACCGCTATCGACCAGATTACCGAAGGTATTGAACAGATTTCCGCTGTGGTGCAGACCAACTCGGCCACCAGTGAAGAAAGTGCAGCCGCCAGCGAACAGCTTTCTTCTCAAGCCAACTTGCTTAAAGGATTGGTTGACACTTTCCAGTTAAAGCATGGCTCTCATTAAACCAAAAGGAATAAACTAGACTTTAAATATGCAAACAGTGCGCTGTTATCCCCCTGACACCAGGAAAACAGCGCACTGTTGTTTTATTTGGAATTTTATTAATTTCTTCGGCCAAATCCGTGGCCGTTTCCAGAACCATGCCCCCGTTTATGGTGGCCATATCCATTACCATTATTGGTTAATTCATCTTCCTGCTCCGGAAAACCATTCATTAAATCTCTGATTTCACGCATACTCATATTTTGTATCTGCTCCGGAGTCACCTCATTATCCCAGCTTTGTATCTCCAAAAAGGCTCGGTATTTACCATAAGAAAGACCCATTGCATGCGCGGCCGCAACCTCATCAGAAGAAGCAAAATAACAATAGGTATTATGATGCTCCGCTGCACACGTCTCAATTTCAGACATAATCTGCTCCGAGCGCACTCCGTCCGTCCCGATAACCGTAATCGTCATAACTTCATTTTGTGATAACAATTCAACAATGCTTTCATTATTTAATATCTGCTCAATTACATTGGTATAATTCTTAAACTCCATATCCAGTTCTTCCGTCAGCGCCATACCGTCTTTATTAAAACTCTGCACGGAGATTACCCGATTAAACCGATTGACTTCTAATTCAACCGATGGGTTTATATCGATACTTATTGTCATGATAGGCGTAAAATAAAGCCAGTGGCCGCCAAACAAAATGACAAGCAAAAAGGTAAACGCAGCGGCATAAATATGATGAGAATACTTTCTGGCCTTGGTTTGAGCATACCGCTGCCTTTGCAGATTAATATACTCTCTGGTATGCTTCTTCAGCTCCTCCTCCGCCTGAACCTGATTAAAAATCTCCTTTAGCTTATAATTCATATTTATCACCTCCCAACTTTTCCCTCAGTATTCGTTTGGAACGAGTCAGAAGTGTATAAATCGTATTTACATTTTTGCCTAAAATCTGGCTAATTTCCGGCGCCGTATAATCTTCAAAATAATGCAGATAAACAACATCTCTGTATTTCTGCGGCAAGGAGAATACCGCTTCTAAAATATCTTGATAATCAGGAGGAATTTCTATCGGTTGCTCCATAATCAGATCCAAAGGCACCGTATGGCTATGAAAAAAGTTTTTCAACAAATCCTTACAGGCATTGATTGTAACCCGAATAAACCAGGCTTTTTCATGCTCCAAATTTGCAAATGAAACGGAGTTAAGGGCATATTTCAAAAACACGTTTTGAAATATGTCCTCAGTATCAGCATAATTCTTCAAATATATCATACAAAGCCGCCGAACTGTATTTGCATGCAATTCGATTGCTCTATTTATTTCATGCTCACTCCGCATAGCCCATTCCTTTGTTATCTGTTACGCCGGCAATGATGACCGTTCCCTCTGCATCTGGCCTGACTGGCAGTATAATTATCACAAACGCCATTATTATCCGCATCAATATATTGACACCTGTTATGGCTGTAATCACAAACGCCATCACCATTGGCGTCAACATAATTTCTGCCAGCGCCCGGCTCGGCCGCAAATGCGCATGTTATGCCGATTGTTAATAATACCGCAACCGTTAAAATACCCGCTAATACTTTCTTCATAATAATACCCCCATTATTTTAGTCATTTCTGACTTTATATTTAATACGATTATAAAAGGCAAAACCATTCATTTTTTCGGAAAAAATTTTCCATTTTGGCAGAGTTTTTTCAAGACAACACACAAACAAAAAAATATGATTTATTCGGCAAATTGTGCTATTTTATATGGTAAAATTGGATAAAAAACCAATTTTTATGCTATTAAGCAAATTGCACAACGATATGAAATCTGCCTTGACACTAAATATACAGTATGCTATAATTTAAAAACATCATATACTCAGCCAGGGGCTGTTTCCTAAATTAAAATTTTTTTCAGTTAATAAAGCAATTTATCCCCTAAAAAAATTTTTTTTGTGGAGGAGAGTTTATGAAATTTCTTGCAAACAAAAAACTGGCCACACGCATCAGCATTATCACCACGTCTATAACTATAATTGGTATGCTGCTGCTTTGGCTAATCGTTTCTACCAACGCCGCTTCAGTGGTTGAGAATGATATCACCAACCAAATGACTGACGCTGTGGAAGCAAGAGCTGCTATCATAAACGAATATGTAACTTCAGCCGAAGAATACATGACCGCTTTTGCATTAAGCAGTGAGGTTCAAGAACTGTTATTAAATCCAACAAATCCTGAGTTGCTTAATAAAGCGCAGCGCTATACGGAAAATTTTGCAGAAGTTAAAGGAATTTTTGAGGGCTTATATATTGCAACCCCGGAAACATATGTTTTAACGCATACTTCACAGGGCGCTATCGGTATCACCACCCGTTCCGGCGATTCTCTGAATACATTTCAGAATACCATATTAAATCAGGCAAAGCTGACTAATCTGGGCATTATGAAATCGCCCGGCACTGGCAGCATGATTATTTCCATGTATTATCCAATTTTTGAAAATCAGCAATGTATTGGCTATGTAGGTTCCGGTGTTTTTGCCAATCATTTGATGGACTCTTTGCTGAATTTGGATATCAAAGGCCTGCCCAACAGCGAATATGTATTCCTGAACCTGGAAAACGGCGTATATCTTTATCATGAGAATGAAGAAATGCTCAACACCCAGGCAACGGATATCGGTTATCAGGAAATTATTCAACGTATTAAGGCTGACGGCAGCACACAGGCTAATACATATTTTTATAAGGACGAAGACGGCACCAAACAGATGGTCGTTTACAAATATCTGAAAGACCGCGGCTGGGTCTTTATGGTTCGGGATAACGCCACCGAGGTTTATAGCGCCGTAACCAATGTGCGAATTATAGTTGGCTTGCTATGCGCAATAGTGGCGGCGGCAATCATTTTGATTAACCTCCTGATTTTGCGCCGGGAGGGTCGGGAATTAATGGTTGTGGAACGAGCGATTGACCGTCTGGGTGACCTTAACCTGTCCGCTGACCATGAGTTAGAGTCCTTTTACGGCCGAACCGACGAGATTGGTATGATAGCGCAAACCACTCACCGCGTATGTGCTTGTCTGCGCAAGACTATTGACGATGTTGACCGAATTTTAGGCGAGATAGCCAAGGGCAACCTTGCCGTAAACGTCGCCCAAAATGAAGATTACTATATTGGCGATTTCAAAACGCTATATGGCAGTTTGCAATCAATTCATGCCAACCTGGTTAAAGTTATTCGCGATATCTCTCAGGTTGCCAATCAGGTGGACTCCAGCGCTGACCGAGTATCCAGCGGCGCGCAGGCTCTCTCTCAGGGCACAATGGAACAGGCCGTTTCGGTTGACGGTCTGGTAACAAATGTAACCTCCATAACCTCGCAAATTCAAAACAGCACCATACGCTGCGGTAATGCCAGCGAGTTGGTAACCAAAGCAACCGGTTATGCTGCAGAAGCAGATACCAAAATGAGCCAGCTGCTCACAGCCACGCAAAATATTGACAAATCCTCAGCCCAGATTGTTACAATCATTAAAACCATTGAAGATATTGCTTTCCAGACCAATATTCTGGCGCTTAACGCTTCAGTTGAGGCTGTACGTGCCGGCGCGGCTGGCAAAGGATTCTCCATTGTTGCTGATGAAGTGCGGAACTTGGCCGCCAAATCTGCAAAGGCTGTTAAGAACACCAACGATTTAATCAACCACTCTATTCAGGACGTAAAAACCGGAACAGACTCCACCAATCTTGCCGTTTCGGCTATGCAGCTTATAAACGATTGTATTCAGACCATTAAAACGCTGATGGACGAAATCGCCGACGCCAGCGTTCAGCAATCAGAAATGATTGTATTGGTGGAAAATGGTATTAAGGAAATTTCCACGGTTGTGCAAACCAACTCTGCGGCCGCCGAAAGAAGCGCCGCCGTTTCCAAGGAACTTTCTAATCAGGCCAGAACATTAAATAACCTGATTAACCGTTTTCAGATTAAATAATTTAACTACCGACATAAAAAATCCTCCGGCTTAAAGCCAGGGGATTTTTTTTTCTGCTTGATGTGTGATTGCCGACGGTTGTGGGCAGACTGTTATTAGTAGACCGTCCATGTGCTGTGGTCACACTGGGCATTATCCGTTGCCGGCGCCGTTGTTGCAAACAGAGTTATGTTCATTTTAATAATACACCGCCAAAATTTGTGAAAATCTGGTATGAAATTGCAGCAATATGACATGGATACATACATTGACGCAATTCCAATTATTATGATATAATATCTTATCAATAAAGTATCTTATTAACATAACTAAACTAATGCAATAATTAGTAAAAATCTGGTATGTTTTTGTGAAAATTTGAAAAGGAGCAAAAATATATGCGAATTGCAATTTGTGATGATTAGAACACCCAGCTTGCACAAATAAAAAATTTGCTGCAAGAATATAATTCTCTTTATCCTGATTTAGAGTTAAATATTACCACCTTTGCCTCTGGCATTGAACTGCTTGAACATTTAAGAACTAAAAACTCTTTTGATATTTATTTGCTAGATGTAATAATGCCGGGAGAAAACGGCATTGAACTGGGTCTTGGTATCAGAGAACTAGACCAGGCCGGACATATTATATATCTTACCACATCTCCGGATTTTGCCATAGACGCTTATCAGGTTAAGGCTTTTGATTACATGCTTAAGCCGCCGAACAAAAACCGCCTTTTTCCAACTTTGAACGCTATAATGGAGCAGTTCAGACAGGAAAAGCAGAATTTTGTAACCATCAAAAGCCGCGACGGGTTGCGCCGTCTGCCACACCACTGCATTATATATGGAGAGCTTGTGAAACGCTGCGTTCAATATAACCTGTCCGACGGTTCTGTGCTGGAGAGTATGAGCCTGCGCGGTTCTTTCAAAGACGCTGTAAAACCGCTGCTGAATAACCAGCGCTTTGTTCTTTGCACGTTTTCTTTTTTTGTCAATTTATCCTTTGTAGACATGATTGAACCAACCAGCCTGCGCTTAACCAACGGCAAAGTGCTGCCTTTATCCCGTGCTTTCCGGGCCAAAGTAACTCAACAATGGTTGGATTATCACCTGGAAAGGAGATATTGAGATGGCGGAAGCTAACATCTATGTTCAAATCTCCATTTTATATTGCATGGTTCACATGTATATTTTTTTGTTCCTTTTTTATGAATATCGCTGCTCCAAAAAGGTTTTTTTCATTTCAGCTATCAGTATTTTTATCGTTACCAGCGCAATCTGTATTTATATCATGTTTACGCAGGGCATTACCGCTATGGGTCAACAGGGCTTATTTATCGCTGCAATCCCCACGCTGCTTTTCTTTCTGTTTATGTCGCGGCAACGCAACGCCCATTTCGTTTTTATCTTCTGTTTTTCGGATACAGTCTGTAGATGGATTGAACTTTCCTCCGGGCTGATTGATGTAGGACGGATTTTGCGGACATTCAAAATAAAAAAGAATGTGGAGGTAACA
>CANSKT010000098.1 GCA_947647555.1 uncultured Peptococcaceae bacterium | reverse complement strand
TGCCGCTGCTTTGGTTGGCTATGCCGGCTCGGCTTCTTTCATATCAGCCGGAGGTTTGGCAGGTTCTTCCAATTTCTGCTTAACGTCTGGCGCAGGTGCTTTTGCTGGCTCTGCCGCCTTAGCTGCTTTAGCTTCAGCCGCAGGTTTGGCAGGTTCTTCCGACTTTGGCTTAACATCTGGTGCTTGCGTTTTGGACGGCTCTGCCGCCTTGGCTGCTTTAGCTTCAGCCGCAGGTTTAGCAGGTTCTTCCGGTTTCTGCTTAACGTCCGCTGCTGGTGCTTTGGCTGGCTCTGCCGCCTTATCCGCTTTAGCTTCAGCCGCAGCTTTAGCCGGTTCTTCCGATTTCTGCTTAACATCTGGCGTTGGTGCTTTGGCTGGCTCTGCCGCCTTAGACAATTCCGGCGGTTTCTTTGCGACACTCTCCTTTTCGGGCTGGACAACATCCAGCGCCGGATCGCGAAAAGCGCCAATCAACGGGTTCACTTTTTTTTCTGTCATACTCATACCTCCTTAGTCGTCATATTTTTATATATTTAATGCCGCTCAAATTGAGCGGCAATTATAAACAAAATAAGCCATTGAATTGTCTGTCAAATCCAATGGCCGCTTAATATTTTTCTCCGCTCAAATTGAGCGGTATTTAGGTATTATACGTATCAAAATCACGCTGGACTGCCGAACGATAGTAGTTGCTGATTGTTACCGGCGCATTATATAACACCGTCAGCAAATAAGCTTTTATATTCCGAATATCTGTGCTGTTTTGATAAAGGCAGTGGAATACATACTCCATATGGGCAAAATTCAGTTTGGCAAAACGGCTTTTCACCTGTTCGGCTGGTATAGCCTCCCGGCCAATGTAAATTTCTTTGGCCGTACTGCATAGCGTATCCGTAATCAGCTCTATTATCTCGTCAACATCATCACGTCCAAATTCTTCACAGAGAATATCATAATCAATCCTATCTTCAATCTCCCGGCGGCAGGCATTTCTTTGCTCTGTTGCCGATTGCTTAAAGGATTGCTTAGGTGATTGAATGAATGATTGATTGTTTTGACTCTTTTCTGTATAACTAATATCAATATAATTAGAGTCGGTTTTTTCGATGTCTTGAAGTCGGGAAAGGCGATTTCTTGAAGTCGGAAAATCCGATGTCTGGACTTCCGCTTTTCCGATTCCTTGATTTCCGCTTTGCCGACGTCTGATTTCCTTATCCAGCTTGGGCGTTTTATTCGGTATTTTGCCAGTGGTAAAACGCTTAACATAAATTTTGGTTGGACGTCCCTGTCCCTGTTTAACTCGCTCAATCAGGCCAAAGCCTTTAACAGCGTCCAACTCAGCCAGCAACTTAATTGCTTTATCATTACCGCAGTTCATATCCTCCCGAATTTCGTTTATGGTGTAATAGATATACACCCGTCCCTGTTCATCATACCAGCCGTTTTTAGCAGACAAGCCCACTCTGTCTAAAAATAAACCATAGAGAAGTTTAGCGTCAGTAGATAATTTTCTGAATTGCTCTCCGACAATAAGCTGGCGTGGTATGCGATAGAATGAAAACATATTGCTTTCATCACCATAGAAATAGTCGAATACTGTATCTGCGGTCATTGGCCTTACCTCCAATCTTTTTGATTTTGTTTGGCAATAAAAAAACGGCGTCATCTTTTTCTGCAAAGAAATTGATAAACGCCGTTTAATAGTTTTTTAGTTTTTTTGTTATTTTGTTGAAAAAGGGCATTGACTTTATCGCCAATACCCTTTATAATTAGATTAGTTTGTGAAATATGTTTGCTGACCCCAGCAAAAAACTAGATTTTATAAGGAATGTCGTAACTGTCGTTATGAACAATCGCACCAAACCCTTTAGCTTAAGCTAAAGGGTTTTTCTATTTTGCGTTATTTAAAACGCCGGCTTGCATTTTGACAATTTTAGGCGTATAATAAGTAAAAATAAATACAAGAAGTGATTTATCATGTCCTTCAACAAGCTAAAGCCCAAAACACAGGGTATTCTGCTTATTATTTCCTCTGCTTTTTGTTTCGCTATGATGAGCGCCATGGTGAGGTTGGCCGGTGATTTGCCAACGCTGCAAAAATGCTTTTTCCGCAATTTAGTATCCATTCCCTTTGCCGTGGCCATTCTCTATCAGGAACACCCCAATCTGCGCCGGGACTTAAAACATACCCCCGGTCTTTTACTGCGCGCCGTCTGCGGCACCGTGGGGCTGGTTTGCAACTTCTATGCGATAGACCATATGCTGCTGGCAGACGCTTCCATACTCAATCGTCTGTCCCCCTTTGTCACCGTGCTGCTTTCCTGGCTGTTCCTGAAAGAACGTATTAATCGTGTTCAGATTGGCTCCATTTTGGTCGCCTTTATCGGTGCGCTTTGCATAATCCGGCCGGGCATGGGCTCATTAAGCTCATTTCCGGCATTGATAGCCACGCTGGGCGGCATTGGTGCTGGTTCCGCCATGGCGGCAGTACGCTGGCTAACGAAACAGGGCGTTAACAAAGCCCTTATCGTCTTTATTTTTTCCGTATTCTCCAGCTTGCTCATGCTGCCATTCATCATTTTCAACTATCAGCCGATGACCTGGCAACAACTTTTCATTCTTCTGCTGGCCGGCCTTGCGGCCACCGGCGGCCAATTCAGCGTGACCTATGCCTACGCCAAAGCGCCAGCGCGTGAAATATCCGTTTTTGATTATACGATTGTTATTTTTTCCGCGCTGCTGGGCTTCTGCCTGTTCGGCCAAATACCGGATTTGTTCAGCTGGCTGGGATATGCTATTATTATCGGTGTTTCCATCGCCATGTTTTTTTACGATATGCGCGAATAAATTTATACAACTACGCCATAAAGTGAGGTTATTTATTATGCCAAAGCTGAACATTATTTACTGGACAATGACCGGCAACACCCGGATTATGGCTGACTGTCTGGCCGAGGGAGCCAAACAGGCCGGCGTCAGTGTGCAGACATTTGCAGTAACACAAATCACACCGCAAGACGCTTTGGATTGTGATTTGCTGGCGCTGGGCTGCCCGGCCATGGGAGCCGAAGCACTGGAGGAAACTGAATTTGAGCCATTTTTTGTTAAGCTGTTACCCAATTTAGCCGGGCGCAAGCTGGCCTTGTTCGGCTCCTATGGCTGGGGCGGCGGCGAATGGCTGCGCCTTTGGCAGGAACGCTCCCGACAGGCCGGCGCAAATTTGTATCAACACCCCAATTTAGCGGACGGTCTGGCTATATGCGGCCGACCAGATGCAGATGGCTTGCAGCTGTGTATGGATTTTGGAATGGGTTTCGCTAAATTTTAAAGAAATTGCTGCAACAAGCCAGATTTTTTTCGGAAAAACTAATCGGACAGTTACCTGTTATAGATAACTGCCCGATATTTTTTATGAACATTTAGCGATTAGCAAGGCCATGCAGACAGCGACACAAAGTTAGTCCTAAAACCATAGGCCGAGTGAAAGCTTACGACCAACGGAAAGCCCAGTCGCTGTGGTGTGAACCATTTCAGACAGCCAGCGTCTGGTTGATTATTTCTCTTTAGCATGTTCCAAACACTGCTTAAACAGCTGACCAATATGCTCGTCGTCCAAGGAGTAAAAAATCTGTTTACCCTCTCGCCGGAACTTAATCAAGCGGCTATTGCGCAAAGCGGCCAGCTGATGTGAAATTGCTGATTGCGACATCTGCATAAGCTCTGCCAAATCGTGTACGCACAATTCTGAAATCAGCAGCATATTAATAATTCTCAACCGGGTGGGGTCTGACATCATCTTAAACAGCGTGGCCATATCAGCAATCTGTTCATCGGAAAGCAAATTATTTACTACGTTCACTGACATATTATCAGCAGATTGTCCATTTTCCTCTTTACTTAACATCAAGCAAGCACCTCCTGCTTCTTTTTATATTGTATCAGATTTCAGGCAATTTGTCCATAAAAATCATGGATAAAATGCAGCGCAAAGCCGTATTACACAGCTATTGCGCAAGGCAAGGGCTGCTTGCTTGCTATTTTACGCCGCTTCAAGTATAATTAAATCAGAAAATACAAGGGAGGGGTTTTTATGACAAGCGAACCGAAAACGCTGCCAGCCTTAACGCTCGGCAAACGTATCCGCTTTTTGCGTACTCAGGCCCAATTAACCCAGGACGATTTGGCCGGAAAATTAAACATAACCAGACAGGCATTGTCTAACTGGGAGCGAGATATCAACCTGCCGGATTTGGATTTACTGGAAAAAATTTGCACAATTTTTGGCGTACACATGGACGAATTAATGCGAGGAGCGATGAACATGGAATTAAATATGGAAATGAATGTGCCGCAGGAAATCCCTGCACAAATTTCAGGTCAGGATAAGACCGCCAAAGGAAGATTTTTATTTAATAAATATGATTTGGCAATCGGCCTGTTCTATTTAATTGGCCTGGTTTTAGGTACTGGTATATTTTTTGTTGGCGGCTTTGCTTCAATGGCCACCGATAACTGGGAAATGGGCTGGGGACTCTTTTTATTTGCCGGTATCTGTGCCGGCCTGGCATTTGGCCTGTTAGCGCATGCAATTATTACTTTAACCAGAAAAGACCGCTGACCTCTAAACAATGCCCCAGCCCTTTCCAGAAAAGCGGCAAGACAACTAAAAAATCCCTCAGCCTAAAGCCGAGGGATTTTTCTATTTAATAATTAATATTTACTGCCATAATCCAAACCGGAACTATCATAACTCTCGGGCTGGCTATAAACAGGTTCTGACTCCGTAACTGTCGGCTCAACCCTTGGCATAAAACCGGATTCCTGCTTCAGCTTAAATTTAGACATAAGCTGATTCATAATCTGGGACTGAGAGGAAAGTTCTTCGCTGGCCGCAGCAGTTTCCTCACTGGTGGCCGAGTTGGTTTGAACAACAGCCGAAATCTGCTCAATACCCTCGCGAATTTGGTCGATAGCCTCCGCCTGATGCTCGCTTGCTTTAGCAATACTACCCATCATGCCAACAGCCTGACCAGCCAATTCCTTGGTTTTATCCAACGACTCGGAAACATTAGCCACATACTGGCTGCCTTTCTGGACTGCGGTAATCGCATTTTCAATTCTGTCCTTGGTAGCTTTGGCCGCCTCATCAGATTTAGAAGCCAAATTACGTACCTCGTCAGCAACCACGGCAAAGCCTTTGCCGGCAGAACCAGCGCGCGCCGCCTCAACAGCCGCATTCAAAGCCAGAATGTTAGTTTGGAATGCAATATTTTCAATCGTATCAATAATCGCGCGAACTTCTTCAGATGCACTCTTAATTTCTTCCATGGCCTCAACCATGTTGGTCATCTGCTCACTGCTAATATTAACCTGACCGCCGGCCTGATTAGCCATTTCCATAGAACTCTGCGCCAAAGCCGCATTTTGTTCAGCGCCCTGGGTAATATCATTAACTGTGGCTGAAAGTTCTTCCACAGCACTAGCCTGCTCAGTTGCACCCTGGGCCAGCGCCTGAGCGCTGTTGGAAACCTGGTCAGCGCCAGAGGAAACCTGATCGGCAGATTGCATAATCTGAATAAGAGTATCACTCAAATTGGTATTAATTTTACGAATTGCCACCAAAACCGGACTCAAATCACCGATATAGGCATCACGGTTATGAGATTTAATATCAAAATTGCCGTCGGCCATCTCACCCAACAGGTATTCGATATCTTTAATAACCAGTGTCAAGTCGCCAACCACCATACGAGAGGCTTCAACCATCTCACCAATCTCGTCCTTATTGTCTACCTCAGGCAGGGGCGAATGTAAATCGCCATGCGCCAAATCTTGCAAACGCTTAACACACTGCGCCAGCGGTTTGGCAATACCATTGGAAATTCTGGCGGAAAGCAACAGGCCTAGCAACATGGCCAAAACAATCAGAGAGATAACAATAATCAAACTAATAAAAGCAGAGCGTGCAATATCTTTCTGGTCACCGTCACCCTGCGCCACCTTCAAATCCATCAAGGAAGCCATATTATTATACATTCTGTCAAAATAAGGCTTCAAATCATTACGCAGACGCTCCTGAGCCGCCGCTACCAATTCGCTATCTGTAACACCAATTGCACCCTGCACCAAATTCTGACAAACAGATTTGTAACTGCTCCAGGCATTTTTAGCGTCATTAAAAGTGGAACGGCTGGCGTCAGAAACCAGACTGGCCTCTACCTTATCCATATATTCATCGATTGTGGAAGATAAAACGCCCATTTCATCTGAAGCTGCCTTTTTTGACGCAGCATCTAAATAACCAATCGCATCATGCACCTGACCGTCCAATTTGGCTAAACTGCCCATAACCATACCGATATCGCCCTGAGCAAAACCAAAATTCTCCAAAGCATAATCATAATCTTTTTGGATACTGCTCATCATAAATACACTGACAATACCGGATATGCTGGCTAAAATAGCGACACCGATAACTGCAATCGTAATTTTGTTTTTAACTCGCAGATTTTTGAAATTCATTCCAAACGCTCCTCCATTCTTTTCTTATATATAACCGGTTAGTTTGCCCATGGCCCCTAAGCAGGACGAAGCGTAAGGTTCACTTCCGTTCTTCAGCAAATTATCTAACTTAACATTTGCTTTTCAAATAACGTAACAACACATTTGAAATATTTTCACAGCTGGCCTGCTCGCAAACCGCCCCTATTTTGTAAGCAACGCCAGGCATACCATAAACTACACTTGATTTTTGATCCTGGCCAATGGTGAAAGCGCCTTTGCGACGCATAGCCAACAAGCCCTCCGCACCATCAGCGCCCATACCGGTCATGATAATACCGACCATCTGACAACGCACCTGTTCGGCCATGGACATAAACAGCGCGTCCACCGAGGGACGATGCCCACTGACCTTTTCTCCGGACATCACGCGAAGAAAGTATCCACCAGCCGGCGTTCTTTGTATGCGGCATTGATAATCAGCCGGCGCCAAAAGCGCCAAACCTCTTTTTACCTCATCACCATTTTTGGCCTCCCTAACCTCCATGGCACAGAGTCGGTTCAGGCGTTCTGCATACATGCCGGTAAAGCCAACCGGCATATGCTGAACGATAACCATACCGGGAATATCCTCCGGCAGGCGTTTCAGAACCTCAAGCGTTGCCTCGGTGCCGCCAGTTGAAGCGCCCAAACCAATCACTATCTGTGATGCGCCACCCAATCCAAGCTTGGCAGCAGGCATAACTGGCGTGTCCACTGAAACCATGGGTTTGCGCACCTTAGAATTGGCCGCCACAACCACTTTCTGCGCCAAAGACTGAATAAAAGCCTCCGGACTTTGACTGCCGTCCGGCTTGCGTACAAAATCCACAGCGCCAGCATGCAATGCGTCAAAAACCCTTAAATTCAGGGAAGAAACCAGCACAACCGGCAAAGGATTTTCCGGTATAAGTTCCTTTAACAATTCAATACCGCTCATACCCGGCATCTGAACATCGCAAGTCATAACATCAGGATTAAGCTGCGCCAGTTTTCGTTTGGCGTCCATGGCATTGATGGCATAGCCTACAATTTCTATATTTGGATACTTGCTTAAACCTTCCATAATTAACTTTCGTGCCAACATGGAGTCATCAACCACAAGCACCCTTATTTTTCGGTTATTATTCATCGGCATCACGCCACTCATCACCCCTTAATGAACACTCAACACTACTCCAGCAGTTTACAACAAACTAATTATTTTTGAAAGATAGAGGGCCCAATACGCTTATACCTGGTAGGGCCGGTCAAA
>CANSKT010000097.1 GCA_947647555.1 uncultured Peptococcaceae bacterium | reverse complement strand
CATCATCCACTACATGATGTCCATCTATATCCAGCACCAGCGGCACACTTTCAATCCGACCAAACTGCAAAATAGAAAGCCAGTTATGATTGGCAGACCACAAGCGACCGCGCCGGTTAAAACGGGTTTGGCACCAGCCGCGCTCACCGGGCGCCAGTTCACAAAAACGGGGGCAGAGGTCACAAATTAAATTGCCGTTCGGCAGACGATGCCCAAAGGCCGCCTCACCTCTGCTTACCTGCGGTTTCTGCGCTGTTTGCAAATTTTGCATCTCCAATCAAGCTAAATTTATAATTAGCATATATTCGGCAAAAAACCTGCAAATCCTCTTTTATTCGCCTGGCAAAAAAATGCTTAAAAGCAAATTAAATCCGCTTAAAACCCGGATACCGGCTGCTCGCTGTAATAGCTGACTATCCCCAGGAAAACAGCATACGCCACCAGCTGCTGATAACGGCTATCCGCCAGCAACATTTCCTCTGCCGAGTTGGAAAGGAAGCCCGTTTCCACCACAATCGAGGGGATTGCCAGCTTATTCACCACATAAATATTTTCAATCGACTTCGCCACCCGGTCAGTGTTCTGTAAAACCTGAACCAGACTTTGCTGAATACTTTCAGAAAGACCCTGCCCCTCTGTACTGCCAGCCGCAAAAAACACCTGCGCACCGCGGTATTGGCGCTGCGGTATACTATTGGCCTGAATGGTGATAAACAACTCCGCCCCATTCTCCTCGGCAATTTCCACTCGCCGATAAATGTCGGCACGCTTGCTCTCCGCCAAAGCCGTATCTGAAGTACGTGTTTCCACGACCTTCGCCCCCACCTGCCGCAGCAAAGCCGCCACGCGCTGACTGATTGCCAGATTAACGTCTTTTTCCAAAACACCGTTAACGCCAATCGCTCCCGGGTCAAAACCACCATGCCCGGCGTCAATCACAATCGTTTTGCCCAACAGCGCCAGCGCCAAAGCCGGCTGCGGCTCCGCCGGCTCTATCAGCCCAGCCCACCAGCCACGCCCCCAGCCGCCCAGCAACACCAACGCCGCGCAAAGCGCCAGCGCCCATTTTGGCCGCCGATAACGCCGACGGCGGTTAGGCCGCCATGCCCAAATCATCATGTTTTCACCTCCGCTTACTTGCTTCTATATTTATGAAGCGCCCGGCCAAAAATGACTGAAAATTGCAGAAGAAGATTGACTATTTGTTCAGATATGATATAATTGTCATTAACTTGCTTTTTGAGGTGAAAAGATGGAGTTGCAGCTACTGCACTTTTTAATAGTCTGTCCGCTGGTTTTTCTGGCCGGCTTTGTCGATGCGGTAGCCGGCGGCGGCGGTTTAATCTCCCTGCCGGCTTATATGATGTGCGGACTGCCTGTACATATGGCTATCGCCACCAACAAAATGAGCAGCGCCATGGGTACGGCGCTGGCTACCTGGCGCTATGCCGCCAACGGCTTTATTAACTGGAAACTGGCGCCGTTTTGCATCATTTGCGCTTTTATCGGTTCGGCCGGCGGCGCCAATCTGGCCTTATTAATCAGTGAAAACGCTTTGCGCGCCCTGCTGCTGCTTATCCTGCCGCTCACCGCGCTTTACGTCATGCGCAGCCACAGTCTAGCCGGAACAACGCCAACCGCCGCGCCCGGTCAGACCAACCAACAGCGCGTCATGTTGCTGGCCGCCATCGCCGCCCTGTTTATCGGCGTTTATGACGGATTTTATGGCCCCGGCACCGGCACTTTTTTAATCTTGCTGCTGGTGGGGCTGGCCCAAATGCCGCTGACGCAGGCCAACGGCTTAACCAAGGTTATCAATCTCACCACCAATCTGGCAGCGTTGCTGGTCTTTTTGCTGAATGCCCAGGTGCTGCTGCCGCTGGGCTTAACCGCCGGTTGTTTTAGTCTGGCCGGCAATTATCTTGGTACGCGCTGCTTTACAGAACGCGGCGCTGCAGTCGCCCGGCCGATAATTCTGCTGGTACTGCTCATTTTCTTCATCAAAACTGTAACTGAGTTTTTTTAAACAGCAAACCCCCTGAACCCAAAATCCGTTCAGGGGGTTTTTAAGATTTTTAATTAATATAACGGCTGAAAATTCTCATAAATATAGCCAACCGCCCAGAAATTCCAGACCACCACCAACAGCGCCGCCAGAGTAAGGCCCAGCATTAAGCCGGTGCAAGCATAATAACTCCAGCACTTTTTACACAAACGGCGCAAAAACAGCAAACCAAAAAATAACAGTGGGCCAAGCAGCGGAACCAACAACGCATAACCCGGCAGCATGTTTATCGCCTCATAGGGGTAGTGGTCGGCAATACCAATCCCGCTTCCCGGACACATCCAGCCAAACCACCACAAAATAACATTCAGACCAACCAGCAACAAGCCCCAGATATGCAGCCTGTTTTCGTCCGGCGCAGGCCGCGCACCCAGCAGCCAGCTGCGCAAACTCAAAGTGCTCATCATAAAAACGCCCCTTTCTATACACTTTATAGCTAAAGCATAGCACAAAGGGGCGTTTTTGGCAATCTTTTTCGCTTAATATCAGAAACAAAATTAAAAATTCTGCGTAATATAAGCATATATATAAATCTGCGGCAAAACCACCAGCATCGAAGCCGCCGTCAGCGCCACAATCACAGCAGTGCAGACATAATAACCCAGACGGCTCTTAAAACGTCCGCGCAAAGCCAACAAAACAAAAGCCGGCCACGGACAGATAAACGGCAAAAAAATTGAATTACCAAGCGGTTTCAGCATTTGCAGCGCCTCAGGCGGATAATAATCGCTGATGCCAATGCCGCCGGCAATCACTATCATACCCAAAAAAAACATAAGAAAATTCAAACCGCCTAAAATTGCGCCCAACGGGTAAAATCTGTTTTCGTCCGGCACAGGCCGCGCACCCAGCAGCCAGCTGCGCAAGCTCAAAGTGTTCATCATAAAAACGCCCCTTTCTATACACTTTATAACAAAAGCATAGCACAAAGGGGCGTTTTTTGCAATCTTTTTGCGGATATTTTTCAGGGCAGACTTTCATAAAAGGGCCAAAAGAAAATATTACCCAACGCGATAATCATCGCGGATACCACCAATACCAGCGCAGCCGCCAGCGTCCAGCGAGTATAAGTCCGCTCATCGTGGCAACCGCAACGCAGCGCCAGCACCGGAAAATTCAGCGCCGGACTGAGCAGCAGCAATATATCAGGCCGCGCCAAAAACATCTGCCAGGTATGCAAAGGATAATACCTGTATTTATGCAGGTAAACAATCTCATAGAAAAATAGCCGCAAGCCTAACATCAGCAGCAGGCCGGTCAGCACTGCCAGTAGCATAGTCAAAACATCAATTTTATCCTCGTCCGGCCGGCATTGCTTTTGCAGCCAGCCGCGCAGTTTTTGGTATTTTATCGCAAAATATTTCATTTTCAGCAACTCCACATAAAAGACCAGTTTTCATTGCAGGCCACGGCCTCCCAATATATGCCCAGAGCGGACAAGCCAAACAACAGCAGCACCCAGACATAGCATTTCAGCCAATCGGCGTTAGTGCGGCATTTTTGGCGCCGCCATATGATATAAAGCACCGCCAGCGGCGACAGCAGAAAAATTTTTTGCGGATAAGCCCAAAACAGTTTTTGCCATTTTTCAGCAAGGGTGTATCTTAACCAACAAGCATAGCCCAATTCCTGCAACACAATCCACAGACCGCACACCAACATACCCAGAGCAAAAAAAATCGTAATCACGCCCGGCCAGTCAATTTTCTCTGGCCCGTCAGGCAGATATGGCTGCCGCAGCCAACCGCGCAGTTTTTGCAACCAAAGCATAATAAAAAACCGCCTTTCTTTGCTATCATCATGATAATTTTAGCACAGGAAAGACGGCTTTTTATTAATATTTTCTTAATTTTTGGCTAAAAATATTTAATCGGCCACCACCATATCGGTCAGCCGCGTGCCGTTAAGCACCATCGGGAAAACCATTTCCTCCTTGGCAATCAGACATTCCACCAGCGTCAGGCGGTTGCCGGCCAGCGCCGCCTGCAAGGTGGTTTCAATATCCTCCGGGCGCTCCAGCCGAAAATAAGCCATGTCATAGGCTTCGGCAATTTTGGCAAAATCCGGATTGCCCTCCAAATCAATGCCGAAATAATTGCCCTGCACATAATATTTCTGCAGCTGACGCACCATACCCAAATTGCTGTTATTGGAAAGGATTACCTTAATCGGCAGATTATGCGCCTTGGCCGTAGCCAACTCATTCATTGTCATCTGAAAACTGCCGTCGCCGGTAATGCAGACAACCTGTTCCCCCCGGGCCGCCAGCTGCGCGCCCACCGCCGCCGGAAAACCATAACCCATCGTGCCCAAACCACCAGAACTGATAAAACCGCCCCGGTGCCGCGCCTGATAAAACTGCGCCGCCACCATCTGGTGCTGGCCAACGTCCGTGGTAACAATCGCCTTACCCTTGGTCTGGCGGTTCAACTCGGCAATAACCTCCCGGAAATGCAGCTGTCCGCCGGTATTGGCTTTTTCATAAACATCGCTGTGCAGCGGCCGCCAGCTTTCAATCTTGGCGCGCCAGGCCGTATGCTCCGCCGGGTCCAGAAATTCCAGCATCACCTCAATAATTGCCGCCGCATCGCCCACAATCGGCACCTCGCTGGTGACATTTTTGCCAATCTCGGCCGGGTCAACGTCCACATGAATAATCCGGGCTTCTTTGGCAAACTCCGCCACATTAGCCGTAACCCGGTCGTCAAAACGCGCGCCGATTGCCAGCAGCACATCGCACTCGGAAACGGCCAGATTAGCGGCCGGTGCGCCATGAATACCCAGCATGCCAATAAAATAGCCGTCCCGGAAAGGATAAGCCGCCTTGCCCATCAGCGTTACGGCCACCGGCGCGTCCAGCCGATGCGCCAGATTTTGCAGCAGTTCCTCCGCCCCGGCACTCACCACGCCGCCGCCGGCATAAATAAGCGGCTTCTTAGCCTCCTGCAAAAGCTTGCAGGCGTTTTGAATTTTAAGGCGGTGCCCCTTGAAAGTTGGCTTGTAGCCCGGCAAATCAATCCGGCCGGGAATTTCCGCCTTGCAAATGCTGTCCGCCACATTTTTCGGCACGTCAATCAGAACCGGCCCCGGCCGTCCGGTAGTAGCCAGATAAAACGCTTCCTTGATTACCTGCGGCAAATCGTTAACATTCGTCACCAGATAACTATGCTTGACAATCGGCCGGGTAATGCCGGTGATGTCAATTTCCTGAAATGCGTCGGTGCCAATCATGGCCGTGGAAACCTGCCCGGTTATCGCCACCAACGGAATAGAGTCCATATAAGCCGTGGCCAGACCCGTTACCAGATTAGTCGCACCAGGGCCGGAGGTTGCAATACAAACCCCGGCCTTAGCGCCAGCGCTGGCGCGAGCATAACCGCTGGCCGCATGCGTCGCACCCTGCTCCGTACGCGTCAGCACGTTTTTAATCTGTTTTGACTCGCGCAGCGCTTCAAAAATGCTCAAAACCGCGCCGCCCGGATAGCTGAACACCGTGTCCACATTTTCCAGCTCCAAACAGGCAATAATCGCCTGCGCGCCGTTAATTTTTCCTGCCGCCAATGTGCTCACCCCTTATCACCGCGCACCATGGCAATGATACCGGTGCGGCTCATTTTTTGGATACCAAAAGGCCGAAAAGCCTGTTCCACAGCGTCCAGCTTGCTATGCGTGCCGGTGGCTTCAATAATAAAACTTTTCTTATTAATATCCACAATTTTTATGCGGAATATTTCACAAAGGTGCATAATTTCCACCCGGTCCTCTTTATTAGCCAAAACTTTCAGCATTAACAATTCCCGGCCAACATATTCCTCTTTGGTTACATCGTTAATTTTTAGAACCTCAACCACCTTATGCAGCTGTTTGGTAACCTGCTCAATAATGCGGTCGTCACCCTCCACCACAATTGTCATGCAGGATACGCCGGGGTTTTCCGTGCTGCCTACCGTCAGGCTGTTGATGTTATAACCGCGGCGACTGAACAGACCGGCCACGCGCACCAGAACACCGGAACGATCCTGCACCAGCACATTCAATATATGCTTCATAAGCCCTCCAATTTATCGCTGCTATCTGACTGTCACGGCGCCCGTGGCCGCAGAAGTTACGCGTTGCGCATATTTAGCCAGATAACCCTTTTTAATTTTCGGCTCCGGCTGCTGCCAGCTGGCTCGGCGCTTGTCCAGTTCTGCCGCGTCAACCGCCAGCGTCAGGCGGCCGGCGTTGATATCAATTTCAATCAAATCGCCCTCCTGCACCAGACCAATCAGGCCGCCCTCGGCCGCCTCCGGAGATACATGCCCGATAGCCGCGCCGCGCGTCGCGCCGGAAAAACGGCCGTCGGTAATCAAAGCCACCGATTCGCCCAAGCCCATGCCTTGAATAGCCGAAGTCGGAGTCAGCATTTCACGCATACCGGGGCCGCCCTTTGGCCCCTCATAACGGATAACCACCACATCGCCGGCTTTAATCTGGCCGCCGGTAATCGCCGCCACCGCATCGTCCTCGCTGTCAAACACACGCGCCGGCCCACTATGCACCAACATTTCCGGCGCCACAGCCGCGCGCTTAACCACCGCGCCATCAACCGCCAGATTACCGCGCAGAATTTTCAAGCCGCCTTTCTGGCTGTATGCCGTATCCTTATCGCGAATAACCTCCGGCAGTAAAACCCTGGCGTTTTGAATATTCTCACCCAACGTATGGCCGGTCACCGTCATAGTGTCAGTATCCAGCAGACCCTGCCCAGCCAGCACCGCCAGCAGCGCCGACATACCGCCGGCCGCCTGCAAATCCTCAATGTGATGCTCGCCGGCCGGAGCCAGCTTGCACAAATGCGGTGTAACCTCGCTAATCTCATTTATCATATCCAAATCCAGCGGCACCCCGGCTTCATGAGCAATAGCCGGCAAATGCAGAACGGTGTTAGTGGAACAGCCCATCGCCATATCGGCAATCAGCGCGTTTTTGAAAGCCGCCGCCGTCATGATAGCATGCGGCCGAATATCCTGCTCCAACAGGCGCATAACCTGCATGCCGGTCTGCTTGGCCAGCCGCAGACGGCCGGAATCCACCGCCGCCACAGTGCCGTTGCCCGGCAAAGCCATACCCAACACCTCGGAAAGACAATTCATGGAGTTGGCCGTGAACATACCGGAACAACTGCCGCAGGTTGGGCAGGCGTTTTGCTCAATCGCGTCCAACTCGGCCTGCGTCAGCTTGCCGGCCGCAAAAGCGCCGGAAGCTTCAAAATTGGAGTTCAAATCCAGCGTCTTACCATGCAGCTTGCCGGCCAACATCGGGCCGCCGCTGACAAAAACACAGGGCAAATCCAGACGCGCCGCCGCCATTAACATGCCCGGCACAATTTTATCACAGTTGGGAATGAAAACCAGCGCGTCAAAAGCATGCGCCAGCGCCATAGTTTCCGCCGAGTCGGCAATCAACTCACGGCTAGCCAGAGAATATTTCATGCCCACATGCCCCATGGCAATGCCGTCGCAAACCGCAATTGCCGGAAATTCCAGCGGCGTGCCGCCGGCCAGACGCACCCCGGCCTTAACCGCCTCGGCAATCTGGCGCAGGTGCATATGCCCCGGCACAACCTCGTTAAAAGAATTGACAATGCCCACCAGCGGCCGATTAATCTCCTCTGGCGTAAGACCCAGAGCATATAACAGGGAGCGCTGCGGTGAACGCAGATAACCCTCTTTCATTTCTTTGCTTTTCAACTCACATTTACAATCTGCCATATCCAACACCCCTATTT
>CANSKT010000096.1 GCA_947647555.1 uncultured Peptococcaceae bacterium | reverse complement strand
AGATTTGTCAGCTGACCCACTGGCTAGTTTTAATGCCGATTTCTTTAATGTCAGCACTGGTATTCCGATTGGCATTGTAATTAAAGACAGCACTCTGATTACCTCCGCCGGGGGAGCATACGCCGTGGGCTTTAAAGCCGACGGCACAGCTGTTTTTGGTAAACCGCAGCTGACTATGCTGCTGCAAGGTGCTGGCCATAGTGTGCAGGTAGAAAATTTTAATAAAACCCGTTCATCTTATACGGTCAATCTTTATGACCATAACTGGGGTGAACAGACGCGCATAGACAGTATGGGAACAAATGTGCTGCTGGAAAAGCTTGATACTGAAGACCCGTATCTGGGTTGTTCAATACGCATGCGTGTGGTTGATGTAGTGGAAACAGACCAGTCTACCGCACTTGCCACTAATCAAATGCTTTTAACCATTGCCGCTACTGGTGATGCTACTAAAGTAGGCGTTTTTAATATTGGCGATGAGGTGGTATTTAGTATAACTGTAAGCGACCCGGCTTGGCAGGAGGTTGTTTACGCTGTGGGCGGCAAATCGCTGCTTTTGAATGGGCAGCCGGTTGTTGATGATACGCCGACAGGCACTTCGGCGCGCACAGCTATTGGTTTTAAAGCGGACGGCAGTATGATTTTCTTTGAAAATGACGGTCGGCAATCCGGTTACAGTGTTGGCTTAACGCCGGCAGTGCTTGCGCAGGAAATGGCAGCTTTGGGTGTGCAGAATGCTATCAACTTAGATGGCGGTGGTTCCTCGGCCATTTCTGTGCGTTTGAGTGGACAGCCCCTGGCGGTGGTTAATTCTCCGTCCGATGGCCGTTTGCGTCCTTGTGCCAATTACATTTTTTTGTTAAATCATGCTCGTTCCGATGGTCAGGTTACCTATTTGAATATTAAACCGCAGTTTCGTTATGTGCTGGCTGGCGCTTCAGTGCCGCTGGAGGTTACGCTTCTGGATAATGCTATGCAGACAGCTTCAAATAATCAGTCGCTGGAATGGCAGGTCAGCAATGCTATGGGAACAGTGCAGGAAAATATTTTTACAGCCGGCGATAAGGCTGGAGCCGTGGTTTTGCAGGCAACTTCAGGCAGTGCCAGCGGCAGCCAGTTTTTATACATTTTGTCTGCTTTGAGCGAATTGCAGATTTATCAGGGAGATAATGCCGTTACTCAGCTTCTGGTTTTGCCGGGTGAGGAAATTGATTTATCAGTCAGCGGTTTATATAAAGGCGAGGCTGTGGCTATTTCTGATAACAGTGTTACCTGGGAGTTGGAGGGTGATATTGGCACGATTGACCAGGAGGGGCTTTATCATGCCGGCGGTCAGGCAGAGAGCGGTAAGATTATTGCGCGTAGCGGTCAGGCGCAGGCTGTGGTGCAGGTGGCGCAGCTGACGCAAGGTGATGGGCCAAATATTGTGGCGGTAACAGTGCCGACTACTTTGGCCAGCGGTGAAACTTCTAGTATTAGTTTCCGTGTGGTGGCTGGTTTGGGCTCTTATTTCCCGGCCAAGGAGCAATTACAGTTTACTGTGGACGGCCGCCAGCTTGATTTTGAATATGATGCAGCTACGGGTATTATGCGCGCTGAAATCAGCGGTTTAGCTGATGGTTTGCATCGTCTGACGTTGGTGGCGGCTGATAATGATGGCAAACTGGCGCGTAAATCGGTTAGCTTGCAGGTTGGTGAAGTTGCAGTTTCTGATACTACTGCATATGCAGATGTGGCCGGTAAGCATTGGGCGGCCTCCTATATAACCTATTTGAGTGAGCGATGTTTGATGCAGGGCGAAACTAATAAAGCAGGTGAGCAGCTGTTTAATCCCTCACGAAATTTAACCCGGGGAGAATTTGCCGTGATTATTGCCCGGTATTTACAGCTGGACACAACGGCAACGGATATTGACCTGCCTTATCAGGACAAGGAAGACATTCCGTCTTGGGCGTTAGGCTCCATTTGTGCGGTTTATGACGCTGGCGTGATGGCCGGCCAAGATGTTAAGGGACAGCTTTATTTCTATCCGCGCAGCAATATCAGCCGGCAGGAGGCAATGGCGGTTATCAGCCGTATTTTAACCAATAACTATCCAGCCGAAGCGCAGGAATTTACTGACGCCGAGGATATCAGCGTTTGGGCCAGAGAGTCGGTGGAGCGTTTGGTAACATTGGGACTGGTGAGCGGTTATGAGGACGGCACTATTAAACCGCTGGCAAATATTACCAGAGCCGAGATTGCTAAAATCCTCTTTAATTTGTATTAATTGTCAGATATTTATTTAATTGACAGGCACAAAATAGTTTGTCAGCAGCATATACAGCTATAAAAATGTTGGGGAGGGCTGTATATGCTGCTGTTTTTTATAATTGGTGTACTTTTGATTTTGCTTTGTGCGGTTAGTGTGTTGCGGCGGCATCAAAACCAGCGTTGTGCGGTTTTGCTGGTGGCTTATGATTTGCCAACAACACGCATGGAACAGGCATTATATATTTTTGCGCAGCGTTATACAGCCGAATATCGTCATTGGTATGTTTATTTGCCACAAACAGGCAATTTGATGCAGACTGAGCGTCGGCGTTTATTTGATATGCTGGCTGGACGTTGGGGTTTTTCTTTGTTGAGCGCCGGCGAATGCCGTCGGCTTTGCCAGAACCATAGTTATCAGTTTTATTTTATCAGTGCTGCCGGCGTTTTATATCGCCTGAGTAAACAGCCCGACGGTGATTGGCAGCGTTTGTTGGTCATGTAAGAGGGAAGTGGAATATTTTGCACATTAGGCAGACTGTTTATCAATTTATTTATGATGTTATAGAACTTATTTGGCCCTCTAACCACTGTTTGTTATGTCGTGGTCTTATTCCGGCAACAGATTTACTGCTGGGAGTTGGTTTGTGCCAGCATTGTCGTCATGATTTGGCTGCTTATAATTGTTGTCCAAATTGCGCAACTTTTATTCATTGTAATGCAACCCCTGAACAATTAGCGTTGCATCATAGGTTTTGTCATTCTTCACAAGTTCAGGGTATTGACGCTTTTATTGCTTTGGCGCCATATGCAGGGCAAATGCGTCAAAATCTTTTACAGCTTAAATACCATGGGCAGCGTCGTCTGGCTAAACCATTGGGTCGGGAAATTGCCAGAGCCTGGCAGTATACTGGTTGGCTGGCAGATGTTATTATTCCTGTGCCGCTTCATGCTGAAAAAATGAAACAGCGCGGTTATAATCAGTGTGATTTATTGGCGAAAGCTTGTGGTGAGATTCTTAATTTGCCAGTGTTGCCTAACGCTTTGCAGCGTGTTAGGGCAACGGATGTGCAGAATAAATTGAATGCAGAGGAAAGGAAAAGCAATGTTGAGGCGGCATTTGCCTGTGAAGAGAGTATTGAGCAGCTTGCAGGCAAGAATGTTATTCTTTTAGATGATATTATTACTACTGGTTCAACAATGAGCGCTTGTGCTATTGCTTTACAATCAGCCAGACCAGCGGCGATATATGGTTTGGCAGTGGCTGGTAAGCTTTTGAAAACCAATTCTTTTGAAGAATTTGCAGATTAGTTTTGAAACAGCAATTTTGTACAAGCCAAAACTTTTTGATTGTTGTATTATAATGTTATAATCAATAATTAAGGAGTGAAAAAAAATGATTTTTCAGGATTTGTTTGAGCAATTCAGTCAAAAAGGCAGTTTTTGTACACCGGATATGAGATTAGCTTTTGCGGATATTCCCTGGAGCCTACACCCAAAATTTGATGGTGTGGAATTAAAAACATTGCTTAGTGGCGAACAGACGGCAGGACAGTTCAGTTATCATTTGGTACGTATAGCGCCAAATAAGCAAATTGGCAATCACATACATGCGGAACAGCTTGAAACGCATGAAGTAATTGCCGGTAGTGGTTTTTGTATTAATAACGGTGAGAAAATTGCCTATACGCCTGGGGTAATTTCTATTATGCCGCCAAAAGTGGCGCATGAGGTTTGGGCTGGGGCAAACGGTTTATATTTGTTTGCCAAATTTATGCCGGCGCAGAGTTAGGAAGCTGATGATATGCGGCTTGATAGGCGGTTGGTGTTAAGCCAAAATGTTTTTTAAAATGCCTGATGAAATGGCTTTGGTCACAAAAACCGGTGGCTAAAGCCACTTCTGTTATGCCGGCATGCTGGTTTAACATTCTTTGCGCCTTGCGCACGCGGTTTTGCAGTTGAAACTGGTGTGGCGTTAAACCAACGGTCTGCTTAAAGCAACGCAGAAAATGATATTTACTGAGATATACAGCCTGAGCCATTTCATCAAGGTTTAATGCTTGTTCCGGCTGGTTTTTTATTTGTCTGGTTAATTCAAACCATAGTTTGTTGGTATCAGCGTTGAAAATGTTGGTTTGGGAATTTGGCAGACATATAGTAAGCATGGTGTATGGTTGGTTGGCTGTTAGGCGGTGCGGCAGATAAGGCGGAATGATGAAAATATATCCTGGCAGGCAGGTTATATTTGTTTTGCCAATTTGCAGATTTAGTTTTCCGGCTAACAGCAGGCCGATTGTAAAAATAGAGCTATGATTATGCCATGGGTACGATATGGTTGAATTATGGCAAAAAATTATTTCCTGTCCGTTGTTAGAGTTGTACCAATATTGTATGTTATTCATAAATTTCTTCCAAATCCACTTTTTGTCCATCACAAAACACTGTCAACGGCATACCGTCTGGCATGGACAGTAAAAGATTACCATATTCTTTCTTATTAAGCTTAACAATATTAATCTGCCAGCCGTCTGCGGTTGGCATTGGCTGATAGGCAAAATTCCAGGCAAAACCGCCATAGCGGATATATTGTCGGCCATTAGCGTGAATTAAATACCATTTGCGTATACTACATTTATCCATTAATTTAAGTACATCATCAGGCAGTTCATCGAATGTCACCTTCTCATAAAGAATGACACTACACGCAGGACATAGCATCCCTGTTACCTCCGACAAAGCTGTTACAAAACGGAGGAAATGACGATGAACGACTATGAAATTCCCGCTATCGGATTATCGGAAGCGGCTACCGAAAATTTGGGCAAGTATGGCCGCATGAGAAAGCAGTATCTCCAGGCGCATAAGCAGGAGCTTTACAACAGCCTGCTGCTGTCTGGGACACTACACACGCACCTGCTGGAAATCGACCATACAGCCCGCAAACGCTTGGAACTGATGATGCCGGAGATGGCGAAAGCAGCCGGGGCCACCGAAGATTTGAAAGCCCGTGACCCCTTGCGTTGGGCAGGTCTGATGAACACCTGCAAGGCGCAAGCTGAAGAAGTCATTTTGAGTGAACTGATATGGGACTAATGTAATCAAATGTCAGAGCCGTACCTGCTTTCTTGCAGGTACGGCTTTTTGCGTCCACGCTCCAAAATGATAGAAAAGTTTTTGTTGACATTCTCGATTATCGAGTATATAATAACAACAAGAATTGTCGATATTCGAGAATTGGAGGTGCCATATGCCAAGAGCAAAATTTCAAACGCTCACAGAGCAGATGTTTTACATCTTGCTCTGCTTGAAAGATGAATGCTACGGCATGGATATTTTAGATAGGGTTCCTGCCATGACCCAGCGCCGTGTGAACGTAGGGTCAGGAACATTGTATAACCTGCTGGAGCAGTTTGTAACGGCAGGGATGATTCGTGAAACGAAGGTAGAGGGTCGCCGCCGCAGTTACATCCTAACGGATTACGGTCGGGAAACATTGGAGCGGGAGTACCGGAGCATCAGCGCCCAGGCCGAGGACTTCCGCAGAATTTTTGGGGAGGAGAGCAAATGGAAGACAAAAGACGTGTAATGGAAATTTTCTCCTTTTACGACCGTTCCGGGTTGGAGCGGCGGCTGGCAGCAATGGCGGAAAAGGGGTGGCTGTTGGAAAAGATCGGCTCCACCTTGTGGACTTACCGCAGAACCGAGCCTCGAAAACCCACCTTCTGCGTCTGCTGGTTTCCCAAGGCGTCAGCCTTTGACCCGGAGCCATCAGAGGAGCAGCAGACCTTCTATGACTTCTGTGAACATACGGGGTGGACTCTGGCCGCGTCCTATGGGCAAATGCAGGTATTTTACAATGACCGACCCGACCCGGTTCCCATCGAGACTGACCCTGTGATGGAGGTGGACGCCATCCACCGGGCCGCAAAGCGAACTACGCTGCCCTCCCATCTGGTACTGCTGGCCCTGGCGCTGCTCAATGGTGGCCTGTTTATCTCCCGGCTGCTGGGTGACCCGGTGGGTCTGCTGGCCAGTGCCACGAATCTGTTTACCGGCGTTGATTGGGTCGTCCTCATTGCACTGGAAGCGGTAGAATGCGGCAGTTACTTCCTTTGGCATCGCCGAGCGGTCAAGGCAGCGGAACAGGGGGAATTTCTGGAGGCAAAGAACCATCGGACCTTTCAAATCGTCTGTCTGGCCGTGGTGGGGATTGGGCTGCTCTACTATCTTGCCAGCATCCTGACCTCCGGGAACCCTATGATGATGGTGATTGCCCTACTGATGTTTGGCGTATATCTGCCGGGCGTGTTCCTGCTGACCAGGGGTATGATGGCGTTCCTGAAAAAGAGGAAAGTATCCACCGGCGTCAACCGGACGGTAACGCTCCTATCTGCATTTGTGGGGGCCTTTCTCTTGGTGGGTGGGATTACTTGGGGCGTACTGTTTGGTTCTACCCGCGGCTGGTTTGCGGGAAGTGAGGAAACTTACGAATACCACGGGAACATCTTCACTGCCCCGCAGGACAAGCTGCCTCTCACCGTGGAGGACCTGTTGGATGTGGACTATGACGGCTATATCCGGGAACAGACAAACCAACAATCTCTGCTGTTGGCCCAGTATGAGGCGCGCCAACGTCCCCGCTTCGATGCGGCGGACTTTCGAGAAATGCCGACATTGGAGTACACGGTTACTCTGGTGAAGGCACCCTTCCTCTATGATATGTGCAGAGATCATCTGCTCTTAGACCGGGCGGAGCGGTGGAACCGGGATATGCCGGAGATCGCGTGGTATTCCTACGAGCCGGCAGACCCCGCCCCCTGGGGCGCGGAGGCGGCCTACTGCTGGACCAGCCGGGGGTACGGGCCAAGGAACACCTATCTGCTGTGCTACCCAGACCGGTTTGTGGAGATCGACTTCAGCTACGGCTGGCAGGTCACGCCGGAGCAGATGACTCTTGTGGCTGAAAGACTGGGGAATATAGATGATGGATACTCCCTTCAAAAATAAGGCTACCCGCTGGTATGCTTTTTACTAAATGCGCTACTTGGCAAGCAGGGCATTTGTACCCACAAATGCTCAAAACCGATTTCCGGCGTGACCGCCGGAAATCAGTTTTTGCTTGTTAGTGGCATTGCCCCCAAACCCCTTTTCGCAGAATTTCATTCTGCGGCTGCGCACCGTTCCGGCGCTTTTGCTCCCGCCTCCGGCGGAGATTTTTTGCAAACGGCGAGGTTGGCTTACCAGCATAATCGCATACTGCCCCGTAAATGGAAACGGCATTTTTTCAAAAATCCGTCAGGCTCGCAGAGCCGCAGCCAGCGTGAAACGCTGTTCAAAGGGTTTGGGGTGCTACCCTAACAAACAGAAACTGCGGTTTCCGGCAACGCCGGGAACCGCAGTTTCGAGTCTTTGTGGGAACAAAGACATTGCTTGCAAAGTAGCGCATGGCTGTTGTTTTCGCCGGCCCTCGACAAAAATTTTCCCAACGGCATTGACAGGAACGCCTGTTTGTGTTACCATGATGAAGAACGGAATACTGCACATATTTTTCACGCAGATACATAGACCGAACCACAGTGATTTTGCTGGGGTCGGTCTTATTGTATCTGCGTTTTTTGTTGTTGAAGGGAGGCCGGACAATGGAGAAAATCAAGACGGAGGAAGCCGGGCGCAAGC
>CANSKT010000095.1 GCA_947647555.1 uncultured Peptococcaceae bacterium | reverse complement strand
CGTCCCTCCATATCTGCTATATTTAATATTTACAACAATATTTAAAAACAATCGCACTATAGAAGCAAAATTATTTTATGTATATCATTATGGTATCCATTAAAATGCGGTTATATTGTTGTCATAAGAGCTAATCAGTCACATTATACCATGGTCATATATAAAAAGCAAATAAAATCAGCTGCAACATCGATTTTATCTGCCTTTCATATCATATTAAGCGGCTCCACATCAACAGCCAGATTGGCCTCCTTAGGCAACGGCAAAGCCGCCACCGCCTGCCGAACCACAGCGCGGGCCAACGCCAAATCCGGGCTTTTCAGCAAGATTTGCAAACGGTGCAGATCCTTAATTTTAGCCTTTGGGCAAGGCTTCGGCCCCCAATACTGCACTGTATCAGCCACACCTGCCTGCTCCAAACCCATTTGCAGCTGATATGCCAGCTTGCGGCCAATATCCCAGGCCAGCGCCAAATCCTCCGCGCTGACAACCAGCCGAATAAGCGCCGTAAAGGGCGGATAAGCTGCCAGCTGGCGGCGCAGAATTTCCTGCTGATAAAAGGCGGCGTAATCCTGCCGCGCCGCTGCCTGCAAAATATCCGACTCCGGCTGATAAGTCTGCACAATAACCTCGCCGACCTGCCCATCGGCCAGCAAGGCTCGGCCGGCGCGTCCAGCCACCTGACAGGTCAACTGAAAAGCGCGCTCGCCACTGCGCAAATCCGGCATATGCAGGGCAATATCCGCCGCAATCACTCCCACCAGCGTCAGGCGCGGAAAATCCAGCCCCTTGGCAATCATCTGCGTACCAACCAGAATATCCACCTGCCCGTCCAGCATGGCCTGATAAACCTGCTCATAGTGGCCGCGCTGCTCCGTAACGTCCCGGTCCAAACGGGCAATACGCGCCTGCGGCAACAGTTTTTGCACGGACTCGGCCAGTTTTTGCGTGCCGGCGCCAAAAAAACGAATTGCCGCCGAACCGCAATGCGGACAGCGGCTGGGTACAGGCAAAGTCTGGCCGCAATAATGACATTTTACCGTCTCATCACCGATATGATAGGCCATCGCCACCGAGCAATGCGGACATTCCACCACATAACCGCAATGCCGGCAGGAAACAAAGGACTCATAACCGCGCCGATTTAAAAACAATAAACTCTGCCGCCCTGCCTGCCAGTTGGCATATAGCTTCTGCTGCAAAACCCGGCTGAAAATGCTGTTGTTGCCATCGCGAAACTCCTTGCTCATATCCACCAGTTGCACATCAGGCAAATGCCCCCCCAGCCGGTGCGGCATCTCACAAAGCAGATATTCGCCCTGCTGCGCCCGAAAACGGGTTTCCACGTCCGGCGTGGCACTGCCCAAAATCAGCCCGGCGCCAGTCAGCCGACAGCGTTCCTGCGCCAGAACCCGAGTATGAAAGCGCGGCGCATTGTCCTGCTTATAGCTGGCCTCGTGTTCCTCATCAATCACCAGCAGACCCAAATTGGGCGTAGGCGCAAAAATAGCGGAACGCGCGCCGATTACCAAATCATAACGCCCCTGAGCAATGCCCAGCCAGGCCGCGCGCCGCTCCGCCCCGGTCAGCCCGGAATGAAGCACCGCCACACCTCGGCCAAAACGCTGCTGAAAAACGCGCACCGTCTGCGGCGTCAGGGCAATTTCCGGCACCAGAATAATACTTTGCTTACCAGCGCGGCGAGTTTCCTCGGCCAGCCGCAGATAAATTTCCGTCTTGCCGCTGCCGGTTACCCCATGCAACAATACCGGCTTTTTAGGCAAATTGCCGGTCTGATTAAAATTTTGCTGAATTTGTGCCAAAACCGCCGCCTGTTCCTCGCTCAAACGGCGTTCCACCGCCGTGGGCGCCGACATGGCCGGCTCGTCTGGCCAAACCATCTCCTCGCGCAGCTGTACCAGACCGCGCTCCGCCAGGCTGCGCACCGTGGCATAACTGGCTGCCGTCTGCGCCTGTAAATCCGTATAAGATAAAACGCCGCCCGTCGCCGCCTGCAAAGCAGCCAAAACCTGCTTTTGCTTTGCGCCGCGGACAGCTTCAACCTCCCCCGACAAAGCCACCAAACGCTGCATCTGCGCACGGGGCATTTTTCCGGTTAAATACATGCCGGCCGGCAACATGGCTTGCAGCATACTAACCCAGCTGCACAAATAATAATCTGCCGCAAAATGAGAAAGCGCCAGCAAATCCGCGCCAAACAGCGGCTGGGCGTTGATAATGCGGCGCAGCGGCTTAATTTTTTCAGCCGGCCAGTCCACCGCCGCCGTCAACTCCACCACAATGGCTTCCAGACGCTGGCGGCCAAATTCCACTTCCACAATCTGCCCCAGCTGTACCGCTTCGGCCAAATCCGGCGGCAGACTATAATAAAAAATACGGTTCAGCGTGGCCGTTTTTTTGTTAACGACCACGCCGGCAAATTTTTTTTCTTCCATATTAAAATTAAAATCAGCGTTTATTGACAATCTTTATAAATAGCTTCTGCGTCCGCCATAGTCAGCTTTTTGAAATTACCAACTGTATCGCCGCAGGCCGCGTGCAGCTGCTCAACCAGCTGCGGGATAGCCTCCGCCGGCACGTCCAGATGCTCCAGCTTGCTGGGCAAACCCAAACCACGCAGAAAATCCTGAAAACGCTCAATCCCCTGCAAACCCATTTGCCGCTTATCATCGCTCTCCGGCACCTGCCAAACTCTGGCCGCCAACTGCGCAAATAAGTTTACGTCCTCGTCCAGACAATAGCGCAGCCAGGCCGGGAAAACCACGGCCAGCGCCGCGCCGTGCGCCACGTCATACAAAGCAGAAAGTTGATGCGCCAACGCATGGCTGGCCCAATCCTGCTCCCGGCCAACGCCGCAAATATTATTGTGCGCCAGCATGCCGGCCCACATCAACGCCGCCTGCGCCTGATAATCCTCGCTGTCAATAATCACGCGCATAGCGCTATCCTTAACCGCCAGCAAAACGGCCTCACACATGCGGTCGGTAACGGCGTTCTCCGGTGTTTTCGTGAAATAACGCTCCAAAATATGCGACATCATATCACAAATACCGCAGGCGCTCTGATATTTGGGCAGAGTAAAGGTCAGCTCCGGGTTCAAAATAGCAAACTGCGGCCGCAGACAATCACTCTTAGTACCCTTTTTAATTTTATTTTCCTCGTCCGTAATCACCGTGTTAGGCGAACCCTCGCTGCCGGCCGCCGGAATAGTCAGCACCACGCCCACCGGCAAAGCCTTTTCCACCGGTTTGCCGCGGTAAAAATCCAGAAAATCGCCGAGATATGGCACGCCGGCCGCCACGGCTTTAGCGGTATCAATTACCGAGCCGCCGCCCACCGCCAGCAGAAAATCCACGTTTTCCGCGCGCGCCGCTTCAATCGCCTGATACACAAAAGAACTGCCCGGGTTAGGCTGCACGCCGCCCTGCACCACGCAATCCACGCCGGCCGCGTCTAAAGACTCCACAACCTCCTGCAAGCGGCCACTACGCAGAACCGAACCGCCGCCATACAGCACCAGCGCCTTTTTGCCGCCGCACTGTGCAATATATTTGCCGGTGCGTTTATGTTCATCAGCACCAAAAACAAATTGAGTCGGACTTTTAAAAATAAATTTTTCCATAATATATCAACTCCATTTTTTCAGCCATAGCCAGCTTAAATCAAAATCAATAATCCAGATATTTTTCATAATAAACATCGCTTTGCAGCCAACGATAAATAATTGTCGCACCCTCGCCGCGCGTAATCATCTTGTTCGGCGCAAAACGCTCCGCCGAAATACCCTGCATAATACCAAGCTTATACAAATTAGCCACCGCCGCACTGGCCCAGGTATAACCCTCCTGCATATCCGCATAAGGCAGGATAACCTCCGCCGACGTATCAGCGCCGCCCACCACGCGACTAAGCATTACAGCCGCCTCGGCGCGCGTGATATAAGCGTCCGGCCGCACAGTGCCATCGGCATAACCGGATAAAATACCCCTCGCTGCCGCCTTATAAATCTCGCCATAAGCCCAATGGCCAGTGGCCAAATCCGTGTAAAGCCGCTCCGCCATCGCATTATCCGGCTCCGGCCGAACTCTATCCAGCACCCGGTTCAGCAACGCCGCAAACTGGGCGCGCGTCAGCTGTTCATTAACACCAAAATAGCTGTCAGAAAGACCATTAACCAGCGGCGGCGTGTTGTAATAAAGTCCCAAAACGCTCTCTGCCGCCCAATGCCCGTTCAAATCCTTAAACGGCGAAATTACAGAATAAAGCGCCAACTCAGACATATAACTAACCAGCGGCGCCGCACCCTGATAGGTATAGCTGACGCTGTTATTATCCGGCAAGTACTCGCAGGTATAAATCAAACGACTATCATTGGCAATATTGCCAAAACGCGACCAGTCAATCATCTGGCCGCCCACAGATTCCGCCGCATAAGAAAAAGTGGGGTCAGCAACCAGCCAGCCCACGCCGGCTATGTAAAACTCCACCCAATTATGGCGCAGCCGGTCAGCATTAATATGACCGTTGGGGCTTAAGTAAGCGTTATCCTGCGCCGAGGTTGGGTTGTAAACAAAACCGCCGCAAACCCTGGCCGGAATACCCACAGCGCGCAGAGTGGCCGCATATAAATTGGCATAATCAACACAATTTCCGGTTGCATCACGATAAGCGGCCAAAGAGGAATGGTTGGTGCGCTCCGCATCATTATTATAGGAAAGATAATTATTAACCGCTGAAAACAACAGCCGCGCCTGCAAATAGGGGTTGGCCGAGGCCGAGGTAGCCGATTTGGCAAAAGAGATAATCTCCGGCGCGTCGGCGCTGATTTCCTCTGACGGCGCCAGATAAGCCGCAAAATCGTTTAACGGAACTTTAGCGTCCAGACTGCTGACGTCATAGCTGACGCAATAATTCTGCACCGCCACACGCTGCACCAAATCCAGCGTCTGCCCGGGAGCCAGTTCCGCAATCGTATAATATGCCATACGGCTGCCGTCCGCCGCCTGCTCAATGCGCTCCGGTTGGGGAGAAAGTTCTTCGCCCAACACGTCCTGCCAATGCACGCTCTGGTCAGAAGCCAGCGGCACCTCAACATTAATATTATGGATAGACCGGGAACTGCGGTTTTCCAGACGCACCGTATTAATCACCGTATATATGCGCCCATTTTCTCGCTGCACATAATCGTCCGCCCAGGCCAAAACCGGACGGCTCAATAAACACAGCAGCAACAACACAAACAAGCTAACGCCCAGCGTCAGCCGGCGCAATCTGCTTCTTTGATACATACAAAAACTCCTTAACACAACAAAACTATCAGAACTTAACGAATTGAAACTAAATTATATACACATATTCGCATTTATTATATCATATTTATAAATAAAATGCAAATTTTTTTGCCGCTTCGCCATAATTTTTTCAGCCGCCAAAAGCAGGAAAATGAAAAAAATACTGGTTTTTCCGCAATAAATATGCTATGCTATATAAAAATATTGAAACAAAGGAGCCAAAAACTCACCATGAGCAAACATAAAAGCCGTAAATACAGAAAAGACGAGCCGCAAACCACCTGGGAAATTATCAAGGATTTATTCCTCCACCCCTTTGAATATCGCAAGAAAAACACCAACAACAGCATCGGCAAATTTTTGGGCGGACTCTGCATTTTTTTAGCGCTCTGTCTGCTGTTTGCTTTATCCGGCAACAATCTTTAAGCCCCAATCAGGCCAACTCAAACAAGCCGGTATAAAGCTGATAATAGCGGCCGTGCTGCTGTAAAAGGTCGGCGTGGTCGCCGCGCTCAATAATCCGCCCGTCCTCAATCACCAAAATGGCGTTGGCGTTGCGCACAGTAGAAAGACGATGCGCAATGACAAAAACCGTCCGCCCCTCCATCAGGCGATTCATACCCTTTTCAATCAACGCCTCGGTGCGCGTATCAATGGAACTGGTGGCTTCGTCCAGCACCAGAACCACCGGATTAGCCACAGCCGCCCGGGCAATCGTCAGAAGCTGGCGCTGTCCCTGCGATAAATTGCCGCCGTCGCCGCTTATCAGTGTTTCAAAGCCCTGCGGCAGATTATGAATAAAATGCTCCGCATTGGCCAGACGCGCAGCCGCCTCCACCTCGGCGTCGGTAGCGTCCAGCCGGCCATAACGGATATTCTCGCGGATTGTACCGCTGAAAAGATGGCTGTCCTGCAAAACAAAAGCCATAGAGCGGCGCAAGTCCGCTTTTTTTATTTGCCTGATATCAATACCATCGTAGGTAATTTGTCCCTGCCCGATATCATAAAAACGGTTCAGCAAATTGGTAATCGTGGTTTTACCGGCTCCGGTGGAGCCAACCAGCGCAATCTTCTGCCCCGGTTTGGCGTAAAAGCTAACGCCATGCAAAACCTCTTTTTCCGGCGTATACCCAAAGACCACGTCCTGCAAGCGCACTTCACCGCGCACCGGCCGCGTGGAACCGTCCGGCAACTGCCAGAAAAATTCCTGCCCCTGCCGGCGCAATTCCACTGTTCCCTCGTCAAACTCCGGCTTTTCGTCCAACATCTTAAAAATACGCTCCGCCCCAGCCAGCGCCAGCAGCACATTGTTAAACTGCTGGGAAATCTGCGTAACCGGCTGCGCAAACTGCCGCGTCATCTGCAAAAAGGCCGCCAGCGTACCCAAATCCAGCCAGCCGCAAACCGCCAGCACCGCCCCCAAAGCCGCCGTCAGCGCATAATGAATATAAGATAAATTCATCATCACCGGCATTAAAATATTAGCAAAGGTATGAGCGCTGGTGGAGGCGTGGCAAAGTTCCTCATTCAACCCGGCAAAGTCCTGCTTACTGGCCTCCTCATGCTGAAACACCTTAACCAGCTTCTGGCCGCCAATCATTTCCTCCACATAACCGTTCAAACTGCCAATAGCGGCCTGCTGACGCTGAAAATAATAGCCGCTGCGCCGGCCAATCAACCGCACCGCCAACAGCATAACCCCCAGCATAACCAGAACCAGCACGGTCAGCGCCGGGCTTAAAAACAGCATAGCGCCAAAAACGCCAACCAGCGTCACCGCCGACGCCAAAAGCTGGGGCAAACCCATGCTCAAAGTATCGTGCAGCGCGTCGGTATCATTGGTATAAAGACTCATCAACTCGCCATGCGCATGGGTATCGAAATATTTCAGCGGCAGACCCTGCATATGCCGAAACATATCCTGGCGAATTTGCGCCAAAGTGTTGGTGGAAATTACCAGCATCAGGCGACTATAAATATAGGTGCAAACCGTACCCAACAGGTAAATGCCGGCCATAATAGACATCAGGCGAATAAAACCGGACAAATCCGGATTTTGCTGCCCGACAAACGGCATAATGTAATTGTTAAACAACGGCTTCAAATAATAACTGCCGGCCACCGCCGCGCCGGAACTGACCAGAATAGCCAGCAAAACCAGCAGCAGCCGCAGGCAGTAAGGCCGCAGATATTGCAACAACCGCCTTAAAGTTGCTTTCAGATTGCCCGGCATTGGCCGGCCCTTTTTAGACATATGCCCTACCTTTTTAGCTGGCAATTTCCTCACCTCCCGGCTTGATATCTTCATTTTGCGCCTGCTGCGAATAATAGACCTCCTGATAAATCCGGTTGCCGGCCAAAAGTTCCGCATGCGTACCCACGCCGTCAATGCGCCCCTCGTCCAGCACTACAATTTTATCGGCCTCCATAACCGAAGCAATCCGTTGCGCCACAATCAGCGTGGTAACCCGGCTGTTATGCGCCAGATTGGCGCTTAAAGCCTGACGTATCTGCTTATCCGTAGCCGTATCCACCGCGCTGGTGCTGTCGTCCAGAATAATCACCGGAGCCTGCCGCAACAGAGCCCGGGCAATACACAGCCGCTGCTTCTGGCCGCCGGAAAGATTAACGCCGCCCTGCCCCAAAACCGTCTGATAGCCGTCCGGCAGTTGGCGGACAAAATCATGCGCCGCGGCCGCCCGGCAGGCAGATTCAATTTCTGCCGGAGTAGCCTGCGGATTGCCCCAACGCAGATTATCCGCAATCGTACCAGAAAATAGCAGATTTTTCTGCATTACAATAGAAACATTAGCGCGCAGTTCCGCCAGCGGCTGCTGACGCACGTCCACGCCGCCCACCAGCACCCGGCCGGCCGAAACGTCATAAAGACGAGGAATAAGCTGCACCAGCGTAGACTTGCCGGAACCGGTGCCGCCGATAATACCCACCGTTTCACCGGGCGCAATCCGCAGATTGATATTATCC
>CANSKT010000094.1 GCA_947647555.1 uncultured Peptococcaceae bacterium | reverse complement strand
GGTGTGGGCGGTGTGGCTGGCGGCGCAAGCGCGGCGGCCAGACTGCGCCGGTTGGACGAAAATGCACAGATTATAATGTTGGAGCGTTCCGGATATGTTTCTTATGCCAACTGCGGCCTGCCTTATTACATTGGCGGCACGATTAAGGAACAGCGTAGTCTGACTTTGCAAACGCCGGCCAGCTTTGCGGCTCGTTTCAATGTGGAGGCCAGAGTTCAGCATGAGGTTTTGGCTATTGACCGTGAGTCTAAAACTGTTACGGTGCGCGACCTGACAAATGGCCGGGAATATACGGAAAACTATGATAAGTTGATTTTGGCGCCGGGCGCCCGGCCGGTTGTGCCGCCGTTACCCGGTGTGGATAGCAGCAAAATTTATACACTGCGGACGGTGGAAGACACCTTGCGTCTGCGTGAGGCCGTGCTTAATAAGCAGGTTAAAAGCGTGGCAGTGGTTGGCGCTGGCTTTGTGGGTGTGGAAATGGCGGAGAATTTGCAGGAGCTAGGGCTGGAGGTCAGCTTAATTCAGCGTGAAGAACATATTCTGCCGCCGCTGGATAAGGATATGGCCAGCTTTTTGCATGTACATATGCGTGCGCAGGGGGTTAAGCTGTTGCTGAACCAGAATGTCACTGCTTTTGCGGAAACAGCCACCGGTATTGATGTTTTGCTGCAAGACCAGCCGGCCGTCAGTGTGGATATGGTGGTTTTGGCGGTGGGTGTGGCGCCGGAAACAGATTTGGCTCGGGCGGCCGGTTTGCAGCTGGGAGTTAAAGGCAGCATTACGGTTAATGAACACATGCAGACTTCAGATGCGGATATTTATGCGGTGGGCGATGCGGTTTCCATTACCAACAGTGTGAGCGGCGAAAAGGCGCTTATTGCGTTGGCCGGGCCGGCCAACAAGCAGGGGCGGATTGCCGCTGATAACATTGCCGGGCTGGATAGCTGTTATCAGGGCTCGCCGGCCACGGCAGTTTTGAAAGTTTTTAAGATGACGGCGGCTTTTACCGGTCTGAATGAACGGGCGGCTCGGGCGGCTCGGGCGGCCGGTCTGGATTATGAAAAAATTATTCTGGCGCCGGCTTCGCATGCTTCTTATTATCCCGGCGGCAATTTAATGACTATTAAGCTGCTGTTTGCGCGAGATAGTCAAAAGATTATCGGCGCACAGATTGTCGGTTTTGACGGCGTGGATAAGCGTCTGGACGTTCTGGCGACGGCTATGCAGGCCGGACTGACGGTTTCGGCGCTGAAAGACCTCGATTTGGCCTATGCGCCGCCATATTCTTCAGCCAAAGACCCGGTTAATATGGCCGGCTTTATTGCTGAAAATGTTGTTACTGGTAAACTGCGCCAGTTCTTTTATGAGGATTTGGCCGCTTTGCCCCAGGACGGCAGCGTAACCCTGCTGGACGCGCGTACGCCAGCGGAATATGCGCAGGGGCATGCGGAGGGCTTTGATATCAATATCCCGGTCGACGAGTTGCGCGGCCGTCTGCATGAGTTGGATAAAAGCAAGCCGGTTTATGTGATGTGTCGCACGGGTCTGCGCAGTTATATTGCTTGTCGGCAGCTTATGCAGGCCGGTTTTGAGTGTTATAACTTTGCCGGCGGCTATCTCTATTATGCCAGCGTACATGATGAATTTTTTGACAGCAGCTGCACGACTGAATGTGGCCGCAAAGTATAATTTAATATATAGAAAATATCCTCGGGCGTTTTTTGGCGTTTGGGGATATTTATTCTAAATCCATAAAAATATATAATGGTGATAGCGCATTGTTTTCTGGTATTCCAGAAAATTTTGTGAAATATTTGTAGACGTGCGCGGAAAAATTTGTTATAATTATAAAGTTAAGTAAATAATAACCTGTAAATACTTACAAAAAAGACCAAAATATAAAGGAGCTGCGGACATGACTGAAGCAATGCTTAGGCCGCCTTTTATGGAAGCGGATTGGCCGACAAAAATCGAGTATATGAACGAAAATGAAAATTTTTATCACTCTGACGGTTTGGAGGTTGTGGAACTGGCAAAGGGTTGGGTGCATATGATTTTGCCGGTGCAGAAGCGTCATTTGAATTTACAGGGTATGGTGCATGGCGGCTGGCTGGCTTCGCTGATTGGTCAGGCAGCTGGCAAGGCGGCGCTTTCTTATGGTTATTTTGTGACGCCGGAGCAGATTTCTTTAAATTATCATAATAATTGCAGCGGCGGCGTTTTGCATGCGGTGGCCGCTGAAAAGAACCGCGGCAAGCATTTGGGCATTTATACGGTTGACGTGCGCGACGACAAGGGGCTGTTGATTGCTTCTGGCACGGCGACGTTGTATATTCAGGATAAAATTGTTGATTTTCCGCGTGAAAGGCGCGCGGTTTCACAGTCGGATTTTATTTAGGGGGCATTGGGATAATGAACTGGTTAGCGGAAACACGTTTAAATTTGAAACAGGATTTACAGGCGGCGGCAGAGGCGGCTCGGTCAGCTGGTCTGCTTAATTTTGAGGAGTTGCCGGATTTTGTGATTGAGCGCCCAAGAGAAAAGGCGCATGGTGATTTTGCGGCCAATCTGGCGATGCTGCTGGCCAGACAGGCCAAAATGGCGCCGCGCAAGATTGCGGAGTTGTTGGTGGCGCAGCTTTATCAGGACAAGCCGGCGGTTTGGGTAGAACGCGTGGAGATTGCCGGCGCTGGTTTTATCAATTTTTATATGAAGCCTGATTGGCTGACGGCTGGTCTGGCTGACGCGGCGCAGCGCGGTACGGCTTTTGGTGAAAGTGATTTCGGTCAGGGTGAGCGCGTTAATGTGGAATTTGTTTCAGCTAATCCTACCGGTGAGCTGCATCTGGGTAACGCCCGGGGTGCGGCGATTGGCGATAGTCTGGCAAATATTATGCAGGCGGCCGGTTTTGCGGTGGAGCGTGAATATTATATCAATGACGCTGGCAAGCAGATTGAGAATTTTGGGCTTTCGCTGGAAGCGCGTTATTTGCAGCAGCTGGGGCAGGAAGTGGAATTTCCTGAGGACGGCTATCATGGCGATGATATTGTCGAAACAGTAAAAATTTATATTGAAACAGAGGGCGATAAACTGCTGACGGTTCAGCCGGATTTACGCCGGGAGATTTTGACGCGTTTTGCTCTGCAAAAGAAGTTGGACGCTATTCGGACAGCGCTGCTGCATTATGGCGTGGAGTATGATACCTGGTTCAGCGAGCAGACTTTGCATGACAGCGGCGCGGTGAAGCAGGTGGTTGCTGATTATAAGGAGGCCGGTCTGCTGTTGGAGCAGGAAGACGCGCTCTGGTTTGCGGCGGATAAATGCGGTTGCGAGAAACCGGAGGTGCTGGTGCGTGCTAATGGTATTCCTACCTATTACACGGCGGATATTGCTTATCATAAGAACAAGTTTGAGCGCGGTTTTAGTCGGCTTATCAATATTTGGGGCGCTGACCATCATGGTCATGTGGCGCGTTTGAAATCGGCTATGGGTGCGCTGGGCTATTCTGAGGACAAGTTAGAGGTTATTTTAATGCAGTTGGTGCGTTTGTTCTCCAATGGCGAGATTATGCGCATGTCTAAACGCGCCGGCACTTATGTTACACTGGAAGAACTGTTGGAGGAGGTTGGCCGGGACGCGGCGCGTTTCTTCTTTGTAATGCGTTCTGCCGACAGCCAGATGGATTTTGATTTGGATTTGGCTAAAAGTCAATCTATGGATAATCCGGTTTATTATGTGCAGTATGCGCATGCGCGGATTAACAGCATTTTAATGCAGGCGGCGGAGCAGGGCGTTGAGCCGGCTGATTTGGCAACGGTGAATTTTGCATTGCTGGTTGATGAAACTGAGCGCGATTTGCTGCGCAAAATTTTGGAGTTGCCAGATGAAATTGTGGCGGCGGCGGTGCAGAGAGCGCCGCATAAAATTGCCGCTTATGTTATGGATTTGGGCGCGCTTTTCCATAGCTTTTATGCTGTTTGTCGGGTTTTGGGCGTGGACGCGGATTTGCAGCAGGCCCGGCTTTGGCTTTGTCGGGTGACGGCTGGCGCGGTGGCCAAATGTTTGCAGCTTTTGGGCGTGTCCGCACCGGATAAGATGTAAAGCTGAAAAATGAGGTTGAAAAAATATTATGGCGACAAAATATATATTTTTTACCGGCGGCGTGGTTTCCTCGCTGGGCAAAGGTCTGACAGCGGCCTCTCTGGGCACGCTGCTTAAGGGCCGCGGTTTGAAAGTTGGCGTTTTGCGGCTGGATACTTATTTTAATACGGATAACGGTCAGATGAACCCTTACCAGCACGGCGAAGTTTTTGTGACTAACGATGGCAGCGAAACCGATTTGGCGCTGGGGCATTATGAGCGCTTTATGAATATCAGCCTGGGGCAAAGCTGTTGCAGTACGCTGGGGCGCATTTATCGGCGTATTCTCGACCGGGAGCGTTCCGGTGATTTTGGCGGTAATACCGTTCAGGTTATTCCGCACGTTACCAATGAGATTAAACGCACGATTACCAGCGGTTTGGCCGAGTTGGCTTTTGACGTGATTATTGTGGAAATCGGCGGTGTGGTTGGTGATATTGAGTCCCTGGCCTTTTTGGAAACTATCCGTCAGCTGCGTTATGATTTAGGCAAGGAAAACACGCTTTTTGTGCATGTGGCGTTGGTTCCTTATCTGCGCGTAGCCGGGGAGGCCAAAACCAAGCCGGTGCAGCACAGCGTGAAAACCATGCGCAGTCTGGGCTTGCAGCCTGATGTAATTATCTGCCGCACGGAAGTTGAGTTGGAAGAAGCCGCTATCAGCAAAATTTCTCTGTTCTGCGATATTGAGCGCGCGGCGGTTTTTCAGGAGGTTTATACCGATAATGTTTATGAACTGCCGCTGACGCTGCACCGGCAGGGTTTGGATAAAATTGTGGCGGAAAGGCTGCGCCTGCCGGAAAAGGAGGCAGATATCAGCGGCTGGGACGCATTTTATCAGCGTAGTTTGGCAAATAATAAGCCTGTGCGGCTGGCGCTTATCGGTAAATATACCAGCCTGCCGGACGCTTATATCAGTTTGGCTGAAGCCCTGCGCCATTGTGGTATCAATTTGGGGCTTGATGTGCAGGTGGACATGTTGGCGGCGCAGGAATTGACGCCGGAAAACCTGACGGAGCGTTTGTCGGAATATGCCGGGTTGGTTATTCCCAACGGTTTTGGCGTGCGCGGCACCGACGGCATGATTTTGGCGGCCGGCTGGGCGCGGCAGCAGCAAAAGCCCTGCCTGGCTATTGGTATGGGTATGCATGCAATGCTGGTGGATTATGCGCGCAATGTGGCTGGGCTGGCGGCGGCGATGCCGGAGAGCGGTTCGCCCGACGTGCTTTTTACGGCCAGAAGCAGCAGCGGCAGCCTGGAATGTGGTCTGTTGCCGGTCAGTTTGTGTGAAAAAAGCCGATTGGCGGCGATTTATGGCCGTTTGGAAATTCACGAGCGGCATCGGCATCGTTATGTACTGCGCGAAGATGTGGCGGCGGCCTTGAGCAAGGCCGGTTTGCAGATAAGTGGTCGTTCGGCGGAAAGCAATTTTGCAGAAGCCATTGAACTGCCGGCGGAAAATCACCCCTGGTTTATCGGTTGCCAGTATCACCCGGAATTTATATCCCGGCCAGAGCAGCCGCACCCGTTAATTATGGATTTTTTGCAGAATATTTAAGCAATATTTAATTAAAGAGGAGAAAAATTTTGGTTAAGGTAACAGACGAATATCAATTCCGCCTGCTGGCTGACGAGCCGGGAAATGCGGAGAAATTTGACGCTTTTGTGGCGGCGCACCCCAAGGGGCATGTGCTGCAAAGCTGGAATTGGGGTCAGGTTAAGCGACCGGCCTGGCAGCCGCTGCGTTTGGTGGCGGAAAAGGCCGGGCAGATTTGCGGCGCGGTTTTGCTGTTGCAGCGGCAACTGCCGGCTGGACTGGGGCAGATTTTTTATTCACCGCGCGGCCCGGTGCTGGATATTGCTGACGAGGTGCTTTGGCAGCAGCTGGTGGCGGAGGTTGGCCGGCTGGCGAAGGAACGCGGCGCGATTTATTGGAAGATTGACCCGGACGTAGATATTGACGCGCCGGAGGCCGCGGTTTGGCATGAGCGCCTGAAACAAGCCGGTTTTGCCATTGTGGATAAAGGCGAGGGTTTTGAGGGTATTCAGCCGCGTTTTGTTTTTCGGTTGGATATTGCGCCGGAGGTGGAAACCCTGCTGGCTAACTGTCATCAGAAAACGCGTTATAATATTCGTCTGGCCGGGCGCAAGGGTGTGGAGATTGTCAGCGGTGCCGGGCGCGACTGTCTGCCGGAATTTTATCGAATATTGACGACAACCGCTACGCGTGACCATTTTCTTATTCGTCCGTACAGCTATTTTGAGGGCTTTTACGACTGTCTGCACCCGGTTGGTCAGACGGAGCTTTTTATGGCCTACTATGAGGGCGAGGCGATTGCCGGCACGCTGGCTTTTCGTATGGGTGATAAGGCCTGGTATATTTACGGCGCCAGCGCCAATTCACACCGCAATTTGATGCCCAACTATCTTATTCAGTGGACGATGATTGAGTGGGCCAAGGCGCAGGGCTGCACGATGTATGATTTCCGCGGCGTGCCGGGGCATGTGGCGGAGGACCACCCTTTGTATGGTCTGGTGAAGTTTAAAAAAGGTTTTGGCGGTAAATATACGGAATTTATTGGCGAATATGATTTGGTGTTTAATCAGAGCAAATATAAGATGTATAATTTTTTGGAGCCAATCTACCAGAAAAACGTGCGCAAAATTATTAATTTGAAGAAAAAATTAAAGGGTCAAAAATAAAAAGGCCGAAAGTAGAGATTTGCTATGGCAGAAAATATTTTGGCAAAATTGCAGCATTGGATAGAAATTGATTTGGATAAGCTGGCCAGTAATGCGCAGGTTTTGCGGCAGCATTTGCAGGCGCAGACGCCGGGGCTGAAGTTTTGGGCGGTGGTGAAAAATGACGCTTATGGTTACGGCGCGGTGGAGTGCGCGCAGACGCTGGCTGCGGCCGGTGTGGACGGTTTGGCGGTGACCTCGCTGGAGGAGGCTTTGCAGCTGCGCGAGGCTGGTCTGGAAGCGCCGTTGTTGGTGTTTCTGCCACCGCAGGCGGCGGAACTGGATTTGTTTGCACAATATCGTTTGACGGCTACGGTGGACAGTGTTTATACGGCGGAAATTTTGCAGGGTTGGCCGCAGATTGAGTGTCATCTTAAAGTAAATACCGGTATGAACCGTTTCGGCGTTAATCCGGGCGATGAACTGGCTGCGGTTTTGCAGCTTTTGGCGCAGGCTGACGCGCCGCGGCTGACCGGTGTCTATTCACATCTGGCGACGGCGTTGGCGGCTGATGAAAAATTTGCCAGAGTGCAAATTGAGCGTTTTGTGCAGGCTAGGGAACAGGTGTTGGCGGCGCGGCCGGCGGCGGACATTTGTTTTCACCTGGCTAATTCGGCCGGTTGTCTGCGTTTTCCGCAGGCGCATTTTTCGGCGGTGCGTATTGGTTCGGCGCTTTATGGCCAGCTGGGTCTGGCGAAAAAACTGGGCTTAAATCTGGCTGACCCATTTTCGGCCAAAGCGCGCGTGGCGGCGGTGCGTCAGCTGGCTAAGGGCGACGGCGTGGGGTATAATCAGGAGTTTTGCGCGCCGAAGCCAATGCGTTTGGCGGTTATTCCGTATGGTTATGGCGACGGCTTTGGCGTTATGCCCAATGCCCGGGAATTGACGATTAAGGACAGCGTGCAGGAGATGAGTCGCAATATTGGCCGGCTGGTTTTGGGTCGCTATCAGCGCGGTGTTTATTATCAGGGCCTGCTGCTGCCGGTTTTGGGGCGCGTGGCTATGCAAAGTATGATGGTGGATATTGGCGATTTGCCTTTGCAGCCGGGGGCGGTGGTTGATGTGCCAATTCGGCGCACGGCGGCTTCGTCGCGGCTGCCTCGGGTCTATATCGAAAAGGGGAAAATTGTCGCGGTGCATGTTTTGATGGCGCAGAAATTGGATTTGGGTGGTGTCAGCCCAAAAAAGGCGTAAAAAAATCTACTTTTTGCAGGGAAAAGTGAAAAAAGACTTGCATTTTGCCTGTTGTGGTGATAAAATAGTAACCAGTTCTAGCACAGTTTTATGCTGCCAAGCTCGCTTCGTGGTAGGACAGGCTATGATGTGGGCAGGTCATTTAGGAGGTAATCACATTGAACAAAACAGAACTGATTAATGCCATTGCTGCGGAAGCAGAATTGAGCAAAAAAGATGCGGGCAAGGCGCTGGACGCTTTTGTTGAAGTTGTTACCAGAAGCCTGAAAAATGATGAAAAAGTACAGTTGATTGGCTTTGGCACTTTTGAAGTGCGCGAGCGCGCTGCACGCAAGGGGCATAATCCGCAGACTGGTGAAGAAATTCAAATCCAGGCAGCCAAAGTGCCGGCTTTTAAGGCTGGTAAGGCTCTGAAAGAAACTATTGCCTAAAAGCTTGGTTTCAATGTATAAATAGAGAGGGACGGCTTGCCGCTCCTCTCTATTTTGCTTAAAAT
>CANSKT010000093.1 GCA_947647555.1 uncultured Peptococcaceae bacterium | reverse complement strand
CATATCCAGCCGGCGCAGCCGGTTGGAAACCGCTATGAACACTTAATGAGCGCAAATTACATTTCATTTTGCAGCCATTGGCGATAATATGCCAGTTGCTCTGGCGTATGGAACCAGTGCTCGCCACTGGGCTGTTCCTGTAAACGGCAATTAAAACGTGCCGCGAAGTCGGTGGCGCTTTGGGCGCTGCATAATGTGTCATATTGGCCGCGCAAAATTGCCGTTGCCAGCGGCCAGTTAGTAATGGGATTGGCCAGAACATATTGATAATATTCCCAATAAAGCGTTTCATATGGATTGGGAATAGACTGGCGTTGTTCAAGCTGTTCCGGCGTAACGCCAATCTCCTGCATGATATATTCAATAACCTGCCGCATATCCAAAACCGGCGATAAAAACCAGCATTTTTCTATTTTTTCGTTTGGAAAGGCCAACAGACTAAAATAAGCGCCCATGCTGCAAGCAAATAAAGCAATATGGGCGCTTTTTTGTTTGGCAAATGCCATAATTTGCGTTAAATCCTCCAAATAAGGCTGAACACGCCCTGGCTCTGGCTCATAAACCCTTTCGCCATGACAGGGCAGGTCAAAGCTTAAAACGTGATAATTGTGTTTGGCGGCTTCATCGGCCAAAATCCAAATGCAATCGTCAATTTTGGACGAATGACTGCCATGCACGGCGATAATTAGTTTATCGCCGGGTTTATTCCATAAAATTGCCGGTATATTATTAATTTTGATTTTTTCTACAAACATTTTCCTTTCACCCGTTTATTTTTCATAACCATGGGGGTGAGTACGATGCCACTGCCAGGCAGTTTCCACAATATCCGCAAGGTTGGTATATTCAGGCTGCCAGCCTAAAACCTGTTGGGCTTTGGCTGAAGATGCTACCAGCTGCGCCGGGTCGCCGGCACGTTTGGGCGCAACTTCGGCCGGTATGGCATGGCCTGTTGTTTGCCGGGCGGTGTCTATCACCTGACGCACGCTGAAGCCTACGCCATTTCCCAGGTTAAACACATTATTTTCGCCACCGTGTAACAGGTAATCGAGCGCTAAAATATGAGCCTGCGCCAAATCGCTGACGTGAATATAATCGCGAATACAGGTGCCGTCTGGCGTGGGGTAGTTATCGCCATAAATAGCAATTTTCTGGCGTTGACCGTTAGGAACCTGTAAAATTAATGGTATCAGGTGGGTTTCCGGATTATGCGCTTCGCCAATTTGACCGGAAGGGTGGGCGCCGCAGGCATTGAAATAGCGCAAAGCTACATAATGCAGACCATTGGCCTGGCTGGCCCAGTACATCATTTTTTCCATAGCCAGCTTGGTTTCGCCATAACAGTTGGTGGGCTTGGTTGGGTCGTCCTCCAGAATTGGCATACGTTCTGGTTCGCCATAAACCGCGGCGGTGGAAGAAAAAACAATATTTTTGACATCATGCTCCTGCATGGCTTGCAGTAAAACAGTTGCGCCATAAAGATTGTTGTCATAATATTTTAACGGGTTGCTCATGGACTCGCCAACCTGAGAATAGGCGGCAAAATGAATGACCCCCTCAATTTTTTCCGCTGCAAACAAATCAGAAAGCGCAGCATGGTCGCGCGCGTCTAACTGATAAAAACGTGCTTTGGGGTGAACAGCGGCTCGAAAGCCGGTGGTCAGATTGTCCGCAACTACCACATCATGTCCGGTTGCTATTAATTCATATACGGTATGAGAGCCGATATAACCGGCACCACCTAATACTAGAATTGCCATAATATAAAAACCTCCAAGTTTTTTTCTGATAAATAGTATAACGTATTTATTGATAAATTGCAATCTCTGCTTTAAAGCTGTTTATTGTAAAAAATCTAAAATTACTATTGACTTATTCGGCGGCTTAATGTATAATATTAATGTTGCAAAGGGGTATAGCTCAATTGGTAGAGTAGTGGTCTCCAAAACCATTGGTTCTGGGTTCGAGTCCTAGTGCCCCTGCCATAATGTGTACTCGAAATAGATGCACATCGAAAAAACCGCCGATTTCGGCGGTTTTTCCTTATAAATGAGCAAATTTGAGAATAAAATTTGGTGAGAGAGCGTTAGTTCAAATCTCACGAAAAACGGTTCAAAAAAGATGCAAAAATGGGGGTTTCGGTAACTGTAAGGACTCGAACCCTTAAATGAGCAGAAAATTAAATATTTGGGCAAATTAAGGCCGCTTGTACTACCGAATAATAGGGTAGTGCAAGCGGCCTTTTTGCGCGCTTTGCGCACTTAATGAAGGCAAGCTCATAGAGCGCAGACCGAATTTAGTGTGAACACATCCATTTGACTTTAGGCAAATGGATACCTATAACGAGGTATATTAAATAATGAAAGAAAAGAATTTTGAGAAAATGGTGAGAGGGCCGCCCCTTGAATAATGGCACATAAAACAAAACTGAATAAACAAACCGATAGGCGCAGGGTTGACTTATTAAAAGTTGATTCTGCGCCTTTTTTTATTTCCAAAAATTAAAAATAAGTGTTCATTAAGGAGGTAGATATTTTGGAAAGAACAATAAAAAATTATAAAGAGGATTCCATTTGTCTGAAGCCAAATGGATTTATGAACACTAAGCTCTGTCTGCGGCCTTTGGCCTTGTCAGTCGCTAAGTGTTCATTAAAAAAGGCACTGGCATTTATCCTGATGTTGTCGGTGCTTTTAGGAATGTTCCCCTTGCCTGGGCATAATGCTTATGCCGCCTAGCAGAATTCCTATCATGACCCGGCAGAACATTGGAGTGCTATGCTGTAAAGGGTGTTCGTAACGAATACCTTAATAAAAGCAGCGGCAGCTTGTTTGTGATGTAGCAAGGCGGTGGATAGCGAAACGATATGCACCATTATGTTGTATGGCTAAAGGATAGCAATACTATATAATGGCGTACGTCAAAACAGCGTATCCTCTGTATATGGTGTTATACAAAAACAAAGATACTATATAGAGGTATACCTTGAAATGAGGTACACCAATATATAGCGCAAAAGAGAGGCGTGACGCTATATATAAGGATACTCTGAAACAGGGTTCCCTTTGGTGTTAGTTAAGAGTTGGCTTGAATAGCGATAGCCTAAAATGTTTAAAATAATCTGAAAAAGTTTTAGAAAACACTTCCTTTTTACCCCTGTTTTTATCCTATTAGTAGAGGGATAATCTTTAAGCAAAATTATATAATAGCTGCACTGAAGGTGCAAGCTAAAGGAGGGATTTTTATAGGTACAGCACAGAAAATAATTGAAGAAGAAATCAAAACAGAGCCGCTATTTTATCGGCGGATAGGCAGCACCACATATAAGGTGCGCCTGCATTTTAATGCTAAGGGCGAAACTATGGAGGATAAAATTCTGCACCTTATCCAAACGGAAACATCACAAACAGGCTGCCAGCTCAGGGAGGCTTCCAAATGCAATTAAAAGGTGAGGAAAAGATTACAGCTTTGTATGAAAGATTATCTCGTGATGATGATTTAGCCAGGGAAAGCAATTCTATCGTTAATCAAAAGGCAATGCTGGAGAAATACGCCAAAGAAAATGGTTTTGAAAATGTTAAGCACTATACCGACGACGGCTGGAGCGGCGGCAATTTTGAAAGGCCTGATTGGAAACGTCTAGTGGCGGATATTGAAGCCGGTAAGGTGGCTTGTGTAATCGCTAAAGATATGAGCAGAATTGGACGGGATTATTTGCAGGTGGGGTTTTACACCGAGGTTATGTTCAGGGAAAAAGGCGTTCGCTTTATAGCCATAGCCAATAATGTGGACAGTTCTGTGCAGGGTAGCAACGAGTTTGCGCCGTTTCTGAATATTATGAATGAATGGTATTTGCGGGACAGCAGTCGCAAGATAAAATCCGCCTGCAAGCAAAAGGGAATGAACGGAAAGCACTTAACCAATGTTCCCATTTATGGCTATATAAAGGATCTAGAGGATAAAAACCATTGGCTTGTTGATGAAGAAGCGGCAGCGGTGGTGCGGCGGATTTTTCGGCTGACGGTTGAGGGGTATGGTCCGCAGCAGATTGCCCGGATTCTGACGGAGGATAAAGTTCCTCGGCCAAGTTACCATCTAGCGCAGTTGGGTTTTAGTATGTGGAAAAACCAAAAAGACGTAATTGCTCCTTACCCTTGGTCTTGTTCCACGATTGCGGATATTCTGACTAAGCCGGAATATTTGGGACATACGGTAAATTTTCGCAGTTACAAGGAGAGTTATAAGGATAAAAAGCGGAAGCTTAATGCAGCGGAGGATTGGGTGGTATTTGAGAATACGCAGGAGCCGATTATAGATGAGGAAACTTGGCTGTTGGTGCAGCAACTGCGCAAAACCAAACGGGTGCAGCATAAAAACGAAACCCCTAATCCGCTGACCGGCCTTGTGTACTGCGCTGACTGTGGGGCTCCCTTGTATAACCATAAGGGCGGCAGCAGCGGCTTTTATAAGGACTGGATGGGTAATGTGACGGATAAGCCCAGAGCGCCTTTTGATACATATCGCTGCTCTACTTACAATAATACGGCCAGTAAATTTGACACTAAATGTACAGCGCATAATATCAGGACGATGGTTTTGCAGGAGTTGATTTTAGCAGCGATAAAAACTATTAGTCAGTATGCTGTTGAAAAATAGAAAGAGTTTACTAAAAAGGTGTGGGAGCTTTCAGCAGTGTAGCAGCAGTCTATGGCTAAGGAGCTAAAAAGCCGCTTAAAGCGTGAGCAGAAACGGTGCAGGGAGTTGGACGGTCTGATTAAGAAGCTGTATGAGACTTATGCCACCGGCAAGCTGGCCGAAAAACGCTTTGAGGTGTTATCGGCAGAGTATGAGCAAGAGCAGGCCGGCTTGGTGGAAAGTATCGCTGGGCTGCAAGCAAAGTTGGCGGAATATGATGCGGATACCAACAATGTGGGGGCGTTTTTACTGCTTTCTAAAAAGTACACCGATTTTTCGGAGTTGACAACGCCGATGATAAATGAGTTTATAGAAAAGGTTATGGTTTACGAGGTGGATTGGAGCAGCGGCGAAAAGGTGCAGGAGGTTGAAATCTATTTTAAGTTCATCGGTAAATTTGAAATACCCCAGCCGGAGCCCACACCGGAGGAGATTGCTGCGGAGAAGAAAAGAATTGAGCAGCTTATAAAGAACAGAGAGCGAGGACGTAGATTTAGAGCAAAAAGGCGTGAAATGCGCCAGCGTTTACAACAGCAGGCGCAGGAACAAGAACAGGCACAATAAATATATTTAAGGGGGCTGTGGTTTACCGCCCCCCTTTGTTGCGTTAGGAGGGTGTTTATTAAAGATACTAAAGATAAAATGACGGCAATCTATTTTAAGCTGACAGAAAGGGAACGGCAGCTTATAGAGCAGAAAATGGCATTAGCTGGGGTTAATAATATGAGCGCCTATATCCGCAAGATGTGCATTGACGGTTACACTATCAATCTGCAAATCCCGGAGTTAAAAGAGTGCAGCAGGTATTTGCAGGCTACTTCTAACAATGTCAATCAGATTGCTAAAAGGCTTAATTCCGGCGGTAGGTATTATATTGGTGAGTTGGCGGAGGTTGAGAGTTGCTTGCAGGAAAATAAAAAGCTGTTCGGCTCAATTTTTGAACAACTTTCAAAAATAAAATAAGGCGGTGATTGTATAGCAACAACACGCTTAATGCCGCTGCACACCGGCAAGGGACGGACGGTTGCCAAAACATTAGGCCGGGCAACAGATTATATTAAAAATCCGGATAAAACGGACGGCGGCGAGTTAATCTCTGCCTATCAATTCAACTCGGATATAGCGGACAAAGAATTTCTATTTGCCCAGCGGCAATATGAAAACACCACCGGACGCAAACCTAAAAAGAATGATGTTATCGCTTATCACCTGCGGCAGTCCTTTAAGCCGGGCGAGATTACGCCGGAGAGAGCCAACAAAATCGGCTATGAGTTGGCAATGCGGTTGACTAAAGGGCAAAATCATTTCATCGTTTGCACTCATATAGATAAGGCACATATTCACAGCCATATTATCTTTTCTTCAATCAATCTGGATTGTACGAGGAAGTTTAGGAACTTTTGGCGTTCTTCATTCGTAATCCGAAAGTTATCCGATATGCTTTGTTTGGAAAATGGCCTGTCGGTGATTGAAGAAGCAAAGCCTAGTCGGGGCAGCTATGCTGACTGGCTAAAAAACAAAGGTATAAATAAATCGCCAACGGTGCGTCAGAAGTTGGAACGGATTATTGATGATAAAATTGCAATCTGTAAGGATTTTAATAACTTTCTGAATGAGTTGCAAGCTGCTGGAATTGAGATTAAGCAAGGTAAGAATTTAGCTTTGAAGCTACCGGGGGCAAAGCGATTTGTTCGCTGTAATTCTTTGAGTGATGAATATTCGGAACAGGCAATCAAGGTTAGAATTGCCGGTCGAAAAACCATTACCAGACGGCAGGAAAAGCCAAACCTGCTGCTAGATATTCAGGCTAAAATGCAGCAGGCTAACTCGCCTGGATATGAGCTATGGGCTAAGAAATTCAACCTAAAAGAAATGGCTAAAACGGTGATGTATTTACAGGAAAATGGACTGCTGGATTATGAGGTTTTGCTGCAAGCCTGTGCTTCGGCCAATGAGAAATATAACGTTTTATCTGCCAAAACGAAAGCCAACAGTGAGCGAATGAAAGAAATATCTGAGCTGCAAAAGCATATTGGAGCCTATCGGAAAAACCGGGATATTTATGCAGAGTACCGCAAGCTGCCGGCAAAAAAGCAGGCGGCATTTTATGAGCAACACCGCAGCCAAATTGTTTTGTGTGAAGCAGCGAAGAAGTTTTTTGATGGGCTATGTTTGAAGAAGTTACCAAGCATTAAAATGCTGAAGCGGGAGTATGCGGAATTGCAGGCGGAGAATAAAAAGCTCTATCTGGAGCAGAAGCAGCAGCGAGCGAAAATGCTGGAGCTGCTGACGGCGAGAAGCAATGTTGAGCGGATTTTGGGGCTGCAAGATGTTGAGCAGGAGCGAGAAAAGCAGCGCCAAATTGATAGATAATCATTGCACCAGCAGCCACCGCAGGTGGCTTAATCCAGCAACAATTCTTGTTACTGGACGCGGGGGGGTTGGGGGCGGCCAGCCCTCAACTAGCGGTCTTGGTATATACCAAGGCATTGCTAGCAATGTTAGTAACAGGTTGTAAAATTATCATATTGCGTAATAGTTTGTAATAAAAATTTGGAATACACAATGACAATTTTAATTATAAGTTAAATTTGTTGTTGTGTACTTTTTTATACTTATTTGGAAAATAATAGAAAAAAATGTTACATTTTGTAGCTGATTTTACATTTAAAATTAGGGATAGTAAAAAGTTTTTGATTGTTATAAAAATCAGTATATAGCCATTTATGTTACGAAAATAACAAAAATAATGTCGGCTATAAAACTAAATTTTCTTAAATTTTAAGGTTTACAAAATTCATAAAAACTGCTCTTTCCAGTATAAAGGAGGGAGCAATATGTTGATTGCACAAATTAAGCAAGCTGCTCTGGGTAATCAGCAAGAAATGTTAAGCCTGATTAAACAATTTAAGCCATTATTGAAAAAGTATGCCAGAAAATTATACTATCCTGATGCGTATTGTGATTTGCGTTTATTTTTTATTGATTTGGTTCATTATTTAGCCAACACCAAATTAAAATATCCTTGCGATGCTTATATCGTTTCATATATTAATAAGGCTGTGGAACATTCTTATTATAAACTTTTGTTAAGAAAACATATTTCATTAGATGATTTGCCATTTGCCAGTTTAAGCGATGAAGAAGCATATTTGGTTGAAAGCAGGTTAAGCGTTGGCGATACATATGATATGCTGTTGTTTGATGAATTGAAATTGATATTAACCGATAAGGAGTATAAAGTTATTAAGAAACTATTTTTTGAAAATTGGCAGGTTTTTGATATTGCCAAGCATTATGGCGTATCAAGGCAAAGCATAAATCAGACCAAACAGCGAGCTTTAAGCAAGATAAAAAAGTGGTATATTGAGGGACAAGATAAATCTCATAATTATTAAATAAAGAGCGACTTGGCTTGGGTATCTTTTATTTTATGGGTGGGCAGTCGTTCTGTTAGCGGAATGATTGCTGTTTTTATTTTTAGGAAAAGAGGTGATTGTGATGAACGATTTGGAATCTTTATATCTTGTTAAATCAATGTACGATATACAAAAAAACTTTCAGAATATTAGTATGCTTTTTTATGCATTGCTGCTTTTTATGATTTTAGATTATATAACCGGAGTTTTGGTAGTCATTGTACATAAAAAGATTGACAGCAAAATTGGTTTTGTCGGTATATTGAAAAAGGTTTTTATTTTCTTGATTTTTGTTATGGGTTTGACTATCGATACATTGATTATCGGACAGGGGCAAATGGTAACTTTGGTTATAGTGTCTTTTTATATTGCTAACGAGGGGTTTAGTATATTGGAAAATGCCGAAAAGATAAATATTCCCTTGCCGCAAAAATTACTTGAAATATTGGAGCAGATTAAAAATCAAAAAAAATATTAAAAATATTTCAAAATTTATGTTTACAATTTTGATATAAATTGCTCTTTAATA
>CANSKT010000092.1 GCA_947647555.1 uncultured Peptococcaceae bacterium | reverse complement strand
AATCAGCGCCGGCCTCGGTTACACACTGGCAGAGCCTGATTTTTTCGGCTTCTGTCAGGTAACAGGTTTCAATAATTACTTTAAGAATGTTTTGGCCGGCTGCCTGTTTCAGGGCTTTAATTTCGGCGGTTATCAGGTCAAAATCACCATTTTTAACGTCGCCCAGATTGATAACCATATCCACCTCGGTTGCGCCGTCGGCAATGGCCTCTTTGGTTTCCAGAACTTTAACGGCCGTGGTTTGATAGCCCAGAGGAAAGCCAATCACTGTGCAGATGTTCAGCTTGTCGCCATAAGTATCGGCAATGCGTTTGATATAGCTGGGCGGCACGCAGACAGAAGCTGTTTGATTGGCAACAGCTTCATCGCAAAGCGCCTGAATTTCTGACCAGGAGGCCGTGGCCTGCAAAAGAGTATGGTCAACATGACTTAAAATTTCGGCATTATTCATACTTTTTCATCTCCATAAAAGCAACCGCTTATGATTGCTTATTTAATGCATTATATATGTATAAATTATTTTGTATTCTCTTCCAACTGATTCTATTGTAACCAATTTTTTTGGTTATGTCAAGGAAAAGTTAAAAAATCCACAAGCTGAATATTAATAAATTTCGTGTTGATTTAAGCAAAAAAATTTAATTAAGTTTTTGCTGGATAATACCGAAAAATTTTTGTAAAAGATTGGCAATTTCTTCAATAAAGTGTTACAATATACTTAATAAGATTATTAAATCAAATAGAAAAAGAGCTAAATTGGCGTGTATTAGTTTGGGAATTATAAGAGTTAGAGTGTGATAGGATAATGCATAAATTAACTTCAGCAGAAAGAGAGTTTATTGATAAGCTTTATAATGAGCAGTATTATCAGATGTTTGTCTATGCGCAGGCCGCTATGGTTGACGATGCGGCGGCGCAGGAGGTCGTGCAGGCTGCGTTTGAAATCGCCTGCCGCCGGATTGAACATTTGATGCGCAGCCCACGCCCCAGCGGCTGGTTGTGGAATGTGTTAAAATATTTGCTAAAAAATCTTAAACGCAATAAAAGACTGATGGCCAGTTATATGACGCGGCTGCCGGATAACTTTGACTGGACCAGTATTGCCGACGAGCGGCTGCCTGATGAAAATGTGGACGTGTTATATGCGGATTTAACCGGCTATCAGGAATATGAGTTGCTGAAAAAATTTGCGTTGGAGGACAAGCCGTTAAAGGAGATTGCGGCAGAGGCCGGTATCTCAATCAGTGTTTGCAAACAAAGGTTATACCGCGCTAAATTAAAGCTGCAAAAGCTGATGGCAAAATATAATGAAAATAAATGAAGATAAAAGAAAAAAATCTTAAAGTTAGCGTTACCTTTTGTATTAGTTGTGACATATATATAATAGAGGGGAGGGTTTGACGATGTTGCGTGTCGAAAAAAAGAGCCGTATTTTAGCGGCCAGATATAAAAAATTCGACAAAATGGATACAGCGGCTTTGCAGGCGTTTTTAAGGGCAGACTTGGAAGCGCCGGCTAACGAGCAGGCGGATATGGAACTGATTATGTATATTGCGCAGCTTTTGGCAGAACGGCGCAAGTCTGCTTCTGAATTGCCTTATCGCGATTTGGCGGCGGCCAAGGCTGAGTTTTATGCTGATTATTTGCCGCTGTTGGAGGAAGAGCAGGCTTTATACGACTTTGCGGCGGATTGGGACGACGCAGCAGAAGCGCCGGTTGTTGTTGAGCCAGAAGCCGATGCTCCGACTAAAAGATTTTGTCTGTTTACTGTCAAACCCTGGCGCAAATTGGCTGGTATGGCGGCAGTGTTGGTGCTGTTGGTTTTTGCCTGCACGGTTACGGCTAACGCCTTGGGCTTTAACCCCTTTGCATCAGCGCCTAAATGGGACGATGATGTTTTCTGGTTTGAGTGTATAATGGAAGACACCGGTCAGCCGGAACATTTGCCGGATAAGGTGGAAATGGCCCAATTTGTGCCTAGCTGGTTACCAGAGGGGTTTGTTTTTGACCACATGGAAACATCTAAAACTTATTCCACACTGGATACCATTCTGCTTTATACACGCGAAACCCCGGAAGGCACCGAGATTATGCACGTGAGTTGTTTTTACATGACGGTTGATATTGCTGTGCATTATGAAAAGGACGATACAGAGATAGTGGTTTATACGGTGAATGATATTGACCATTATATTATGTCTAACCTTGAGCATGAAACCGTGGCCTGGCGAAATGGTAATTCTGAATGTTGTTTTAGTGGCAACTTTACAGTGGAAGAAGCCAAAAAGATTATTGATTCAATTTATGAATAATTTATCATTTTTTAAGATTTTAGGCGAAAAACAAGCATATTGTTAATCAATATCGTTGCTTTTAATGACTTATTAGCATATTTTGTCAATATTTAAAAAATTTTGAAAAAAAAAGTAAATTGGGCGTTACCTTTTGCTATGCTTATGACATGTATATAATAGTGTGGTTGTGTGGGCATGCCCTTTAGGGCATAAAAATGTCTGATAAAATCCGAGCCTGTTTGGGGTTCGGATTTTTTTGCAGGTTATAATATTGGCCATGCTTTACAGAATATCAGTGTAAAATTTCGGTTTGGGAACACGTAATGAGTGGGTGCAAACTGTTGCCTGATGCGGAATATGCCAAATTATAAAGCGGCAAGTCGAGTTCTTAATAAAATATTCAGTCAGGCAGTGTCAAGCACATGTTGACCTCCATATATTGTATTAAGCCTAAAAATTAACACGGGCATTACAATTAGGAGGTAATATCAATATGAATAGATACTTTAACTGTTTCAACCCTTTAAATCCCTGCGGTTTTAACTGCGGTTGCACTGGCTGTACTGGCTGTACCGGCTGCACAGGTTGTACCGGCTGCACAGGCGTTGGCCCAACCGGCCCCACAGGTGCAACTGGCGCAACTGGCGCTACCGGCGCGACTGGTCCAACTGGCGCCACAGGCGCAACCGGTGCTACGGGAGCAACCGGAGCCAGAGGCGCAACGGGGGCAACAGGCGCGAATGGCCCGGCCGGCGCTACGGGTGCGGTTGGTGCTACCGGTGCTAACGGCGCGCCTGGGCCGACTGGTCCCAGAGGTGCCACGGGCGCTACTGGTGCGAATGGCGCGGCCGGTGCAACGGGCGCAACAGGTGCTACCGGTTTGAATGGCGCGCCTGGCCCAACCGGCCCGACTGGCGCTACCGGCGCGGCTGGTGTGACTGGGCCGACTGGCGCTGACGGTATAACCGGCCCGACAGGTCCCACGGGTGCTACGGGTGCAGACGGTTTGCCGGGTGCTACTGGCGCAACTGGCGCCGCTGGTTCAGACGGTGCGGCTGGTGCTACTGGCCCGACTGGCGCTACTGGTGCAACGGGTGCAGACGGACTGCCGGGCGCAACTGGTGCCACTGGCGCAACGGGCGCAGACGGTGCGCCGGGAGCAACCGGCCCGACAGGTGCCACGGGCGCAACGGGTGCAGACGGATTGCCGGGAGCAACTGGTCCGACTGGTGCAACTGGTCCTACTGGTCCAACCGGCCCGACTGGTGCAGATGGTGACGACGGTGCAACAGGGCCGACCGGTCCGACTGGCCCGACTGGTCCCACAGGTCCCAGTGGACCCACTGGTCCGGCTGGTGCAACTGGTTTTGCCGGGGTAACCGGTGCTGACGGTGCCACGGGTGCTACTGGCCCGACCGGTCCGACCGGTGCTACGGGGGCGACCGGTGCGACTGGCGCTACCGGTGCCGACGGTGCTGATGGTGCAGATGGCGCAACCGGCCCAGCTGGACCCACCGGCCCGAGTGGTCCGACTGGTGCAGATGGTGTGACCGGCCCCACTGGTCCGACCGGAGCCGGAGCCACTGCCATATCCATGAATGCACAGAGTGCAGACGGCGCTACGGTGAACGTAACCACTGCCGGCGCTAATGTTCCTTTGGCAGCTTATCAGAGTCTGAATGGCTTTACGGCGGACGGCACCGATGAGGAATTTACGGTGCCGGAAAGCGGAACCTATCTGTTAACCTATCATGTGGAGCCAGATACGGCTACCCAGCTGACAACACAGATTTTGCAAAATGGCGCTGTTTTGCCGGGTTCCACCATTGCTGCTGTTGCTCCGCTCACCAATTATGATATGACGCTGCTTGCTAATCTGACGGAAAATGATACTATTAGTTTGCAGCTGGCTGGCACAACGGCTGCTCTCAATCTGAACAAGGCAAATTTAACAGTCATAAGACTTGCTTAATAAGTAGCATATACAGGCCGGTGAAAAGGCGGCTGCATGCCAAAAGCCCTCATACCTTTGGGTGTGAGGGCTTCGGCCTATAAATTTCGCCAGGGGTTAGGAGGGGATATAATGGTAACAATTAGCTTGTGTATGATTGTGCGTGATGAAGAAGATGTGTTGGGGCGTTGTCTGGAGTCTGTGCAGGATTTGGTTGATGAAATTATCATTGTTGATACTGGCTCAACGGATAGGACTAAGGAGATTGCGGCACAGTTTGAGGTTAAGCTTTTTGATTTTGTCTGGGTTGATGATTTTGCCGCTGCCAGAAATGCGGCCTTTGCGCAGGCCAGCTGTGATTACTGTTTATGGCTTGATGCTGATGATGTGCTGCTGGAGGCAGACAGAAAAAAATTCACCCAGCTTAAAGCTGATTTACAGCCGCAGGTGGACGTGGTGATGCTGCCTTATAACACCGGCTTTGACGCGCAGGGCAATGTCACATTTTCTTATTATCGGGAAAGAATTGTTAAAAACCGCGCTGGTATGGTCTGGCAGGGGGCGGTGCATGAGGTGATTATAACGCATGGCAATATTATTTATGGTGATTGCGCGGTAACACACCGCAAACTTAAGCCCGGCGATGCGGAACGCAACCTGCGGATTTTTGAGGGACTGCGGCAGAGAGGAGGGCTGTTGGAACCCCGCCAACAGTTCTATTATGGCCGGGAGCTTTATTTTCATGGTCGCTTTGCGGAGGCCCTGGCTGTTTTGCAGCAGTTTTTGAAAGAAGACAAGGGCTGGCGAGAGAATAAAATTGACGCCTGCCGGCATTGTGCATTGTGTCTTTATGCACTGGAGCAGCCAGAACAGGCGTTGGCCGCGCTTTTGGCCAGTTTTATTTATGACCTGCCACGCGCGGAAATCTGTTGTGATATTGGCCGCCATTTTTTCGAGCGACAGTTATGGGAGCAGGCGGCTTACTGGTATCTGCGCGCCTTAACCTGCCAGCGCGACGATAAACGCGGCGGTTTTGTGCTGCCTGACGCTTATGGTTTTATTCCCAGCTTGCAGCTTTGTGTTTGTTATGACCGGCTGGGGCAGACGCACCGCGCAGAATGTTTTAATCGTCTGGCGGCGCGTTTTAAGCCGGACACGGCGGCTGTGGCTTATAATGAAGCCTACTTTGCCGGATTGAAGCGACAAGGGAAAATGTAATATCAGGCCAGAACGCTGTCCAGTGCATCAAACAGCTTTTTGATGTCGATTGGCTTGGCTATATGAGCATTCATACCGCTGCGCAGCGCTTCCTGTTTATCTTCCTCAAAGGCGTTGGCCGTCATAGCCAAAATGGGTATTCTGGAGAGCCGCTTGTTTTCCAGCTTGCGGATATTGCGAGCGGCTTCAAAACCGTCCATAACGGGCATGCGGATATCCATTAAAATTAACCGGTAATAACCAGGTTCAGATTTTTTGACCATATCCACGGCAATCTGGCCGTTGTTGGCGACCTCAATGGTGAAGCCGGCTTCTTCCAAAATAGCCATGGCAATCTCCTGATTGAGCTCATTGTCTTCCGCCAGCAGAATACGTCCGGTATGCAGATCCGCGGTTTGCTTAATCTGTTTCAGTTCCGTTTCTGTCTGGTGCGGCGTACTTTCTGCGTCAATAACATTGCGCAGACAACGGCGTAATTCAGAGAAGAACAGTGGTTTGCTGCAAAATGCCGTAACGCCGGCCTCTAATGCTTCGTCCTCAATATCTGACCAGTCGTAGGCCGTTAAGACGATAATCGGCACATCATCGCCAATTTCCTTGCGGATACGCCGGCAGACTTCAATCCCGTTCATGTCCGGCAGCAGCCAGTCAATGATGTAAACGCAATAGTTATCTTTACGAGATATGGCCTGGCGTGTGCGTAGAACCGCTTCCTTGCCGGAGAGCGTCCATTCTGCGCGCATGCCGATTTGTTGCAGCATATAAGAAACGCTATCGCAGGTGTTAAAATCATCATCAACCACCAGCGCGCGGCAGTTTTTCAGTTCCGGAATATTGGGCATTTCATGATTATCCGTATTCAGGCGGAAAGTGAGTGAAACAATAAATTCCGTTCCCACTCCCTGCTTGCTTTGCACGCTGATTGAACCGTTCATCATGTTAAGAATGTTTTTGGTAATAGCCATACCAAGGCCGGTCCCCTGAATACCACTGATAGTGGAGTTGCGCTCACGCTCAAATGGTTCAAAAATGTGCTCAACAAATTCCTGGCTCATGCCGATGCCGGTATCTTTGATGTGAAATTCGTAATTGGCATAGCCGGGAGCGGCGCCGGGCTTTTCAGCAATCCGCAGACTGACGATGCCGCCGCTGCCTGTATATTTGATAGAATTGGAAAGCAAGTTCAGCAAAATCTGGTTGAGGCGCAGACGGTCACAGAAAATATTCTCATTAAACACGTCCACAGCGTCAATATAAAATTCCAGCTGTTTGGCGTGAATATCCGCCTGCACGATGTTGCGTATAGCATGCAGGATATCCGGCAGCGAGCAGGGTTTCTCGTCCAAATTCATTTTACCGCTCTCAATGCGGCTCATATCCAGAATATCATTAATCAGACTGAGCAGGTGATTGCCGGAGGTCATAATCTTTTTCAGATATTCCTCCACCTGTTCCCGATTATCGACATGCGTCAGTGCCAGTGTTGTAAAGCCCACAATAGCGTTCATTGGTGTGCGGATATCGTGGCTCATGTTGGAAAGGAACTCACTCTTGGCTTTATTAGCGCGGTTAGCCTGCAAAAGGGCGTCTTCCAGCAGTGATTTTTTCTTCATCTCATTGCGTATTTCTGAATCTACACTGCAAATGCCCAACACAATACCCTGGTTTTTTTCCCAGGTGCCGGTACGTACGATTTTAAGCTGGAAGAAGTGCATATCGTCCTGACAGTTGGTACGATAAGTCAGGGAGAAAGTATTCTTTTCCGCCAACTCCTGGCGCAGATTATCCGGTTGCACTGCCTTGCGCACCAGTTCCTTATCTTCATTATAAACACAGCTGTCTATGTAAGCGTACATACATTCGGTTAAATGCAACTCATGACCGAATATTTCATTTAAGATATCATATTGACAATTATTGACACGCAAAGAAAGCCCCTTGCCATTGGCCAAATCAAAGAAGCAAACCAGGTTATAATCAATAGCCAGGGCTTGCAGCAACTCGGCATGATACTGTTCTGTTTCCTGCCAGCGCTGTAATTCCTGCAATTTCTGGGCGGTGATATCCAATAAGAAGCGTTGATAAAAGCGCTTGCCGTCTTTCTCCATCAGTTTAATGTTGCCGACAATATGCAGCATATCGCCGTTTTCATGCTGCACGCGGTATTCAACATTAACGCTGTCGCCAACCTCCTGTAAGGTGGTAATTTGCTGATTAAGATAGTCGCGGTCATCTTCTGGTACAGTATTCGCCACCATTTTAAAGCCTTCGGATTGGATTTGTTCTTTGGACTCATAGCCCAGAATTTTCAGCGCAGCCTGATTTATACTTAAAATCTGGCTGCCGTCCAGACTATGACATATTACGCCGCAGTCCATGGTGGTAAACAGGTGCTCCAACTCCTGGGTCTTTTGCAGCAGCGCCTGTTTATAGGCCTGCTCCTGGGTGATGTCAATAGCCACGCCCACGGTGCCCATAACGCTGCCGTCAATATTATAAAGCGGTGATTTATAAGTGGTAAGCAGGCGCTGGCCGGCGCCGGTTTGAACGGTTTCCTCTGAAATATGGGTTTTCTGGGTGAGCATGACGACATTTTCAGACTCAATACAGGCCGGGTCGTCTTCTTCCACGTCCCAGATATAGGCGTGACCGCGCCCCTGCACATCGTCTTTGGTTTTGTTGACGGTCTGGCAGAAGCTGTCATTAACAATTTCATGAATACCATCTTTGGTTTTAAACCAAATCAGGTTTGGGGAACCGTTAATCGCCGCATCTAAAAAATGTTTGGTTTCCTGCAAATCCATTGTCTGTTTCCAGCTGCGCTGCCAGGCGGCAAAGCGCAGGCGCAGTTCTGTTTCTTCTAAAGGTAAAAACCAGATATCTGCAAATTGGCTGAGGTCTGTCTGGCTGTTCAGTTCAGCCAACTCCTCTTTGGTGGTTAACAAAATGGTCTGCTGTTGCGGCTGATTTTTTTGGGAAAAACCATCAGGCAGACTCTGCCAATCGGCCAAAATCAAATTGGCTTGGCTAATAAGGCTATTGTCCGGGAGGTCGGTTTGCCAAAAGTCATGGCTGAAACCGGTCAGTGGCGGCATAGCCTTCAGCAAGGGCATAAAAATCTGGCCTTGCTGGCCGATTAGGTAAATTTTGGTTTGGCAGTGATACATTGAATATAACCTCCCTA
>CANSKT010000091.1 GCA_947647555.1 uncultured Peptococcaceae bacterium | reverse complement strand
ATATATAACTGTATAATATTCTGTAAAAAACAGCATTTTCCTCTTTATAATTTACATTTTTAGTCAGCAGTTTTAGGATATTTGGCTTGACTTTTCAAAAAGCCTTTGTTATAATTACAGCATAATAATTAAACTATAAGTTTAGTTAATTCGATAAAGGAGGCTCCGACATGGGACGACGTAAAAAAGAACCGCCCAGCACCCACCGGGAAAATATTGCCGCCGCCGCGGCCCGGCTTTTTCATACCCGGGGCTTCGCCGCCACCACCATGGACGATATTGCGCACCAGGCCGGTTACAGCAAAGCGACCATATATGTATATTTCACCAACAAACAGGAAATTATCAGTCTGTTGGCGCTGAAAAGCATGCAGCAGCTTTATGAACGCCTGCAACAGGCGCTATCGGCTAATGCAGCAGCTGCCATGCCGGAAAAATATCGGCTGATTTGTCAAAGCCTGCGTCAATTTCAGGCCGAGCAGCCCCTATACTTTCAAATGGTCTTAAACAAAATCAACGCCGCACCCGATAGCGCCGAATATCTGCCAGAGGAGCGCGCTGTCTATCAGGTGGGCGAGGACATTAATAACCTTATTCGTGATTGCCTGCTGGAGGGTATAGCGCAGGGCGAACTGCGCGCAGACCTGCCGGTTATGCCAACAATTTTCAGCTTTTGGGGCATGCTGGCCGGCCTTATCCAGCTGGCCGCCGCCAAGCAGGAGTATATTGCCGCCGCCTTGCAGCAAAGCCAGGAGGATTTTTTGGAATACGGCTTTCAAATGCTTTATCGCGCCATTGCCAAACAGGAGGAAAATCATGAGTAAAAACGTACTGGCTATTTTAGGCAGCCCACGCCCTAATGGTTTAACAGCAAGCATGCTGAAATACGCTATCAGCTGCGCCGAAAAGGCCGGCCATACCGTTCGCCAGTTAAATCTCTATGAACAAAATCTGGCCTATTGCACCGGTTGTCAGGCCTGTTATCAAACGCAGTTATGCGTCCAGCAGGACGATATCCAACAGATTGTGCCGCTGCTGCGGCAGGCCGACGTTGTTATTCTGGCCGCTCCTGTTTACTGGGCCAATGTGCCGGCGCCGGTAAAAAATCTGTTTGACCGTCTGCTGGGTACGGCCATGCAACCCACCGCCACCTTTCCCCAGCCGCGTCTTTCCGGCAAGCAATATCTGTTGCTGACCGCCTGCCACACCCCGGCCCCCTGGTGCTGGGTTTTCAACCAAAGCCGCGGCGCTTTTCATAATATGGAAGAATTTTTTAAAACTGCTGGCATGCGGCCGCTTGGCAAGGTAGTTTGTGCCAACAGTGAAAAAATCCATACGCCGACCCCCAAAGCGCTGCGCCAAATTGCCAAAGCATTTTGTTAATTTTTATCATGAAAGGACTTGCATAAGATGAAAATGACCCTAACCCCACTGGACTCTCCACTCTGGAAGAAATATCATGGCGCTTACGGTAATGTGCGCCAGGAAGTCGCCATTATTGCCGGCGCAGAAAAAAATGCGCCCCCTGTTGAGCGGCTGCGCAGACTGGATTTGGCCGAGAAAGATAATTTTCAGATAGCGTTTGACAATCTGTGCGAAAATTTAAGCCACCAAATGACATTCTATGAAGCCAATTATCTGGCGCTGCCCTATATCGTCAAACTGCTTTCACGCAAAATTGCCGAGGGTGATTTCAACTGGCAGGTAAATATTTTCTCCGAAGTCGGCTGCTGTCTGGCCGCAGATATTCCCGACGAGCGCAGTCGCGCCTTTGAGGCCACCCTGCCGCCGGAAATTCTGGAAAGTTATCGCGCCGCTGAATTGCGCATTAAAGATTATGCCAAAAAGTTTATCATCAACCAAATGAACAAACTGCAACTGCTGAATGAGAACACCCGCGAATTTCTCTTGACTGGCCTGCTGGCTATTTTGGGCAATCATGTTCTGGCGCAGGTTTTAATCCTTTCTGATGATGACTCCTGCGGTCTGGCCTGCTCCCAATGCGATTATTATGATGAGGAGGCTTATTTGAACGACCCGGAAATTCAAAGCCGTATTGTCCTGCCGCCAGCCGAAAACTGGGACGGCCAATCTCTGGATAAACCGCAGGTTTGGCTGCCGGCGCTTTTAACCAAATTCGGCAGCGGCGCCAAACTGAAACCGGAGTTAATACCATATTTATTCGGTGAATATACCTGCCCGGAATGTGGCCGCCGAGCGCCGCTGCTGGATTTCGCCAAGCAATGCTATTGTGGTGAATAGCCTGTCAAAACACGCAATTCTCACAGGATTGCCATTAATCTTCATTTTTTACTCCGCTTTCTCGCTCAAACATTTCATAAATTCTTGCAGTTCCGCCACAGAATCAATCTCTACAATGGACTGACGCGGAACCGCATGCACGCCCAGACGCATTTCTCCCATATGCAGCAATTTATCCACCACCTCGTCCCAATAAAGCTGCTCATGCCCCGGCTGCTGATAAGCGACTGCCACCTCCTGCGCAATTTTAGCCGCATCGGCCTGCTGAAAATAGGAAACACCAGCCATATTAAACAAGTCGTCGCCGCCCATGCCAATAGCCGCAATATCCTCACCGTTAAGGCGCAACACCCAGTCGTCAGAATGGCCGGCAATCTTTTTGCCAAAATAGCAGGAACGCCTTAAATCGGCCTGAAAAATCTCCGGCGCGGAAACATACAAATCGGCCTCGCAAACAAAACAATTAGCCCTTCCCATAATCTCTCTGGCCGCATAAATGGAGGAAATATTATTCTTAAATTCATATTCCGAATTTTCAAGCAAGGTCAAATTGGGGTATTTATCCAGCAGATAAACAAACTGCTCCTTCAGATAGCCAACCACAACATAAATATGGCCAACACCTCGCTGCTCAAGGCCGGCCAGCACCGTTTCTATCATTGGTACGCCGAATACCTGCACCAGCGGCTTGGGCGTGTTTAAGGTTAAAGGATACATGCGCTCGCCTTTACCGGCAGCCATCACAATGGCAATTTCCTGAGCAGAATTAATCATAAACATTTCTCCTGTCATGCATTTGCAATAGTTTTTTCAAGATATAAACGCAGCCTTTCAGCGCCAAATTCACCACCAGTATCAGCAGTGAAACAAAAGCCGCCGCTTCTAGCAAGGTTTGCGCCTCAAACTGATTAATCATCAGGGATAGCGGCCGGGTTTTGGCGTTTGCCAAAAAGGCCACCGCCGAAATAGTCATCATGGAATTAACAAAAAAGTAAACAAACATTTCCAGCAGCGTGCCGACTGTCTGGGGCATAATAACGTCCTTAATCAGGCGCAGCCGGGAAATGCCCAGCGTGGCGCCCACGGCTTCCAGATTGGGGTTTAGCTTGCCCAGACTGTTATACATCAACAGATAGGGCGAGGAAAAGAAATGAATAATGTTCACCAAAACCAGCACCACCATGGTACCATAAATAAAACTGCCCTTAAAGAACATCACATAAGCCAGCCCCAGCACAATGCCGGGCACCGCCAGCGAGATTATCGCCATAAGATGCAGAAATTTGCCACCCCGGCAGGGCATACGCACGGTTAAGTATGCGCAGATAAAGGCCGCCGCCGTGCCGATTAAGCCCACGGCCACCGCAATCGCCACCGAATTGCCCAAATAAGTCAGCGCCCCCTTGTCCAGCGTGGCCGTAATGTTATGCCAGGTAAAACTCATATCCCGAGGATAGCGGCTGGCCACGCTTAACTGCACAAATGAAAGCAGCGGATAAACCACCGCCAACGAAACCGCGCCCAATATTACATAAGCCAGACAATCCCGGGCCGGCGAGCGCCTAACAACAAAGGGACGGCTGACAAAACCAGCGCCAACGCGGCCACGACAAAACATGTCTATCAGGAAAGCCGCCACCGCCGGCAGCAGCAAAAGCAGACCCAAAACACTGCCCTGCGCAAAATCCAGCCGGCCAATAACCTCCTCATACATAATCACCGGCAGCGTTTTATAACGCCCACCCACCATCAACGGCACGCCATAATCGGTGATAACCATGGTAAAGGTGGCAAAAATGACATTCAACAGCGGCTTGCTCAGATAAGGCAGGGTGATAACCGCAAGAACGCTGCGGCGCGGCAGACCCAACACCGCCGCCGCTTCATACGGCGTATAATCCTCATATTGCAGCACATCAGACAGCATCAAATAGGCCACCGGGAACGAATACATCACACTGCCCAGTACAATTCCCCAGAAGCCGTAAATACCGCCGTCAAGACCCAGTAAATTGCTTAGTCTGCCGTTGGCGCCAAAGATTATCACCAAACCCATGCCATGGGAGATTGAGGGAACCAGCATCGGCAGTAACAACAGTACCTGAAACAGGCTTTTGCCGCGCACCCCCGTGCGCCGCAGGCACCAGGCCAGCAGCAGCGCCAGCGTTACGGAAAATATGGTGGCGGTCAGAGATACACAAACAGAGTTGCAAATCCCTTGCAGTACCAGCGGATTGGCGAAAATTTTGCCCACATCGGCCTGCCAGCAGGCGGCAAACATTTGCAGCAGCGGCATTATCACCGCCACCAGAAAAAAGCAGCCCAGCAAAACAGCGCTCATATTCAAGGTGTTTTTTTGCAGCTTCATATCACAACCCTACTTTACAGCATATTGCAACAGCAAGGCAATCTTGGTTTGCAGATTATCCAGCACAAAACAACGCACATAATCATCGGCCGGATTTTGCAGAATTTCTGCCGGCGCGGCCAGCTGGTGGATTTGGCCGCCAGCCCCCATAACCATAATTCGGTCTGACATGGCAAAGGCCTCCTCCTGGTCGTGGGTGACGTATAGCATGGTTGCGCCGCTTTGCCGCTGAATACGCTTCAATTCCTCGCGCAGGGCCAGCCGGGCGGCCACGTCCAGCGCGCTCATTGGCTCGTCGAACAGAATAACAGACGGGCGCAGCGCCAGCGTTCTGGCAATCGCCACCCTCTGCATCTGGCCGCCGGAAAGCTGGGCCGGATATTTTCTGGCATGCTCCGCCAGCCCCAACTGTTCCAGCAAATCCATGGCAACCTGCCGCGAAGTCGCGCGCAGTTCCGGCCGCAGACGCATGGCGTATTCTACATTGCGCAGCACGGTCATATTTTCAAACAGCGCATAATTCTGGAAAACTATGCCCATGCGGCGCTCATTCGGTGGCCGGTTGGTGATATCGCACCCGCCCAGGCTGATTGTGCCGCTGTCCGGTGGCGTCAGGCCAATGATTATGCGCAGCAAAGTGGTTTTGCCGCAGCCGGAGGCGCCCAGAATGGACAAAAACTCCCCCGAGCGCACCTGAAAACTGACGTTTTCCAGCACCGTCTGGCCGCCAAGCCGCTTGCTGATACCGTTAATGCTTAATAATTCCATCTGTCCAACAACCGCTCTTTCAGTTCAATATCGCGCAGCCCCTCCATGTCGCCATAGGGAATATTCTGCGGATAGTTGGGCACGTTGATTTCCTGTTCCTTATAAATGCGCTCCGGCGCATACAATTCCTTGTCACGCGGCGTTACGTCAGACAGAATATAAGCAAAAACTTTCATTATATCCGCGTCCGTTTCCCGGCCGGAAATCACCGCACTGCCGCCTGTTGTATAAGGCGCGCCCTCGGCAAAGAAAACAATATCAAAATCATTCCCCTCGTTAATCATTTCAACCGCCTGATATGTAATGCCCAAACCAATGGCGGCTTCGCCCGTCAAAAGCGCTTTCACCGGCCCCGAACCGGACGTAGTGAAGCCCTGGCCGCTCATATTTTCCGCCAGCCGGTCAAAATAAGCAAATGCCGCGTCCTCGCCCCGCTCATTCACCATATTCAGCAAAAAATGTAGCCCGTGCTGGAAGATTTGGGGCTGGGCATGGCAATCAGACCCTGATATTCCGGCTGTAACAAATCATCATAACTGCCGGGAACCGCCAACCCCCGAGCCGCCAAAGCCTTGGCATCCACAATCACCCCGCCGCACAGTCGATACCACGGCACAAATTTATGATGCTCCGGCACCAACTCGTCTACGTACACGCTGAAATCAACATCGCTCAAAGTGGCCAGACTGGCGCTGACCCTTTCCAGATAACTCGTTTCCAACTCCATAATGATATCCGCGTCAGTTTCTATGCCCTCGGCAAACAGCTTGGCAGCCAGAGTGCCGGTGGCAATATCCACCAGCTGAATATTATACTCCGGAAATTGTTCATTCAGCATTTCTCTGGCCATTTCATTGCGGTAATCCTCGGCCGTGGAATATATTGTAATCGTTTTGGCTTTCGTATCGCCGCCGCAACCGGCCAACAGGCTCAATCCGGCAACCAGCAGCAGGGTCAGCAGAAATATTTTAGTTAGCTTTTTCAATCGGTTTCATCTCCTCATGGCTAAATTCCTGGACATCTATCTCCACCACGGGGAAAGTCGTGGAACGATAAAGCGGCATCTCCAGCAAAGCCGGGTCCAACTCCAGCATAGGCATCATGTGCAGCGGCTGGCCGTTTTTGTTGATAAATTGCAGGTTATCATCAAGCAAAGCCCGCCCCACAGCCAAACGCTTGCGCCGAATTTCTGCCATATGATACGCCATAGTATCATTTATTAAATTCTCCCGGGCTTTGGCAAATTCCTCATCTGACAAGGTGCCGTTTAACTCCTCCATTTTCTGCTTAATGCGTTTCTCAACCTCATCTTTCACAACCCTTTCAACATAAATATCATATATAAATTTGTCCAAAGTAGTGAAATTATCAAGCCAATTCTGCAATTTAGCGTCATCAACCGGCTGACCGTCATAATACTCAAAATCATAACCATAGAATTTATAAACGTCACACATGCAAAATTCAATAAAAGCGCGCTCAAAATCGTTTGAATAGCGCTCATTTTTGCGATAAATTGTCGCCGGACTAAAGCCAACATCATTGCCAACATCAGAAAGCGGATTGCGTTTGCCGTGCTTGGAACAATAGGTCATACTCTCTGTATAAGGCAAATCCAAAAAAGCCGCCAAGGCCCGGAAAGTAGCCACGCGGTTTAATTTGCCGTCCTCAAAGCGCACCAGCCGACAATCCTTAAAAAGCCGGTTCTGCCAATCAATCATAAAACTACGGTTTTGTACTCTGCCCAAAAGCGTATCGTCCATTATCGCTTCTTTTTGCACCTCGGCAAGTCGGTAACACTTATATTTAATGGTTGCGGCATTGGCGCTGGTAATTGTGCGCATTGGCGTAAAAGTTTTAATATACTTAAAACCACGAAACATCTCGGCCTGACAAACTTTATCATATTGTTCAGAAGCAAGCAGAAGCTGACCGCGCTCATTTCTCTGCAAATCATAATTAATATTGTAAAAATGCGGCTGAAAAAATATCACGGGCGCAATACGCGCTTTGCTATCCAAACCTGGCGAGGTATGCTCCGGATTATGCAAATACAACGCCGCCATAATATCCTTATGAGTACGGCCGCGCAAATTATAAAGTTCAAACAGAAGCTGTTTATTCTGCCAGTGAACATGCTCCTGCACCTGCTTAAAATTAGTACAACCGTCTAAAATTTGTTCAACATCATGTATAACCTCCATTGTTTCATCAAACATAACGGAGGGTTGCGCCAGCAAATTGGGGTGACTATCAAAAATCTCATTAAAATAGTCGCCGCCATTATCGGAAGAAAGCTGGGTGTGCCAGATAAGCCGGTTAATCTCCCGGATATGCAGCGGCTGTAATTCATACTGGCTATAATCAATGCCAAAGCGCTCCTTGAAATCAATCGGATATTGAGCAATCTCATCTTCAATCAGATAAACAATTTTGCGCTCCTTTAATGTTTCGGCCAAGTCCCAAACCTGCAAATACGCGCAAAAAACCGCCCAGTTCGTATAATGCAGATAAACATGGTTCTCCCGGCCAATATACTCGCTCTTGCGCACATTGTCATTCAGATATTCCAATTCATACTGCGAGAAAACATCAGCCGCCAAAATCGGCTTATCCAAATCCGCAAAAAAGTTGCGGCTGATTACCGGGTGCTGCGGCAAAAACAACTCCTCAAACCCCTGCTCCCTAACATTATATGGCACGTATTTATTATCATCAAAGGGATAAAATGTTAGCGGTAGTTCCTCAAAATCAAGAAAATCCTGCCGAAAAATGTAAGGATATTTCCTCAATAAGCGGCAGTTTTTATCATAACGCTTCTTCAGCATTTTAGTGTTCGGCTGATAAAAAGCCAGCGTCATGATATCCTTGATATCTGACGGCATAAAACCGCGTTTATGTAAATCAACAAAAGTGCTGAAAGAAATTTGATAATCTTTGCCTTTGCCAAACTGCAAGATGCCTAAAGCACACTCCATTTCCGCCGCCTCATCAGCACCCTGACACTCATTAAGCGCCAGCTTATACGCCTTAACGGCCTCTGCCCTCTCCCCCATAGCAGCCATTTTTCTGGCTATCTCTAACGTATTCATACCCAACATACTCCTTTTATTTATAGAAAAAGTGGGTGGGCTTAAAAGCCCGCCCACTTAATTGCGTTTCATTAAGCTATATTAAGCCCGAACATCAAACCCATAGGGGCTTGGCGGAAGCATCTCCTGCAATTCCTGCAAGGCCAGCTCCTCAACGTCCATCGCTTTTTTCT
>CANSKT010000090.1 GCA_947647555.1 uncultured Peptococcaceae bacterium | reverse complement strand
GGTGGGGATTTTTCCCACCTTTTATTATTCGATTTTGGTTATACCTAACAGATACCTTAATGGTCTTTTATCATTTTCCCAATAATCCTCTTGACAAACAAATATGATATGGTTATCTTCTGTTATACAAATAATTTGGAAATTCAAATTTGGTTCGGTAATTTTTAATATTCGTCTTTGCTCAGAAGTTGCAAGGTTGGTTAGCAACAGTTCCAAAGTTTCCTCCTGCAAAAATGCCAAGTAGTTATTATTGTATATTACCGAATTTTGCTTGAAATATGGCGGCGCATTGGGAAGTTTGAGCCATTTGCTAACGGTTTTGTTGCGCCAGTCGGCAAGTGCGTAGGTGTAGCCGTTTTCATAATCTAGGCAAACGATTGAATATTCTTTATTTTGCTCACTAACTGGTTGATAGGATACATAGTTTTGCGAATCGCCATATTCAACAGTCCAGAGTTCTCCGGTTTTTAAATTCAATGTTACAAAATCTCCTAATGAATCTCCCCACAATGCAGGAAGATAGAAGCCAATAAAATCTTCATTGTTTAAAAAGAAAGGACTGTCCGGCAAAAGTTCATATGCTCCTAAATTTTCGCTGTAAAATAACTGGTCATTTGGTGATAATAACTGCTCATTTTTATTTTTGACTAAGTCATAAATACATACACCGTCAATGCTGGAAGACCAGACAATTTTTTGCATATTATTATCAAAAGAATAATCAAAGCGCAGTCGATTTTCATTATTGTTGTGAACTAAAATATTCGGCAGCGGTGTGAAGTCTGAAACATTTTGCAAAGATTTATCCATTGTCTTATAGCCGTCAGAATAGCAAATTACTATTTGGTTATTACAAAGCTGTATTTGGTGGTAAGCATCATCTGTTATTTGCATAACAATTCTTTCGGCGGTTGTTTTGTTTTCTCTTAAATCGTATAAATAGAATTTTAAAAATACATTTCTCAATAATTTGTTCTGGTTAAATTTTATATCCTTGGGTATTTCTTCATAAAACAATAAATTATTGTTATCTAATTGAAGCATATTAATATTGCTAACATTACTTGGATCAATAATATTTAATGGTATTGCGACAAAATCGCCCTCGATGTCAATGTTATTAGCATTTAATATCTGCTGATAATTGTTATCTTGATTAAATATTTCTGTTGGCAGTATTGATTGAGGTAGCCATTGAAATGTAAGAAGAATTATAATTATTGTAAATAGTTTCATTTTTGTATTGTCCTTATATTGTAATTTTTTTCTGTTATTACCTCGGGTATAAAATATTCATCTCGTGTTGTTTCCAAATTAATACGCAGAAATTGCTTTGTGTTATTGTGGTATTCTGTTATATAAACATAATTGCCATATATGAAAGCGTCAAAACTATGAAACGGCGGTACATCATAAATTATTTTGACATCACCATCATTATAAAATGCTGCCAGCGTTTCGGCGTTAGGCATTGGCGGATCATAATAGCGAAAGGTACAACCTAGCTTTTCTGCCATAGCGGTCGTTTCATCAGGAAAAACACCGTCAAAATCATGCCAGTCTGTTGACTCGTCAATAGCATCATAGTTACGGTAGTAATTTCCATTTTTATCAACTGAAATAATGGCGCTGTGTCAATGCTTAGTTGTTTATCGTTTACTGGCATAGTATTGCTATCCGGCTTGATGATAACATTATAATTGTTCAGCGTTATAACTGCCTGCTGCTTAATGCTATCCTATATAACACTTGCGCCGCAAGCCTCACCGACTAAACGCAATGGCAGCATTGTACGATCACTTTCCATTAATATGGGTAGATTAGTGGTTTGAGGACGACCAGAAATGTAATATGTAGTTTCGCTATCTGACTGTTCTGTAAATACAGATTCGTTATAATCAGAATTGTCATAAGGCTTTATTGGTATACGAATAAAGAAGTCTGGCTGTTCTGTGGTTTGCGCAAAAGCTATATTTGGTATAAATACCCAGATAAATAATAATATTAAAAAAAATATTTGTTTATATGATTTCATAAAAAATCTCCAAAAAATCTTAAATTTTTTAAAAAGTATGTTTACAAATTTGAAAAAAATTGCTCTTTATATAGATAGACTTGCAAGTTTAATAAAAACAAAAATCTATTTATTAGTGTTAAGAAAAATGAAGCTATTGGTATTATGGGCAATACTGGTTCCTCATCTGTTGGGGAGCATTTGCATTTAGGTATTACCAAAAACCAACCTGCTGGTGGATATTATGGTTATTACTATGTAAATGGTGTAAAAACACGTTTTTCTGGCGAAACTTATGTGGACAACCAGAATAATCGTTTTTATAATCCTACCAAATATTTTACTCAAGGTGAGTCAATAATTAATAACAATTATTAATTATAAATTAAATTTAGAATTACCTGCATAATGTTTTAATATTATGCAGGTAGTTCTATTAGTTATCAACAGATTGAAATTCTAATTGTACTAATTTATTATCAACAAATGTTAGCTTGATAACTTTATCACCGGCCACATAAACTAACGTATTGTTATCAATTAGGCCATAATCGGCTGTATGCTCATATACGCCGTAAAGTATTGACACCCCATATACTGAATTGATATTGTTATATGATTTGTAATGATGAAATTTTTTGATAACACTTGCCAGCGAATCGCCTAATCGTATACCGCGAATTTCAGGTAGAAAATCGTTTGTTTGGGTTGTAATATTATTAACCGTGTAATAACCGCTGTTGTTCCAATTTATCCAAGTTATCGAAAAATCAGTATAATTATAGGTGGTGAAATCTGTATCAAATAAATATTCGCCTGTTTCTATATGTAATGGCTGGCCATAAATATCAATAAATTTTATAGGCGTTATTTGGCTATCAAAGGGAAATTGTATATCATTTATTAAGAAAGGCAAAATTGCTGGTACTGCGGCAAAGTCGCCTTGTGCGGCATAGGATTCATCGGTTAACCACTGACCGTCTATCTTGTATATATTTAGTGGACGATATGTGTTGTTTCCGTTTTTCATGATTAACACAATTTTATCCTGTTTGTTTAACCACACCTTGTAGTCATTAAACTGCCATAAGCTTTGACAAAGCTGTTCCCAGTTTTGATTTGTAAAATCTGCATGATAATATCCAGCTGCTTCAAAAATAAAGGCCTCTCTAAACAACTCTATGCTTTTATCATCATGAATAGGATATGCGTTTTTAACCTTATCTACACGATATAACACGTCCTCAACAATGTTTTGCAATTCAGTTTCTGTATAATAGTAATTGCTTGGCGTTTGTTCTTGGGGGCAAAAACTATTGTCCGTTTGCCATTGGCTGTTTTTAAGGGTCAATGTTAATGGCATATTGGTTATTGTGCCTGTTAAAATAAATTCTCCTTTCAGTATAACCTCCAGTTTATTGGGTTCATTTGTGGTAATCTCCAAAGGTTGGTGTTGCCAACTGATTAAAGATGCCTCTAAAACATTATTATCCATTGTTTCCAAAATTTTTTGGTTGGTTAATTCAGCTTTTGTCAGTGTTTCATCAATAATTTGATAAACTTCATTTGGCGTATAAGCTTGCTGGCTATTATCGTTACAACCAGATGAAAATAAAATCAAAGTTACTAACATAAAAATATAAATTTTTTTCATAATAAAAATTCCCCAAAAAAATCTTAAAATTTTTAAAAAGTATGTTTACAATTTTGAAAAAAATTGCTTTTTAATAGATAGACTTGCAAGTTGAATAAAAAAAATCTATTTATTAAAGGAGAGATGAAATTATGGCACTTCACACTGGTCAATCTACATCTTTTGAGGATGCGATTTATTTTTCTTCTAACAATCCGTTTTATGTAGGTGCATTGGTTGGGCAATGCACTTGGTATTGTTGGTCTAAAGCACATGCAAAAAAGTCTGCCTATCCGTCACGAGGTATTAATACTGATCATATTCCGACAAGTGGTGCAGGTCTTTGGGTTAAAGACGCTCAAAAGTATTATAATATTGGAGAAACGCCTAAAAAAGACAGTATTGCTGTTTGGACGAATGGTTCTTCTGGTCACGTTGCTTATGTTGAAGATTATGATCCTAATACTAGTGAGGTATGTTATTCAGAAGCCAATTGGTATCAAGATACTAATCCAAGTTGGGAAATTGTTGTGGATGCTCAGTATGCTGATAATATTAGGCTTAATGTTGCTTCACATACCAACAAAGTTACCGTAAAAACTACAACAGTAAACAAGCAAAAAGGCACAGACGGTTTGTTTAAAAATGCTGCTTTAAGTACATTTAAAGAGAAAAAGAAGTCCCAAAATGGATATGAATGTAAATTTATTTATTTGACAGAACCTAAGAAATAAATAATGATTATTAGCAATACTCTTTATTCTATAAGTAAAGGGTATTGCTATTTTAAGTAGTTTATTCATCAAGGATTGTTTGGTAACTTGTGAATTTTGGTTGTCCATCAACAATGTGTGCAGTAATACATATTTTGCTTTTATATTCTTGTATTTCTGGATCATCACAATATTGCAGTAAGGTGACTTTAATATTATTGTCGTCAGTAGATTCTGCACTGACAAAATCATAAGTTGTACAGCCAGTACCCATACCAATAGCGCTAACAGTAATTAACTGATTAACAGTATCATAATTATATTCAAAAATTTTTTCAAACCACTCAACAGGTAGATTGTAATCATCTAAGTAGTTATTTAGAATTTCATAAATATCTGATATTGGTATATGGAATGTTTGTTCCGCTTCGTTAAACCAGTTATCTTTTTCATGAAACATAGCAAAAGTGTAAAGGTTTTTTTCTGGTATTTCTATTGTATCATTAAAATTACAATAAAACAAAGATGCCTCAGAAAAATAATCTACTATTTCTTGTTCTGAATGGTTTGTAAGATACGTTTCAGCCGCAGTTTGTTCGTTTGTCTGACAGGATGTTAAAGTTAGTAACAAAAGAATTAAAGATATTATACAAAATCTTTTCATAAATATCATTCCTCACAATATTTCTTGATTAGTGGGTAAAGGTTTTGATTAAATAAGGTTTACATTCATATTTCTACTCTTTCTATTTTTTACATTGATCACTTCCTGTAAATCAAGATTGTACTTTATATAAATATGTAATGAAACGGCTAAAAGGTAACACATAAAATCAATTTTTTTAGTTAAACTTTATATTTATTATAGCAGTATCGTTTTATAAGTTCAAGCAATGAATTTTAGTTGTTTAGCGGTGTTCAAATTATAATTTTAACAAGTATATAATATATATAATCAATATTAATTTTGTGTGGTGATATTATGCCTAAAAAGGAAGTACCGCCTTTTATACAAAAGCTGAGACAAGTTTTTTCTTATAATTTGGAAATTTGTAGAAAAAACAAGGGTTATACGCATGATAAAATTTCAGAACATGTTGGTATTAGTCAGGCTTTCTATTCACAAGTTGAACGTGGAAATAATTTGGTTGGCTTACCTGTATTAATGAAATTGGCTAATGTTCTTGACGTTAGTGCAAACGCATTGCTTTATGAGCATAAATAAGCATTAATGAATGAGGATACAGTTGATTTGAGCGATATTGTTATGATGTTATCTGATAGAACGGAAGATGAAATTGCTTTGGTAAAACGAGTAGTTCGTTTTGTTTTGGCTGAAGTTGATAATCAAAAGATAATAGAAAAAGTAGAGTTGTGAGAAAAAAATATGGATGATAAAAGTAAAAATAATATCAAGGATAACGATGAAAGGCAATCTGTTGATGAAGAACTGACTTTTGAATCCTTGTATAATGAATTATTTGGAAATTTTGTCGGGTATGTTAAACAAGTTGTTGATGATAAAAAAATTGCAGAAGATATTGTGCAAGAATGCTTTATAATCGCTTATAAAAAACAAAATGTTTTGTTGGCCAGTCCAAATCCTCGTGGCTGGCTGTTTGGGGTTTTAAAAAATACTTTGAGAAACGATTTAAGGATTAGAAAAGCTATATCCAGAGATTTAATTCTGGTGTCATATGATGGTTGGTTGAATAATATTCCGGATGAAAAGGCAGCAGAAGAAGATATAGATTTCTTATATAATGATTTATTGCAATATGAAGAATATGAATTGTTGAAAAAATTTGCGGTGGATAAAGTTCCGCAACAGGAATTAGCTGAAGAGAAAGGTATATCAACTGCTGCCTGTAAGCAAAAAATTTATAGAGCAAAAATCAAACTGAGAAAAATTTTAGAAAAATGCAAAAAAGATTAAAATTGAGCGTTACCTTTTGGGTTTGAGTTTACATATATATACAGAGAGGAGGCAATAGTTATGTCTGCGGTCGAAAAAAACGGGCGTTTAGATTATAGCAATTTCGACAATATTGATACTGATGTTTTAAAAGCGTTCCTGCGAGCTGATTTTGACGCCCCGGAAGCTGAACAGATGGATGTTGATACAATTATGTATATAACTAATCTGCTGCAAGAACGTGAGAAAGCCGAAAATAACGAACCAGATATAGATGTTGCTGCTGCAAAAGCCAAATTTGAAAAGGAGTACCTGCCTTTATTAGATAGCCCTGAGTTGCTGTTAGATTTTGAAGATGTTGAAAAAGAAACAACAGCCACAAAAGGAAAACAAAAAAAGATTAGTCATTTTGGGCGTGGTCTTTGGCGAAGATTTGCTAGCGCTGCGGCAATAGTGGTTTTATTATTATTTTCTGGTACAGTTACCGCTTATGCTTTAGGTTATAATCCCATAGCCGCTGTTGCCAGATGGACAGAAAGTCAGTTTTGGTTTGAAACCGAAAATACTTCAGCGACAAATGAATTGCTTGTTACATTAAAGGATTATGGCGTAGAGGAAAAACTAGCTCCTACTTGGCTGCCTTCCGGATATAAACTTGAAAGTTTGAATGCTTTTGAAAGAGATTATAAAACAGGCTTTAACGCTGTTTATACAAGAACAATAGGTAGCAAAAAGGAAGAATTATCTATTAATATTGTTAAGAAACAAGATACGGTTAATATTATTTATGAGATTGATGAAAAGGGTGCTGAGCCATATACAACTAATAATATTGATCATTATATTGCGGATAACTTGGGTAAAGGGCGTATTGTGTGGCAGAATGGTCAATTTGAGTGTTATATAAGCGGTGATTTTGTAGAAAACGAGGCCATGAAAATGATTGATTCAATTTATAAGGAGTAAACTATGAGCAAGAAGTTTAAGAATTTGTTATTAATATTATTAGTAACATTGTTATTTGTATCAACAACTAGTGTTGCAATGGCTAGGGCCAGTAAGTATATTGACGCTTATGATGCTGGAATAAAGACATATAGTAATGGTGATTTAAAAATTCATTTTTCAATTACTTCTGAAGGTACAGTTAATAAACTTGGGGCTAAAACAATGATTTTACAAGAGTGGAATTCTAATACTCAAAAATGGGTATCAATTAAAACATATAGCTATAATGATTATCCAAGTATGATTCGGAATAATACTCAAAGCAATAATTTTGATGTGATTTATAGTGATAGTGTATCAGGATATCTTTATCGGGCTAAAATTTATTTTTATGCTGAAAAAGGTGGTTATGATACCAGAGAACATATTACCAGTTCAGTTACTGCACAGTAATCAAGATTATATTTTATACACCTTGCAATTGAATTTGCAGGGTGTATTTTTTTTGTAAAAAAGCATAACCTATTGCCATTTTATTTACATATATACAGAGAACAGCAACTATTGTGTAAATTAAAAGTAGAAATAGACTGTTTATGAAGCGCTGTTGTTCGCCTCCGGGTTCTCAATGTTTTTAATTAAATAACATTGAGAATTTTGGAGGTTTTGTTTATGTTTATTGCAAAAACAGATTATACATTGAACAGGAAAAATAAAAATGCTATTGTTTGTAAAACGGGTGTTGGCAGTTATGTGCTGCTGAAACGGGAGGATTTTGCCAATGATGAGGAATTTGAGAAATGGAAAGCTTGGTCAGATGAAGATTATCATATTGAGGAAAATGCCACTCGAAGAACCAGCCGCAAAAATGTGATGTTAAGTGAAAAACTGGATAATGAATTGTGCTGCCTTTCTGTTGAGGATATGCTTTGTGAAAAACTGGATAATTTAGAGCGGATTGACAAGGTGTGCCGAATAAAGGAGTTGCTGACTGAAACTCAATACCGGCGGTTATGGCTTTATGCTGTTAAAGGCATAAGTATGCCTAAGATTGCTAGAATGGAGGGAGTAAGTGTAAGCTGTGTTTCCAGCTCAATATATGGAGCCAGGAAGAAAATTAAGAAACGGTTAAGCGAGTTTACCAAATAGCCTAAGACATAAGCACAACGGAGCGGATTACATAAAAGTTTTCTGCTCCGTTGTGTGCTTTGTGAAAAAAGTAAATGTTGTTTTGAGCTTTTAGGTATTACCCTACACGCACCCTAAAAAATGAGCTTTTAGAGCGTCTGAAAGCCTTATGTGGTGCTGGTTTGGAAATCAACTTTGTCTACAAAAGGCTCGTTCATACGGAGCGTTGAAAAATTTTTTAGCAAATGTTACAAATATCCTTGACAACACTCGTCTGGATGAGCGCTGTAAATCGCACAAATGAACTTGACGCCAAAGCTTTGGTTACCGAGGAAACCTTTACCTGCTATAACTGTGGCA
>CANSKT010000089.1 GCA_947647555.1 uncultured Peptococcaceae bacterium | reverse complement strand
CCTCATTGAAATAGCTGAATATCAGATTACCGCAGAACAGATAGGTGGTATAATGAGCCATATTCCGTCCAAAGAACTGGGTGAATACCAAACTCATTACCAACAAGGTCAGCAAGGGAGATAATACGCTCCAGGCCATACCCAGAACGGTGCGTTTATATTTCTTTTTGAAATCTCTTTTCACCAGTTCTTCAAATAGAAACTGGTGCTTTTTAAGCTTTTGTAACATCAAAAATTCACCTATCTGTAATGTACTACTATTTATTATTAGATTGCTCCACCAGCCTTATCTGATAATAAATATCATAAATCTTACGAATTGTTTCTCTACCATGAGTGGTTTTTATTTCAGACGGTTCAGCACGCAAAAGCGTCAAAACTTTATACATGCCAAGGCATACAGAATAATAATCTTTAGAATAATCCCAAATATGCAACAACATTTTCTCAACAATATCCAAATTATCTATATATTCAATTACCTTATCTTTATAAATGCCAGGCAAATTTTTAACCTTTGGCCCCGGCACCAGTGTATTATCTGGTACAATGTTACTTTCAACAGGATTTAGCAAATTTTCCGCCTTTGGCAAAACATCATCGTTGTTGGCCGCAAATGGTAGCGCCGCTAACAGTGGATTTATTGCATTCAGTAAATCTATTGATACCTTTTCATCAGGAACCTGATTATTCTTAAACTTATTAAAATACAACCATTTCGCTTTCATCGCATATTTAGAAAAAAGCATAGGTATTCTCAAATTATTATTTTCAATGTTATGCGAAGAATTGCAAATAAATCTATTGCGAGAGTCAACATAGAGCAGCTGAAATTTTTTAAACAGACAATCACATGAAGTATATCGACTCAATGTCTGGTTAATTATGTTTTCCTGGTCTTTAAAAACCCCTTGCAACTCATCAACACTATTATGCAAATAACAACCACCCAAACGCGCCAACAAACGCCTGTCACCCAAAGAATAATCCAATTCACCGCGGCAGCGTTTATAACCCAAAACAACTTCACCCAAATAACCTGTAATCTCCAGAGTTTTCATATCATCATAGCTATTGGTGTATAAATATGAATTTACTGCAAATGTACCCAAAGTTCGGGAAACCTGCGCTAAATTTATCGCACCATTAACATCAAACAGTTCGCTGGTATCTGTCTTAGCATATGCATATTTAGGATAATTATATAAATTAGTTACAGCGCTGGCCTTTTCCACATCATCAGACGTACCACTTCTTCTGGTGTGAGTATAAATTTTTTGGCGCAGTCTTTGCGGTAGTTCACAAGCCAGCGCAAAGACAATCCTACTGTCAAAACCACCGCTTACATCAACAACCACCTTATTAAACTGTGAGTGTTCAAAAGCGGCTTTACATAAAACTGCCAGTTCTTGTCTAGCCTTAAAAATATATTCCTCATATAAATCCTCGTCCCACTTACTATTATCAGACATGATATCCCAAAGTGACGTAGGAAAGGTCACCCCCCCCCGTGTCGAAGAATATCGAATTGTTTCATAAGCATAATTTATTTTACAGCCATTTACATCTAAATTATCTGAAAAAGTTGAGCCATAAGTAAAGCCGGAAGTAATCATGTTTACCCTGCTGCGCGGAATATTCATAGACAGTTCCATCTGCATTTCTGCAAGCAACATAAGCATTAAATGATAATTATTACTGGCTGTAAAGATAGACTCATTCTCAAAATAAAACCAGGGCGCCATACCGAAGAAATCAGCTGAACAATTTATACTATCATGACCAATCTGACAAAGATTAAACTCACCATATGTTTCTTCCAAACCACTGATATCGCTTACATTTTCAGCAACTTCAGCCGCTCCAATCAGCATTTTTTCGTTATAAAATGTATAACCTGAAAAAATATAAAAAGAATTATTGGCCTGTTTAACAGGAAGATGCCGGGAAAGACTAACAATATGCTCATCATATTCTGTTAAAACAAACTGATTTTTTTCCGCCATTTGTTTTAACACACTCATATGCTTTGGCGTTTTACTATTCCGCTTAAAAGCAATTACAGCCATATCTTCGTGCGGATATGCTAAAGGAGCCAGCTTCAAATCTGGTAAAACTGCTCTATCTGCTTTAATAAAATTGTTAAATGCAGAAATGTCCTCGTTAGTTAATTTTTTTATTGCAATTCCCATAATTTTCCCTTTCTTAATAATATAAACTATAACAATATTTCTTAACCAGAAACTCTAACGAACTTAAACACCTTCGCATTTTTATTGTCATATTGCAACACAAATTTACCGTTATTCGCAAAATCACTATTCATAATAGTTTCATAAGAACGCTGATTTACATAAGAATAATATATAGTATTATATTTATCCAAATCCTTTGGCAAAGAATTATCATAGTTAATGATATCGCGGCTTCCTTTATGTGTTATATAATATTTCAAACCAATAGTAGCATCATCATTATGATCAAAAACAAAAAAGGTATCGGCACAATATATATCATTTTGTGCCATTATATATTCAACTGCACTTTTGTAATCTCTTATCATCGTATGGTCAGCTGCTGGAAATATTTCCCATGGGCCAACTTTAGGCCAAAAACTTATACACATAATGGATACAAAGAAAACAATCAAATAATATTTCCATAATTTATTTTTTAATATTTCTCCAAACAAATTGATCACTTTATAAACACCTAAAGCCGTAATGTATAACATAAACATCAAAACAGATATAAAATATCTATCAAAAAATAATGGATGACTAGGATTTATAATTGTAGAATAAATAAATACAACACCAATTACTCCAGCTGGAATAAACAAAGCCATTAAGTTTATATAATCCAGATTATAATTAAATTGTTTTTTAACTAAATTATATATAATATCAACCAGCAAAACTACAATTGAAAAAATCAGTAAAGAAAACATTATGGAACTACTACCCATAAGCCAAGTTAGAGTTGAAATGACCCTTTCTGCACCCGGTGGGTTCATCCAAGCAGCATAATTATTCATTTCATTTAACGCAGACTTGAATACATATTCAAATAGCCAAACCAAACCGTATAACCCAGGCAAAACAAATTCCAACCAACATTTTTTTGAAGATTTCTTCAGTAAAATAAGAATACAATCACCAAACATCATCAAACAGGCTGCTGCAACACCAAATGTATGCATATCCATTAATATTGTTATTGCCATGCTATGTAGAATAACATCTAAAAATGTTTCATTACCAAGATGTTTCTGTTTTCGTATGAATGTATAGAACATTAAAGCCGCAGAAAACAACATAAATGCATAAACCCTATATTCCATTGAACATTGATAAACAATAGATAAAGAACATGCAACTAACGAAGAAAATATTATCCCCAAATTTTTTCCATACAGTCTACTACCTATACATCCAGCTAAAAATATCGTTCCAGCAACAAAAAGCTGTGGCAATAAAAGTAAATATTGATGGCCATAAGGCATAAACCATAGCCAGAATTTTGTCAAATTAAAATAAAGTATTGTTTGAAAATATGGTTTATCTGTGTATTTCCAACCAAGTTCCCAAATTTCATCGCCCCATAACGAACCCTCAACACTATTTTTTTGCAACAATAAAACATATAGAGCGGCCAATCCCAAATAATAAATTTTGTCCCAATGTTTTTGCCAAAATTTCTTTATAACCTCATATTCATACTTAACTACACAAAATATCGGATAAGCCATCAACAAACCTATAATTGCAGCAAACAATAATAAACGTAACAATTTAGTCAAATATAAAGCTAAAATGTCAGTATCCGGCACTGGTGCCAAAAAAGTGGTTTCATCACCTGACTTAAATAAATCATACCTGTTGCTTTCACCATTATAGGTCACTTCCACTATGCCATTCCATTCGCTCAAACCAAATTGAACAGACCTGTCCTGTCCATAAGGAATATTTAATGTGATACTTCTGGTAGTCCCAGCCGGTTGTCGAGAATCGTTTTCATTTCGCCACATATAAACGTCGCCTTTCCAGAACCATTTACCTTCTGTGGGATTTTTGATTACATAATTCTCGGCATCTACAACATAATTCAAAATATTAATTTCATTATTCTTGGCATTCTCATTTTTTTCTCCAGTGGCAGTTACAACAACCTCATTAGTAGGCAATGGCACAAGATTTAAGATACCATTAGAAATTATAGCTGCCAGAATTATGCAAATGAGCAGACTCACCACCAAACTTTTTTCTTTTTGCTTAATTTTGCCTAAGTATATTATTACACCAGCAATTAAAACAGCAACTATTATTAATTGAAATATAGGAAACATTTTTACCCTCTTTTAATCTCTAAAGAAAATATCCCTGGTATACACTTTATCACGGCAAATATTCAATTCCTCAGTCATGCGATTAGCTGCAATAACATCAGAGTTTTCTACAAAATCAGCCAAATCATGCATAACCTTAAAACCGCAGAATTCATCAGTCATCAGGGTCGGCTCATAAATCACCACATCTGCTCCAGCCTTACGCAACAACTGCATAATGCTCTGGATAGCGCTCTGGCGAAAATTATCAGAATTGGCTTTCATAATCAGGCGATAAATACCCACCGTCAGCTTATCACCCTTAGCCACAGACCTTGCTTTCGCCAAAATACGCTCCGCAATATGCTTCTTTCTAGTATCATTAGCCGCCACAATCGCTTCAATCAAATTCTGCGGTACATCATGATAATTAGCCAAAAGCTGCTTGGTATCCTTAGGCAGGCAGTAACCGCCATAACCAAAAGAGGGATTGTTATAATGTGCACCAATACGAGGGTCTAACCCCACGCCGTCAATAATCTGCTGCACATCAAGCCCTTTCAATTCCGCATAGGTATCAAGTTCATTAAAATAACTGACGCGCAAGGCCAGATATGTATTGGCAAACAGCTTCACCGCTTCCGCTTCAGTAGGCTTCAGCAAAAGTGTGGGGATATTTTCCTTAACAGCACCCTGCTGCAAAAGCTGCGCAAATTTTTGGGCTGCCAAAATCAGTTCCGCATCACCCTCCGGCACGCCAACAATAATTCTTGAAGGATAGAGATTATCATACAAGGCCTTGCCCTCGCGCAGAAATTCCGGGCTGAAAATCAGCTTATCCGCCTGATACTTCTGCCGCATATTTTCCGTAAAGCCAACCGGCACCGTAGATTTCACTACAATAACCGCCTGCGGATTAACCGCAAGAACCTGCTCAATTACCGCCTCCACCGATGAAGTATCAAAGTGATATTTTTCTTCATCATAATTGGTCGGCGTGGAAATAACCACATATTCCGCCTTGGCATAAGCTGCCTCTCCGTCCAGAGTAGCAGTTAAATTTAGCGGCTTTTCTGCCAAATATTCCTCAATTTCCTTATCCGCAATCGGTGATTTCCTCTGATTAATCAGTTCCACCTTTTCCGGCACAATATCCACGGCATAAACCTCATTATGCTGCGCCAGAAGCACCGCGTTAGATAAACCCACATAACCGGTTCCGGCTATGGCAATTACTGACATACCTGTCCACTCCTCAGATTAAATTTATTTAACAATCTTCCTTATTACATCTCGCATTTTTCTGGGTATATATGTAATAGCACGTCCAACTTTAAACGAAAGAGAATTATGTACATTCTGCAATTCACGCCAGTTATTTTTAGCGTCGCGACGCAAATTATTTATCGGCAAAGTACCGTCATAATAATCACGCACCAACGTGCAGCACATCATTATGGTACTGGGCCAGGGAGTATTTGGAGCATTATTAATTGAATTAAATACCACCTGCCACTGTCGGCCAATATCCACACTATACATATCAGCCAAATATTTACGCCCAGAATCACCGGCCGCCCTTAAACGGTTGGGATTGGATAATAATTCATATAACATCTGAACCGCTGCGTCCGTATCTCGCTGTTTTACTGCAAAAATTCCCGGGTTAGCCTGCGCAATAGCCAAATATGGTAAATCATACATCACAAGTGGCAATGCAAAAGAAGTTGCCTCACACAAGGTCATAGGAGCTCCCTCATGTGATGAACAGCTTAAAAACACCCTACATTGCTGGTAATATTGGTCAACATCTTTAGTAAAGCCCACCATGATAACATTTTCTTCCAGCCCCAGCTTGACAATACGCTTATTCAAACCCTCAACATACTTTTCTTCACCGGAACCAACCACATACAATTTAGCGTCCGGCATAAGCTTCACCAAATCTCGCATAATGGTAATCGCGTCGTTGGGGTGTTTGGCTTCTTCCTCCAAACGGCACAGGAACAAAATATTCTGGTTATCCCTGGCCGCCGGCTTAACCGCCGACAAATCAAAAGTCAGCGGATTTAACACCACATGTACGTTTTTATTAAAGTTGCGCCACCAGACCGCGCTGGTATCGTCTAAGCAAACCAGCCCCTCCGCCTTTTGTGCCAAAAGCGGTATTGTAGAAAATTTGGTATCGTTATAACGCAAAAAACGACTAAATACATTATGGTAATAGATAACAAAAGGAATATTCAGACTCTGGCAAACCAGCATATCATAAAGCAAAACATCAGAAAAATAAGAATGATAAACCATGCAATCAACCCGATATTGCTGCAAGAGTCGGGCAAAAGCCATGCCACGCTGGGCATATCTACCACGCCGAGAACGGGAAAAAGAGTAACCAATAACAACCCTTTCGGCATAATCCGGCAAATCATAATCATTTTCATCTGGTTCATAATCCGTAAATACTACTATCTTATAGCCCAGCGCACGCCAAAATGGCATTAGTTGAGCAATCACCCGTTGAATACCGCCGTTATCCAAACGATGATAATATGTACCGATAACCTTCATATCAGCCGCTTTTTTATCCGTCTGGAAGAGCCTTGCTTCAGCCGTTGCCTCTGCCAATTCCAGCTGACTGCCCCAGGTATGCGCTGCCAAAGCACTGGCAAAGCGCGCGCCGTCTAAAGGCGCCTGCCAGTATTCCGCCACCAAATCCAGCCCAGCCGGCTTATCTATTGAGGACAAACGGGTAAAATTACGCGCTGTATGGTTCATCAAATTCATACGTGAATTTTCCATAACCTCGGCATATTCTGCTGCGGCTTCCGGGTGTTTAAGCATAATCTCGGCAATAGTATCTTCCGTCCAGGCCTGCGCCAGATATTGCCGAAACTGCTGCAAACTGATAGTACTCTGGCCGCCCTCAACCCCTTGGCCATATTTATAGTTATACAACTTGTCCGCAACGCCGCGGTAAGTCAGATTTTCACGCTGCCAGCAAGCCGCCCAATATAAAACCTTATCCTGCGCTTTGGGCAAAACTCTTTCAACTCCCAAATCGCGGATAACGTCTTGCAGCAAATCCACCTTGAACATTTTGTTCCACAAATGCCCCTCAAAGCTGCGCCGCACAAAGCTGTCAAAAATCTCTCGCCCCTGTAAGCGCGCCAACTCAGGCTGCAAATAGGCCGCATAACCCTGAATACGCTTTTGCGAAATATTGGCAATATTTTCCACGTTAGTGCCAAAATGTAAAATATCCACTGGGTCTTTCTGCATCAATTCATATGCTCTGGCCACTGCGTTTGGTTGCAAACTATCGTCAGCATCAGCAAACATAATATATTGAACTGTTGGTGATACCGCCATAATGCCCTTGGCTCGGCTCACCCAGGCGCTGCTGTTCACCTGATTATGCAGATAATGAAAACGCGAGTCAGCTTCACAATATTCCCGAATTATCTCCGCGCTGCTGTCTGCGGAACAGTCGTCTATCAGCCAGGCCTCCCAAAAGTCAGTCGTCTGCTTCCTGATACTGTCCAGACAAACGCGCAAATAATCTTCATCATTATATACAGGAACTATCAATGCCACCTTGGGCTGTATATTTCCCTTGTTTTCCTCACCCATTTACTTCACCCAATTCCCAACCTGTTTTTAATTTTCATCTTCCTGACCACTCAATTTTTCATATACTCTATGCAAAGTCTGCCGCAAACCAAATTCTTTATAATATCGCTTAACCTTGCCCCATAAACCAACCCTGTGTTTTACGGCATAAGAATAGCCTGCCAGATAATCAGCCGCTATCATTTCAGCAATCCGGACTTCCTGCGAACTCGGCGTCGCCTGTTTTTCATTAACACCCAACAAATAGGTCCTGACGTTAAAATAACTCCACCACTGCCGGCTTACCTCATCACAACAGACAACCGCCGTGGCCAGTTCGGCCAATTCAATCAATAAAGCAAAACGTGCGTCGTGCCTGGTCAGATAGTATGTGAAACTTCGTGGTTCATATAAAACAAATGACACGCCAGCTGGAATATCTTCAACCTTTATTTCAGCCCCAGGCGCATAATATATCAAGCAATCAATTTGATTTGCCAGGTCTGCGTATTGTCTGATATTGTCCAGAAACTTTACAACATAACCTTTTTGCTGCAAAATCGGCAATAGCGGCTCAGCTTCTGGTCTGCCCAGCCAAATAATTGTTTTATTCATTACATAGAACTCAAAAAGCCCAGATGAGCGGCACAAATCAAAACACAATCCTTTTTGCCGCTATATCTGCCGCGTTTATATTTAATTTCATTTTCCTGCAATACTCTTTCCATTTCCGCCAAAGTATGGGGTTCACCAGAACGCTCGCAATCATCAAGCATAATCACAAAATCATCACTCAAACA
>CANSKT010000088.1 GCA_947647555.1 uncultured Peptococcaceae bacterium | reverse complement strand
TCCCAAAGCAGCAAACACTTCGGCAAATTCCACACCAACCGCACCACCGCCAATTATAACCAAACTTTGGGGCAATTCTCGCAAGGCCAGCAAATCATCACTGTTCAGAACCCCCGGCAAATCAATACCAGATAAAGACAAAACCTTGGGCCGCGAACCAGCAGCTAAAATTACTTTCTCAGCCTGCAAAATACACTTGCCATCGACCAAATCCACACTGACCCGATTTCCTGACATTAACCGGCCATGACCCTGAAACAATTTAACACCATTGGCCTGTAAAAGCTGCTGCACTCCAGCAGACAGTTTCTGCACGACATTCTGCCGATAAGACAGCATCTGCGCATAATCAAACCGTAAATTATCAACTGCAATACCCAAACATTCACTGTATTTAATCTGACGATACAGAGCAGCTGTGTGCAGCATAGCCTTAGTTGGTACACAACCGCGATTAAGACAGGTACCGCCCAGCTGCCTGCTTTCAACCAAAGCCACACTCAGGCCAAGCCGGGCCGCTTTAATTGCAGCCGTATAGCCGCCCGGACCGCCGCCAATCACAATCAGATTAAATTTATCTGTCATTTCAAATCGCCACCCCTTGTAACCAACACAGTAAATCATCACGCATAGCCAATTCTTCTTTCAATGCAGAACATTGCCTCAATGCATCGCAAATATCATCATTGGTATAATAAACACCATACAATTTCTGACCAAACCCGGATAGCAATCCTGTATACAAAGCATCTGAATAAACCATAGCATTTCTTATGCGGCCAGACTCTATCTGCAACTGCAAACAAAAATTTCCCCAGCTAAAACGCCGGCTCAACTCTTGCTGAAATCTGATTTTACGGCCAAAACGCCATTGCCATGAAGAAAAAAAATCTTCTCTCTCTGCCAATTCCGGCTCATCTTCAGGCAGGCAAATCAACTGCATAGGCATAGCATATACCTGTTCAAATGCTGAACGCAAGGCAGATTTTAATCGGCCTATCTCTAAATCCGGCTGCAACTCCTGCAAATTCATAACCCTGGCCTGCACTGAAGCAACACCATTGGACTCCAGCTTGGCCAAATCAACGTTCAGGTAAGCCGTTAATTTTTCAACATCAACATTTAACAGCAAGGTGCCATGCTGACAACAAAAGCCATTATGCTCAAAAAATGCCGTACCGGAAATTTTTCTTCCGTTATACAAAATATCATTACGCCCGGAAAATTCCACACCTAAACCCAAACTGTCCAGCGCCGCATAAATTACAGTTAGCTGTTTTTGCACATCATAATTACCTTTAGCAGTAATAAAGCTGTAATTCAGATTGCCCAAATCATGATATACCGCACCGCCGCCGGAAAGCCGACGGGCCAAACAACCGCCTGCCGCCTCCAGACTTTGCAAACGACATTCCTGCCAGGCATTTTGGTTTCGGCCAATCACCACGGTTTTTTCATTCTGCCAAAGATAAAGGATAATTTCAGTTTCACCACAATGCCGCAGCAAATAGTCTTCCAAAGCCAGATTTTTATAAGGATTATAAGCAGAACTTTCAATATAAGATATGCTTTTTAACATTATTCAGTTAAATCATCAACCAGCTTCTGATACTCATCTGCTGAAAATAATTCAACACTGGCAGATACATCCTGCACCTTAATCAACCATGCCTCATAAGGTGCTTCATTGATTTGTTCCGGCATATCCAAAACTGCTTCGTTTACCTCACAGACCACACCGCTCAATGGAGAGGTAACATCAGCCACAACCTTGGTTGACTCCACATCACCCAAAGCTTGTCCGGCTGTCACTTCTTCACCAACTTCCGGCAGATTGACAAATACCAGCCCACCCAATTCGGCCTGCGCATAATCCGTAATACCAACGGCATAAACACCATTTGTATCTTTTACCCATTGATGTGTGCCCGAATATCTATAATCATCTCTGATTTCCATATAAACTCCCCCTATTCCTGAACCTGCAACGCCGAAAGCGCACAACCAATCGCTGAAAGATAGGCACCATTTTTCGGCAATAAAATTGACCTTTGTAAAATTGACGCTGCAAATTCTGCAATGCCCTCAACAGCCGTTAAACCGCCGGAAAGCAATACCTCCGGACAATCCTGCTTATTCAGCAAAGTTTTGGCCTGCGTCATAATATGAGCCAGTACAGACCGAACAATATCCCCACTCTCTGCTCCGGCAGCAATTAACTCCACAATCTCGCTCTGAGCGAATACTGCGCAAACAGAGGATAATTTTATTTCTCGTTGCGCTGCTTCACGCAAATCTATATCTGCAAAATCCATTTGCAGCATATTCAATACATTTTTTAGAAACATGCCACAACCGGCTGCACATTTCTCATTAACAAAAAATGATTTCAATTTGCCGTCCTGCTGCCTGATTAATTTTGTATCCTGACCGCCAATATCCAAAACATATTCAGCCTGTGAGCATTGATAAGCGGCCCCGGCCGCCAATGCCGTTAATTCTGTAATGCTGTGATTATATGAAATATTTTTTCGCCCGTAACCACAGGTTACAATTTTACAATCCGGATAATCCGCATAAAACAGGGGCAGCTTATTTTCAAAAAAAGCCTGTTGCCGAACCGGCGTTTGCTCCATAAAAAGTTTTATTATCTGTCCTTTCGCATTCAGCACACAATACTTGGTAAAAGTGGAGCCAACATCAATACCTATACCGTACATATACTCTCCAACAGAGTTTCTATCTGACGCCGGGCGCGTTCAATATCTAAAAACTCCCGGTCTATCATATCAATTTCCAGTTCAGCCTGTGGAATTTCAATCTGACGAGCAGATACAAAATCGCACTTACAGCTTTTATTGTGAAGCGAAACAGCAGCCACCGCCCCAGAATCCTTAATACATTGCCACAAAAGAGCATTTGTGCTTTCCTGCCGCAAATTAAGAAAAGTATAATTATAGGCATTAAACATTTGCCGCTCCCAACTATCACCGTCATAATCCAAATTCCACCAGCCTAAATAGTTGGAACCACTAATCCGACACCCCTCCAACAATTCCGGCAAATAACGCTTGGCATGATACCAGAGTGGATAACCCAACCAGAACAGTGCCGGCTTACTTCGGTCCGCCTCTGGCGCAGCGGCCAGTTCCTTAGCCATAGCCCTATACAAATTAGCTGTTTCCGGCTTGCAGCGTGCCGTAATAAGATAGGAAACAGCATCAAAAAACAGAGTTGGCGCAATATCATGCTTAACAAGCAACTTAAGCAAAATCTCCCAGGCCTGAACACTGGCCCGGCTGTTGACAATACATTCCTGCAATAATTCATAATCCAGCCGGTTGCCGCTCAATGCTTCCATGCGCACAATCAAATCCTGATGTTGCCTGGTTACATATTCATAAGCCTGTTCTGTTTCCATAATCTCACCAGGATAATCCAGAACAATCAGCGGCGCCTGATAGCGTTGCGTCAAAATATTCCACCAGTTTGGTAATGTGTTGCATTGGTTGTTAGTAGCAATCAGAACATCAGGCTTCGGCGGCAATCCGCGCGGAGCCGTTTCTGAAATCAAACTGCCCTCAAAGCAACAGGAATATGAACAACAATCCAAACAAAGCGCATGCCTCTCGCTTTCCGCTAACAACTCCTGTTCTTTGCCGCTGGCCGCAATTACCGCCGCATAACTTTCCGGATATATATAGCTGATATTCAGCGCTTCCAATATCTCAACCGGTGTAAAGGCCGTCACCAAGGCCACTTTCCGCGCCGGCGCTTTTCCTTTGGCATATTTAGAAAAGTCCTTATAATAATCGCGCATCAGCTTCGCCTGAAGTTGTATTGATGATTGAGCCATAATATTCGCCCCCTATATAATCTCCGCAAAGCTTTCCAGAGTATTGTTAAAATCACGTTGTTCGGCTGAATTAGCCAGCACTAAACGCAATACCGGGATACCCTGTTCATCAAGCAGCTTTTTATACACTGAGAATAAATAATCATAAGGCTCGCAAAATTTCTGGGTAATAAAGACTACCCCTCTTATGCCTTTCGTTTTGATTTCCTGACAATCCTCATGCAGAATAGCCACAAAATTATTTTGACTGGGTGAAAGCTTATTTTTCAACATACTCTCGGCTATATTGAGATAAATATCACCTGTTTCTGAAACTGCCGGCGCTGAAAACAAACGCTTAGACTCTGTAAGCCTGTCGCCAACCACTTTCAGGCCTGCCAGTTCAATGGATTTAACCAAATCAATATTACCCAAAAGCGAGCCAATCAAATAAACCTTTTTACCGCCATTGCCAGCAGCAATATCCGCAGTCACTCGCTGCTCTTTCAATGGTTTTTGCAACAACAGGTGCAGTTGACTTAAATAATCGCTATATGAGATATCTGCCAAATTATCATATAAATCACTTAAAAGCCGGTTACGCCTGTTCAGCAGTTCTGCGCGCTCCCAAACGTCCGTAATTTTTATACCATAATGTTCTTCAACAGCCTGCTGATACGCCCGAATATTGGCGGCTAAAAACTGTACCGCCAATTTATCCTGACGGGCAGGAATATGTAGCTGATACATAAACTTGTCGCAATCAGACAAATAGCTGCTTATTACCCGGCTGCTGTCACAGCTGCGCGGAAACACTGCGCCGTCATAACGATTATCCTGCAAAACCTGAGAAATATAATCCGCTGCATATCCACAATAATGGGATATTCTCTGCTCTCCCCGATATGAAATAAAGCGCACCGTATCACAGATTTGCTCCGGAATAAAACCAGAAAATGATAATATGTTCATAAAGCGACCTCCAACGGTTTACAAATATATGAACTGCAACCTGTATTATAAAAATAATTATCCGCCTATATATCTGCCAATGTAAAAATATCTTTAACGCTTTTAATTTGCAAAGCCTGCTCTAATGATATGTTCAAACCAAGCTTTTCCTCCAAAGCGCCTATAACCATTATCTGACCCAGTGAATCCCATTCAGCAATATCCTCCGCCACAGTATCCTCTGTGATTGTGCCTGGTTCCAGTTCCAATATTTCTTCAATAAGCAAAATTACCTTTTCTCTCATAACATTATACCTCCGTTTTCTAATTCATAGCTTCTCTTGGGCGTATCTGATAAGGACACCTCATAAATCTCACCCTTGGCAGTAATATTTTCCAACTTTTTATAGCCCAGTGCGGAATACAAATCTGCAACCGGCTTGTTCTTTTCTGTGGGAATATATTCGCCCAACAGACGCTCATAACCACGCTTTCTGGCCGCCTGCTCCATATTTTCAATAATTGCATTTTCTATTCTCCTGCCCATAACCCGGCAACTCATAGCAAATTCAATTATTCGAGCATCTTCACCATAATCCACAACCGAAGCCGACACAATACCATTATCGCCAAAACAGTCTGTCACCTGATACAAAAATATCTCTTTATTTTTATCCTCTAACATTTTTTCCATTTCATTCAGCGTAAATCTCATAGTAGTAAGATTAAACTGATTGGTTTTATTAACCAGCTGCACCAGTCTTTCAATATTCTTAGCTGCTTCAACTCTTATTAATTTAATCTGTAAATTCTTCAGATAATCCTCAAAACTTAATGCCGACTGACGCAGTTCATCTCTTTTTTGATTTGCCTGATATTGAGCGGTTTTTTGCCTGTCTTCAACCGTAACATATGGTTTTTCAAAATACTGTTGATATATGGCAATCATTGCTTCTGGCAGCTGCTCTGCATTAGCAGGAAAATCCGGCGTCACAACCTGCGGCAGCATTTCCTGAACCAACTGACGCTCCGCTGGATTATCGTCAAAGAATACCATAGAATCCAACCCCAGATTTAATTCCTGCGCAATCGTCATAATATTCTCATGTTTAGCCGTCCAGTTTAATTTCATTATGGCAAAATCCTCGGCATGCAAAACCATATGAGCATGATTATTAATTATACTCAAGGCATCTTCCGGATTGTTTTTGGAAACCAGACCTAAAACTATACCTTGCTCTTTTATTCGCTTAATAACTCGCTGAAGATTTTTATAGGCCATTCCTACCCCGTCTTCAGAAAGCTGCACAGGCGATTTATCATGCTCACCTGCCAAACCGCCCCAAAGGGTATTATCCAAATCCAGCAAAAGAACTTTTTTCGCCGGGCGCCTGAAAAGTTCAATTTTATGCAATATCTCCTTTTGCAATGCTTTTTGCATATTTGTGCTATAAGGTATTTTACCCATATACCAGAACTTGGAGGAATATACCTGACCCTCCCCCATATGCTCAATTATGGCACGCAATGGAAATACCAGAACATTATTAAACTTTTCCCGGCAGGCCGCCAAACGCTCCTGCCATAGATTTTCCAAATGCACTTTGTTCTGCTCGTCCCGGTCAACCAGCAACTCCAATCCATAAAGATATACGTCAGATACATAGTAGGTTATATCTTTATGAATAGACGACTCAAAAGCCCCAAACCAGCTATCCACTGCCGCTGCAGCCTGTTCCGTCCGCAAATTATGGCCAAGCAACTCCATATATTCTGCTATAACAAAAATCAACTCTGGCTGGAATTTATAAAGACCTGAGTGTTCGTCCAGCAATACGCCCAACTCATTGCCATAACCTTCTGACTCAAATACTTCTATCTTTTTCCCCAAGCCTCTTATTACCGAATTCAAATTTACATTTGATAGTACCGCTGCTTTCATGCTCTTTTACCCCATATTTTTTAACTATTTTATATACTTGCACAAATATTGAAACTAATTACTTTTTTATTGTATCAAGTAAAGCAACAATTTTTTTGCGTTGTACGTTGTATTGTTCTGACTCAAGTTCAAATCTCAAACCCAAATCCCCATTGCCCATTGTTTCCTCTTTAACAAACTTATAGCCAAATCTTTGATTTAAGCTAACAACTTGTTTGTTTTCCGGATATACGTAAATATAACTTTTACTAATTTTTGACACATTGAATAAATAATCCAACATCAATAAATTTGCTTCTACATTCTCCATAGGCATACCCCATGAAACATAATGCCCACATTCACATATATTATTAACAAAATCAAAATTGCAAAAACCAATCGTTCCCAAAGGCTTACCAGCTAAGTTTTCAATAACCAAAAAGCAACTATCCACTGCCAGCCTTTGTTGTTCAATCCAGGCTGCCTGTTCAGCCTTTGTATTATGAAATTTGGTTAAAAATCTATTTTTTTCCACATCATCTCTTATAGCCAAAGTAAAATCAACATCTTCCTTGTCTGCACAACGCAAACACACCCAATTACCTTTCATTGCTTCAATAATCATGCTTATATCCTCCCAAATCTGCTTCTAATGCAATTTGCATAAACCTATTTTTAATCTTATTAATCAGCCAAACCACTAAAGCCGGAGCAACCAGCATTGGAATAAATATAGCAAAACGCATTAACCAAATATTAGTCTGCACCACTGGCAAAAAAGTCAAAATTACATCACGCACCATTAAATGATACATAAAAATATATAATGTATATCTGCCTATAAACGCCATAGCGTCAACTATCTCCTGATTAATCTTAACAGCGCTGTCCTCCAGCAATCCAAAAACAGAGTAACAGATAAATAAAACTGTTATAGACAAAACAAGCAACCTAACGCTTGGAGGATTTTTGCCAATGCCATAATAATCAGCAAGCAAAGCATCAAAATTAACAATATTTTGAATGTATAGCCAACACCATATAATCGAAAAGCTTATTGATATGAATAAAATTAAGACAAACCGTTTTCTTAAAACACCAAAAACCCCAAAAGCAGACAATAAAATGCCTATATAATACAACAACAAATAGGTTCCACCAAACAAAAAATTTCCACCACCACCAACCGGCAGCATAAAAGTATATCGAATTAAAACAGAACTAAACCAGCATAAAAACAATACACTGGCTATATGCCAAAGCCAACTTAAGCTTTGCTTATTGCAAAATTGGCACCACATAACCAAAAATGGACTTATTAACTTTAACTGCAAGAAAAATAAAAGAAAATAAAATGGCGCTTGTATTGAGAAATGAAGCAAATGGCTAATGTAAGTTTGCAAATCAAAAAAATGTGTATACCATACCTGCAAAATAAATGTTGCTATGGCATAATGCAGCAAAATTCGGCTCAAACCTTGCCAGTATTTATGCCTGCCCCCCCCCCGTACTACCTTAGTAGTATCAAAAGCAGTAATACCAGCCAACAAAATGAAAAGAGAAACTGAAAAATATGATATAATTTTAATATTATTATTTTGATATAGCAGACCACTGTTATGGTCCACCAAAACAGCTATAATTGCCACTGTTTTAGCGCAGTCAATCCACCTAATGTGCTGCTTTTCAGGTTGTAATTTCATAGCTATATTTTCGTTCATCTGTTATACACCCAAAATCTATTAAGTATAAAATTAAAAGGAACGGTCACCATTAAGGAAAATATTGGCGCCAGTCTGGCGTCAACTTGCAGTTTGTTAACCAAAACATAAAGCAACAATGTACTGATACCTAAAGATATGAGATATGCACAATAAGTTTTTCCCAAATTTAGTTTGTCAAATTTTTTGGCCTTAAACACAAATTTGCTGTTCATAATATAGGCATTTAAAGTACTAACCAGAAACCCCAGCACATTACCAAACAAATACCAGCTGGCATTAAAATAAATAACCAGATAATAAACGGCCAAACAAATCAGATTATTAAAAATACCAACTATACCAAAACCAACAAACTGCTTGGCCATTTTCTGCAAACTATCTTTTAACATAGATTTTTTCCTGATTTAAATCTTCTTCAACTATATAAACCGGACGGCCGCGGCTTGCGTCAAAGGTTCGCCAAAGATAATTACCCAATACGCCCAGCGTCAGCATAATTATACCAAAGCTGAACAGCTGAAAAA
>CANSKT010000087.1 GCA_947647555.1 uncultured Peptococcaceae bacterium | reverse complement strand
CTACTATACAGTCCTCGGTATCTAAATGAACATTAAAATCGCCCAAGCCAACAGAAAAATTAATGTAGTTACCATCTGCATTAATATAAAAAATTGATTGACCAAAATCATTTCTTTCTGCACTTTCAATCACATAGCCCGGCGGTATTTCCATTGGTACGTAGTAACCGCTCCAATCCTCCGGCAGCAAAGCTGTGGAACTGGAAACAATACTCATAGAGTTACCATTATCTTTAACAAACAAATTATTCCAAAACTTTTGGTAAGCCACACTTGGCTTGCCTGTCAGCATAACTACTGTTAGAGCAAGAAATAAACAAGCAGCCAATATTGCAATGTGTTTGTATTTGGTTCTTCTCTCATTTCGGTATACTTCCTGCCAGGCTTCGGCTTCAGCCTGTCGCAATTTTTCCCGGTTATAGCTTATTGGCACATCGTCTTTCGCAATCTGCTCAATATCCTGCAATATTTCTTTATAACATATTTCACCGGCAACCAGAAGTTTTTCCCGGTCTTTTTCGGTCAATTCTTTCATTTATCCCAACCGTCCTTTAGCAAGATTTCTCTCATATTATCCAAACCACGCTTTTTTAACAGTCGCACATTGTCAGCAGTTATATTAAATTCTTCGGCAATCTGTGCCGAACTCCAATTTTCATAAAACATCAAAACTAAAACCATACGCTGTTTAGAAGTTAATTTCGTCAAAGCATTCTTTAGCTGGTCTTTAGTTTCTGCACCCAAAATCGTTTCCATAACAACATCAAAAGGAACATTCTGAAAAAGGTCTTCAGATGGTATTTCACGCAACACTTTTTTCATATATGTAAAAGCATTGTTTATAACCGCCTTAGTCATATATTTTTTGATTTCTTCCTCTGTTTTATCAGCCAGTCTAGGTGCAATTTTAATAATTTTACACATTGTTTCCTGTACAACATCTTCAGCGTAGAATTTATCATTTGTAATGCGTAAAGCAATGTGAAATAGATAATCGCGATATTTTTCGCAGGTATCAGGAGAAAAACCGGCAGATTTATTCTTAAGCCAAAACCGCAAATCAATCACCTCTTTGTGTTGGAAACTATAAGAAAATACTAATCTTTATCAACATCATTACTTTTTCTGGAATATGTAAAAGAAACTAGCATAGCCTCCAATATCCTTTCCACAGTCAATAACTCTTCTTGTGAAAATATTTGTAGCATCTCATTTATATTATCCAAAGTCGCATTACTCTTATGCTCTTCAAAAAAACTACCAATACTGACATTAAGCGCTTTTGCTAATCCAGCCAAAACTTCCAAACTAACAAACCTGTTACCGCGCTCAATATTAGCATAAAAAGAAGTGCTTATGCCCAGTTTAGACGCAACTTCTGCTTGCGTCAATCTTAATTCCTTTCTGCGCTCACGCAGATTATTGCCAAACAATATATTTAATTCTTTGCCCATAGTACATCTCTCCAATTATTACTCATTTTATATTATATATTCTTTTAGAATAAAAATAAATAGTCTTTAAGAGTTTTTATAACTATTAAGCTTTTTACTGCAAACAATGCCATGATATACGCCTGTTTCAATCCCTTAATACTTGGTAACTTCTTCATTCCCAACTCATCAAAATAGCATTTGGCAACTTCGCTCAGCACAATTTTCTGTCGCCTGGCAATGGTTTCCTGACCGGTAATTCTAGCTTTAATTTCATCTTCCAAATATTCATAAGCTAGAGAACTTAAACACATCAACCTTTTGGCTTTCGGTAGCTTTAAGGCTAAATTTTTCCCTGCTTGACTTCAACATCGACTGCTTGCAAACCATTTAGAAACTCATTATAAGTTTTAATTTCACTAATCTTATCATCAATAATATGCTTCAACTGCTGACGCACCGTTGGCGATTTATTTATACCTTTGCTTTTTAGTCAGTCGGCATAACCGCCTCGGCTGGGCTTTGCTTCTTCAATCACAGACATATGGCTGTGATTGTGCGCCTTGTCTATATGAGTACAAACAATATCTGTTACTTGGCCTAATGCTTTGGCAATCGTCCGCCCTTTGCCGGTATGTAGCGGTATCAGGCGTGTTGTCGCTATAAAACCACCGCCTTTATTTTATCTTGGCTAACTTTTCCGAAATATAACCAAACAGCTTTTCATTTTTAGCCAAACTTTGCTGCACATTTGCCAACTCTCAATTATAGAGTTGCCCACCGGAATTAAGTCTTTTAGCAATCCGATTGACATTATTAGCAACAGAGTGCAAATACCGGTTGCCCTGGCTCAATTCTGGTATTTGTAGCTTTATAATGTAACCGTCAATACACATTTTCGGATATAGGCGCTCGTATTGTAAACCCCAGCCAAAGCCATTTTTTGCTCAATAAGCTGGCGTTCTCTTTCTGTCAGCTTAAAATAAATTCCTGTCATTTTTTCTTTAGTATCATTCTTTTGTTTCTCCATTCAATTTCTGAGCCGTATCCTTTCAACAGATTAACAAAACCCCAAACGCCTAAACCAGCACCCAGGGCTACCACCAATGTCTGTAACAGTTCAATACTCGCCTCAAAATCCATATAATACCTCCTGTTTTATGTTTTTGTTGTTTGTGTAGTTTCGTTCACATCTACCTGATACACATCAAACACTTCCTTTCGTTTCAATTTTAATTGAGTTAATATTTATAGTGAAGCTTTAGGTAGTTTTGAATTGCTGCCAAGTGATGCCTTATTTATGCCTGATGGCAATAGTATTGGTTTTTATTGCCCTGCCCTTTGGGGTGATAGCCTTGGAAATTTTATAACACTGGACTTAGAAACCGGTGAATTCTGGACTGTTGAATAGGCGACTCACAAAATTATGTATCATACCAGCCAATTAGAGAACAAAATAAGGAATATTCAATCGTTTGTCTGAATTATGAAAATGGTTACACATACGCAATTGCTGACTGGCGTAACAAAACTATAAATGAATGGCACAAACTACCAAATGCTCCGCCATATTTCAATCAAAATTCTGTACTATATAATGATAATTACCTGGCCTTTTTGCAAGAAGATAATTTTGAATTGCTGCTAATTAATCTTTTAACTTCTGAACAAAGACAAATATTAAAAATTACTGAACCAACTCTGATATTCCAAATTATTGGTGTAACAGAAAATAACTGTATTGTTTTCGTTTGTCAAGAGGATTATTGGGAAAACGATAAAAGGCCAGTACAATATCTGTTAGGCATAACCCCAAATAACCAATAACAGTGAAAGAAACAACACCAAGACTGATAACAACACAATAAAGATTCTAATTTTATAGATTTTTTTGAGATATGATATTATGAAAAAGTTGTGAATATTTTGGAAAATTTTCAACTACAAACGAAGAAGTTATAACACATAAACCAAAACTATCTATATCATTAAATCCAAATTCTAAAATTAACTCTATTAATTACTTGGGATATAGTTTTCGATAAAAGACGCCATATAATCTACATATTCCCAAGAAATCCCCATACCTAAAAAGTTATCAGTCAAACTAAAAGACGGAACAACATTTAGTTTTGCGCGTGCATGAGAATAAACACCTGTACAAATAAAATCCTTAGGCGCAGTGTAGTCAACAATACCGCCCTGATATTGGTAATGCGCCCGAAAATCATCATATCGAACACCTGTACCGGAACTAACGGCATCTCTAAACAACTTAAAAACACCAGCGGCGCCAGACCGCTCACCGATAATTGGAGCTATTGTTTTTTCAAAGTTTGTTCCACTGATATATCTTTCTGTTACTGTACCATCTTCAACATAAGTTTGAAGACACCCCCAACTACCCTTAACAGAATTCACATCAATGTTGGTTTCTTCTGCTAAAGCGCTAATAAAATCATAGCCCCTGTCTTTAGGCATTGTCAACCACAAACAATCCGTACTAAATAAATAATCATGACCTCCCAGATAAGCCGCGGCATGATATACCTTTATATATCCATTGTTAAATTTTTTAGAGCCATAAAGTTCCATATCAACATATTGTGGGTTCATGGCCTTTTCAAAAAATTCCTCTTTTTGTTGCGCCGAAAGAACAGCGGCTTGCCTAATTGCAATATCTTCAGGCAACTGCGTCACGATATCTCCTTTCTCATCAACTTTATAATAGGAAGTGGCAGATTGAATTTTTTCGGCATTTGCAAAAGCCAATATGGTTTCATCGTCCCACAAGGCAATAGCCCCCTCGTCCATACCAAAAGCAATTAATAAAGCCCTGGCCTGCTCAATGTCAGCTAACTTTTCCGCTGCCCAAACCGGAGCCGCCAACACCATACACAGGCAAAGCGCTAAAATTAAATTTAATAAGCTTTTTCTGGTTGACATGTTAATTCCCTCCCTCCTTTTTTGTATTTTCCCCGAAAAAAATAGCGCACAGCCTAGCCAGCCGCGCACCACAACAGGAACAGCAATAAATCACAAAATACTGTGCCATTTTTTTAATTCATGTTTCATTTTTTTATAGATACACTATTCAAAATCGCTGGCCAAATACCCCAACAAAGCACGAAATTGCAAACTCTCATTATCATAATCTTCCTGCGATACACCTCGCGCTAACATCATATCAATAAAAAGCTTATTGCTGGAAGAACACATATAACCAGTCTTTTCCTCAAAAATAATATAACACATATCCTGCATAAGCAACGTGTTGGGTTCAGCAGCAAAATACTGACGGGCACGCTCGTCCATTATTACCTCAAAGAAACGAAAAACCATTTCATCAGGCCTTATTTGCAATTTTTCATTATTAATACAATAAAAGGCGTTAAGTTTAAGCGCCTCACGATAATAATCAGAAAATTTTCCTGCGCCTATTTCCTGCACAGTCAATTTGTTTTTTAACAAAATACTCAATTCCAACACAGTTTTAGGGCCGATTTTAATTAAATGCTTAAAACTTTTTAACTGCTCATCATAATTCAAGCTAAAACCCTACCTTTTCAAAAATCGGTTCCTTATTTTTAAATTATTTATCCCCAAAAGGGGAAAAAGCCCACAACAAACTATTAACACTATTTTGTAGCATAAGCATAAACGGTAATTGCCTCACCGGCCACGTTTATATCGCATTTGATACGATAGCTTCCGCTGCCACTGATTGTATAGCTATCAGAAAAATGAAGAGAGCCATTATCGCTTAAACCGGACCAGCTTGTCACATAACCATAGCTGTTATTTGAATTTAACTTCTGCAAGGTTACCGTTGCTGTAATTTTGTAACTGCTATATGCTGCGTCCACGTCCAAGGAACAATATGCCTTACTATTTCTTATAGTAAGTACAGGCTTACAAAGGTCCGTATTATCCCAAATCGGCATAATATCAGACGCCAAGGCCACAGAACTGAAAGCCATAGTAAATATCATCACCAATGCCAAGAGCAATGTTTTTGTCTTCATCTTTTACACCTCCTTTCTATATTTTATCAAGAAACAATTTACCCAACTTCATTTGACAAATTTACCCTAATTTGTTTCTCATAATATATAGACGTATTTAGAAGCATGATTGTGACAAAAAAATTTTTTTTCTTAGATTTTTTCCAAAAATAAAATATCCATTTTGAATATAAACACCCCATAAGCTATTTTATCAAAATATCATTGGCAATATTTATTAATTCTTTTGCTGATAAATCGCCATTAATGCTTAAAGCAATATTGTCATCAAACTCTGTCCATAACAAACTGTTCCGCCTATTTTCCTTATCGCGCACAAGGAAAATAGCCTGCCGGCCATTGCTTAAAGCAATACGTTGCTGTTTATGATACTCATTATCATAATACATCTTGAAATTCGCATCGTTAACGTCAGCATAAATTGTTAAAATTTTTCCGTCAGTATTTATGTATCTCCAAACTGCATGAGTTTTGGCTCCATTTATATCAAAATAATCAAGTTCATAGCCCTCTGGAATATAGGTAATTTCAATTTTCGGCAAAATTAACTTTTCATCTTTCAACGCATAAAAGGCAAAATGATAACTATTATATCCCTCATGCCACTCTGTGAACAGGTTGGTAGCAACAACTCGCAACTGCGGAACGCCAAAAAGAACGCCACCGGCAATCGCAAACAACACCATAGCCGTCAACGTATAACGCCGCAGTTTCAGCAATGGTCTTTCCTGCCAGTGCTTAACATACTCAAAAGGGTTCGCCAACATTTGCTTAAAACGCCACCGGTATTTAAGGGAAAGTACCCCTTGCCAGTCTGGTGTTTCCGCATAATAATCAGCTAATGCTTCAGATAAAACACGGTCAAACTCACAATCATCTAACAAGCTATCACCTACTTAAAATTCTCTGTTAACCTCTCACGCAACATTTTTCTGGCGCGGCTCAATCTTTGTCTGGCATTATCCGATGATATTCCCAACATCTCAGCAATTTCTGAAATTCCATAGCCAAAAAGATAATATAATGCCAAGGGCTCCCGATACTTTTCGGGCAGATTTTTAATTTCATCAAGCAGAAAATTGCGTTCTTCCATTCTATCAACATAAGGCTGCTGTTCCCAAAATTCCTTATTCATTGGCAAGCCAGATTTATACTCTTTCCTTAAAATATCTTTCGCTGTGTTAACTGCAACCGCCACCAGCCAGGCCGCTCGGCGTTCCGGTGCCACCGCACGCAGCTTGTCTATCGACTTAATAATTTTCAAAAAACTTTCATGCGCTGCCTCCATCGCCAAACCATTATCATGTGTAACATTTTTCGCCGCCAACATCATTTTGCGCCAATATAAATTGTAAACATCTGTAATAAGCTGTTTGTCAGCGTCAGTTTTCAGAATGCTTAAATATAATGCTAACATATATTATCCCCGCCCCGGTTTATATTTTAACTGAAACGCGAATATCTGTCAACACGCATATATTTAAACGAATTTCAAACTTTAATTGTGACAAGGAGAATAAAAATATTTTTCACCAGCGCAAAGAAACGGCCAACACACCCATTTTTGCGCTAAAATATTGCTATTTTGCCCCCAACATGGTATTATTAAATATTATAACAAATTAAATTTAAATGAGGAAAAAACTATGCCCAAAATTGAAAGATTACTTCTGGTCTGCACAGGCAACACCTGCCGCAGTCCCATGGCTGAAGCGCTTTGCCAGCAATATCTGCCCCATATTGAAACACTTTCCGCCGGCGTGGGCGCAATACCCGGATTGCCGGCCAGTATTGGCGCCATAGAAGCCATGCAGCGGCGCGGCCTGAACCTTGACCACCACCGCAGCCGGGCGCTTTCCAGCTATCTGCTGGCCGACGCTGATTTGGTGCTGTGTATGAGTAAAAGCCATAAACAAGTCATTTTGCAGGCGCTGCCAGAGGAATGTAATGGCAAGGTGTTCACCCTCGCCGAGTATGTGGACGAGCCGAACCAGGAAATTGACGACCCTTTCGGCGGCGACCAGGAGGTTTATGAAGCCTGCGCCCAGCAAATTGAAGAACTAATCAAAAAGCTGGCTGCCAAATTAGAGGAAAAAGCCTAAATACAGCGAATAATTTAACAGTTGTTTAAATTAACCAAAATTTAACTCTAATAAGGAGGCTGCCAAAAAACATGAACAATGCTTCTGCAAAAATTGCTTTGGGCTGCGACCATGCCGCCTATCAGCTGAAAGAACAGATTAAAACGCATCTGCTGGCCAAGGGGCTGGAAGTGGAGGATTTTGGCACTTTTGACGAAACTTCTGTGGATTATCCCGATTATGCGTTTTTTGTTGGCAAAGCCGTCACCAGCGGCGAATGCGGCCGCGGCATTGTGCTTTGCGGCACCGGTATTGGCATTAGTATTGCCGCCAACAAAATTCCCGGCGTGCGCGCCGCTCTCTGCCATGATTTATTCACCGCAGAAGCCTGCCGCCAACACAACAACGCCAATGTTCTGGCTATGGGCGCACGCGTTCTGGAGCCGGAATTGGCCTTGCAGATTTTGGACGTCTGGCTGAAAACCGAATTTGAGGGCGGCCGTCATCAACGCCGTCTGGACAAGATAACCGGCCTTGAGGATACTATGGCCGTGGAACATGCCCAGGAATTGGCGAATATTGTAAACAATGTGAATAACACCAAATAATCTAAGCCCAAAGGAGCAAAATCGACATGAATAAGCCTGAATATCTGGAATTGGAACTCCCGGCGGAGCAGCTGAAAGCGCTGCACGATGAAGCCGCAGAGTTATTTTATGATTTTTTACAGGCCGCCATGCCGCCCCAAGGCGGTTTGCTGGTGATTGGCTGTTCCACCAGTGAGATTTTAGGCGGTCAAATCGGTCAAAATGGCTGCCGCCGCCTTGGCGAAGTTCTGGCGCAGGCCGCACTGGCGGAAGCTGAAAGCTATGGCCTGACAGCCGCTGCCCAATGTTGCGAGCATTTAAACCGCGCGCTGGTTATGGAAAAAGCCGCCGCTTTAAGTCGCGGACTGAATATTGTAAGCGCCGTGCCGAAACCGCACGCCGGGGGCAGTTTTGCCGCCGCCTTTTATCAGCAATTGCAAGACCCAGTGCTGGTGGAAAAGGCTACCGCGGATTGTGGACTGGATATCGGCCAAACCCTGATTGGCATGCACCTGCGCCACGTTGCCGTCCCTCTGCGTCTGCCCCAGAAAATGCTGGGACAAGCCGTGATAACCGCAGCCGCCACCCGTCCGCCGCTGATTGGCGGTGAACGCGCGGAGTATAAATAAGCCATGCCGTCCCTCGTAATGCCGGAATGGCAGGCGCCCAAATTCGCCGAATTGCCAAAAGTGGAATTATATATGGATCAGGTGCTGCTGATTTTGGAAGAAGCATTGCAGCCATTGCTGCCCCAGCCGGATATCCCAAACAAAGCCGGCAAAATCAGCAAAGCCGAGCGTCCGCTCACGGCCAGCATGATTAACAATTATGTCAAACAGGGGTTAATCGAGCCGCCGCAGAAAAAGCGTTATACTCGCCAGCAGGTAGCGGCACTGCTGCTTATCAGTCTGCTGAAAAATTTGCTGCCGATTT
>CANSKT010000086.1 GCA_947647555.1 uncultured Peptococcaceae bacterium | reverse complement strand
TTTGCGCCCTATGGCAATGAGGACCCCTCTGTTATCCGCGTGGTGGCCAGCCGAAGTGTGCAAAGTGAATAAAATATATTGCAAAATCAGGAAATAACACGCGCTGCTTTTTCAAAAGAAAGGCAGCGCGTGACATTTTTAAATGTACTTTAGATTTTTAAGACATCAAAACGACCTGTTGCGAGTGCTGTTTAACCAATAATTACTCCAGTGCTGGCGAATTTGAGCGGCATAACTGCGCGCCATGGGTATGCGTTCACCGTTGTCCAGCAACATGGAGTTTTTTTCCAGGGCGATTACATAGTATAAATTCACCAAAAGGCCGGCGCTGCATAATGCAAAACGCGAGTCTGCCAGCAAGGGCATAATTTCCGTTTGGAATGACGTGCGCACGGTTCGGCTGATAATCTGTTGGTTGTTATAGAGATGATAATGTATAGTTCTGTCCACCAGTTCTGCATACATAATGTGGTCCAGCCGCGCCAGGTGCAGGCCGTCCTTGGTTTTAATCTGTATACTATGTTTATGGTGGTTTTCCAACTCGATAATAGCGGCGTCCAGAACCTGAAAAAGCTTATCCTTTTGGATTGGCTTGGTCAGATATTGAAACGCTTGAGTGGCATAAGACTCCATGGCATATTCCTTGGATACGGTTAGATAGATTATCATGCCGCTGCTGCCCAGTTCTCGCAGCTTTTTGCCTAAATCAATGCCGGAAAGCTGTGGCATTACAACGTCCAGAATGAATAAATCAAATTTTTCATCTTCTTCTGCCGCCAGCAGTTTGGGGCTGGAAGTAAACGTGAATATTTTGCAGGTCAACTCGGGGTGGTCTGTCAGATAGGCCTGAATCATTTCCTGCATGATATTGCAATGTTCCTGATTATCATCACATAAAGCCAGCTTAAGCATATAAATTGGCTCCTTTCCGGCAGTATTTACCATATATTTTCATGATGCTTGAATGTGGCGATGGTCTGTTTAAGGTCCATGGCATTTTTTGCGCAAAAACATACCGTTTTTACACAATGCCACCAAAAATCAAAATTATTTGTTATAATTTATTCATTAAATAAGAGTTGAAATTTGAGATACATTGTAAATTGTAATCAGGGGGTTATAACAATTTTGTGCTTATAGATGAATATAGCATATTATAAGCAGGATTGTCAAGCTATTACTTATTTAAATTAATGAAGTTCCTGACGTAAACTGTTTTTGAGTGCGAGCATGGTTTCTGTTATGATTTTTATTTCTGTATGTGAACAATCGGCCAGAATATGTGTAATTTCATGTTCAAATACCGTTTTGGCAGCATTTAAATTATCGCAGAGCAACTCATCAGTTGTTACCCCCAGCGCATTAGCAATGCTCACCAGTGTTGGCAGGCTGAGTTTGGTGGCGCCGCGCTCAATATGAGAAATATTTGATGGCTCCTGATTTGAAATTTCCGCCAGAGTTTGTTGGGTTAGCCCCTGTTCCTTGCGCAGACGGCGGATACGGATACCGATTGCTTGATAATTCAGTTTCATTAGTTTTCTCCTTTTAAGTTCGTGTTTTTTTTGAATTGAAATTGTAACTTTTTTCTAAATGATGTAAAATTTTTTTCAATAAAGTTATTGTATATCCGATTAGGATATGATAAAATAAGGTAAATATCCTAATGGGATATGTGCTCATGTTTTTGGTGTATATTTAAAAGGTTGTGTTTAAATGATTGAAACTATGTGCCAAAAGAAAAATAACAAAAAAATTTTAATGAATAAAGTTGTCAAAAGACCAGGACAAAAGGCCATGGAAAATGGTTTTACTTTTGTAGAGGTTTTGGCGGCGGTGGCTATTATTGTAATTCTGCTGGCTGTTTCCGGCGTGGCGGTGGCCCAACACCGGGTTCATTTGCAGATTACAGAGTTGGATAATGCGGCGAGGGAGATTTATCTGGCTGCGGAAAACCGGGCGGTATTGTTGTCTGGCGCGGGGCGTTTAGATGGTTTGGTACGCCAGGAATCTAATGCGCTGAATTTAAACAACCTGACATCAAATGGCGAGCCGGCTCCATTGGCTTATTATGTTACAGAGTCTTATGGGGTGATGAGTGAGCTTTTACCGGCAGGCAGTATTGAGCAAACCTTGCGTGACGGTTATTTTTACATAATTTACGAGCCGCAGAGCGGTTGTGTAACCGATGTATTTTTTGCACAACGGCCTATTAATCAGCTGGGTGAAAGTGATTTTCAAAGTTTTTATGATAAATGGAGTCAGGCGGATAGGAGCAGCCGCATGAAAAGTCAGCCGATGCTGGGCTATTTTGGCGGCGGTTTGGCGCAGGGCGAGGATATCGGCATGGTTTCCACCGCCACCGTGCTGGTGGAGATTGAAAATGAGGAGCGTCTGACGGTAAAAGTGAGCTGTCAGCTGCCGGGCGCTTTAACATTGTCTGATGCAGATTTACAAGTGGAGTTAATCTGCGGTTCAGAAACAATTCTTTTAAGTGATTTGAGTTATGCTGACCGGCGTACGACAAATGCGGACGGCTATACCTGGATTTTGGATTCTCTGGACGGCCCGCAGTTTAAGGAATTGAGTCAATATATACAGCCAGGTGCGGATTTTACGGTTAAGGCAGTGTTGACCTCACCGGAAAATAAATTTTTGCCGGTTAGCGATCAGGATACTAACAACAGTCTTTTTGCTTATACGGCAGAAAGCAACGGCGATATAGCCAGTTTGCAATATCTGCGCCATTTGCAGAATTTGAGCAGCAGTTTTTCCGGGGTCAGCGCTAAAACGCAAGCTGTGCAAATTGCGGATATTCATGGTGCTGATAATGAAACATATAGCGGTTATGAATTTAAGCCGCTTGTCAATAGCAGTTTACAAGAGTTCAGCGGCGGTCAGGCGACGGCTTATGCTGTTTATAATCTGCTGGTAACGCCGCAGAGTGTGGGCGGTCAGCCGGGTGGTTTGTTTGCCAAAGCTGAAAATATGCACTTTGATGATGTACATCTTATTAATGCGCATGTTGAGGCGCAGGATAATGGGAAAAAGCTGGCGGCCGGCGCTTTGGTGGGCGAGGCGAAAAATTGTACCTTTACAGATTGTCAAGTTTATTGGCAACCTACGGCAGAAAGCGATTTGCGCGGTTTGTTGGGCAGCGATGCGGAGGGCTCCGCTTATCGGTATCAGATTGTTGGTAATGACGCCGGCGGCCTGATTGGTATAGCTGCTGGGGATTGTCGATTGGAAAATTGCCTGGCCGCCACGCTGGTGCAGGGTAATATGATAGCTGGCGGTTTGGTAGGTCGGGCGCTGAACGATATTTATATTGAGAACTCATATGCGGATTGTTATTTGTCTGGCAATACGTTAGGTGGCCTGGTTGGTTATGCGGAGGCCGGTCTTGATTTCATCGACGGTTATGTGGCCGGTTATATGGATATAACATCAGCGCAAAAGGTGGCCGGCCTGTGTTGTGGCGGTAATAATGTCAAGGTTTATACCAAAAATGTTTATTCCGTAATGCTGCGCATTGGTCAGAATGATAATGTTACCTTTTATGAACTGACCGAAAATCAGGCAATCGCCAATGTTGACCAGTTTGAGAATACTTATTATCTGGGCGGCGGCGAGGTTGGCGGCAATTCTGAATATCAGGCGGAGGGCAAGTCTTATGCGGATATGACGGCGGCGGATTTTGTCGGCCAGTTGGGCGGTGATTTTGACCGCAAAACGGCACGTCAAAGTCACCCCTATAATCTGCGCGAGCATTTGCAGCTGGTGGTTTACAGTTTCCCTGGTTTGCAAAACCTGCCGCATTATGGCGATTGGGGCGCGCAGTTTAAGGAGCCAAGTCTGGTATATTATGAACATTATAGTGATGGCAGCTATGGTTTTTCTGGCGGCAATGCCCGTTATCTTATCAATGAATTGCAGAATGGCAAGACGGTAATAGCGGACGGTTATGCCGTGGCTTTTCTGGCGGAGGATTTGAACGGAGCAAGCCAGATTAGGCTTGATTACAGCTGGTTTGAGGGAAACACCAAGAAAACCGCGGTGCAAAACCCGTCAAGCAGCAGCCTGTTAAGCGCCAGCGGTAAAAACGAGGAGGGCAATCTGGCACAGTATTATCTGGCGCCATTGCCGGAAGCATTGGTTAATGCCAAACAAACCAGCGTTGATTTTTACCGTTATCTGAAGTTTACATTGATTATTGGTAACAAAGTGCCGGTTGGCGGCGAGTATTTTTACAATCCGCATTTTGCGGAAACAGTTGTGCCTTATGTGCAGCTGGAGAGCAGCCCGGTGGAATGGACGGCGGCAGCTGCGGCGCAGTATGCAGCAGAGTTGACGGGCGATTTAAACGCTATCAGTATCCGCACGCCGCGTCATCTGCATGCTTTAAGCACTTTTGTCGAATATTATCATAATGAAAAATATAATTATAATTTCCGCCAGAATTTGGCGCTGAATTATGCCAGTTATACCGGTTATAATTTGTTTGCGGATAAAAATGAGCAGGGTGTTTTTGCACAAAAACCGATTGGCAGTTATGCGCAGCCATTTAAAGGCGTTTATAACGGCGGCAGCCGCAGTATAGAGGGCGTGGCCTTTTATGCGCCGCAGGACACCAAGCCATATTATGCCGGGCTTTTTGGTTATTCCGAGGGTTTGTTGCGAGATATTGTTTACCTGTTGGACGCGGATAAAAATATTACGCTGTTTAACAGCGACGGCTCCGTCAATTTGTATGTAGGCGGTTTGTTGGGCGGTAATGCCGGCACGGTGCAGAATTGTGCGGTGGCCGGTTTGAGTCTGAACGCTTATGTCTTTGGCGCTAATCTGTATGCCGGCGGCCTGATTGGGCAGAATAATGGCATTGTGCGTGATTGCGGCGCAGAAACGGCTGATTTGCTTGCAGATAATTCTGGTTATGCCAACAGCTGGTTGGGTGGTTTGGTTGGGCAAAATACGCGCAGTATCAGCAATACCTATGCGGTGGGACGTTTAAGCGTTACGGTGGATAAGACCTCTGCCGCTGATATCTGTGGCTTTGTGGGCGATAATACCGGCACGATCAGCAGTTGTTATGCGGCGGCTGATTTGCAGTCCAGTGGTTTGGGCGCTTCCACCTTTGGCTTTGCTGCCCAGGGTGGGCTTGATGCCTGTTATTTCCTGAACGACGGCAATTTTACATATCGTGATAAAAGTTATATTGCCAGTTATGAGGCAAATATGGCCACGGCAGTCAGTTATGCCGATTTGGCGACGAATAATACCAGTTTATCGTCCAGCATGCAGGTGCCGGCGGCAGGTTATCCTTATCCCAGCGCTTTGCGCAACGGCGGTGAAGCAGTGCATTATGGTGAATGGCCGGTGCCGATGGAACTGGGCGAGATGGGCGTTTATTATTGGGAAAAACTGGAACTGGGCGGCAATGCTTCTTATCATATAAGTCTTTTGGCGGTTGACCCGGTCAAGAAATCTATTACTAAGGAAACGACGCTTTCTGAAGCTTATAATGACGGCGGTGTGGTGACGGATTTTGGTTATGGTTATTACAACAAAAAGAATGGTCTGCTGACGGTTACTTCAGAAAATATTTACTATACTTCTGATGGTAATAATAATAATGAAACTTTTGAAATTAATGTTGGCCGCGATGACATTATTGACCAGCAGCTGGCGGCGTTGATGCCGGATTTTGAGTTCCATTCCTGGCATAGTTTCCAGCCGGACGCTGATAAGCCAAGCGGTATTTATCCTTATAAGATTGAACGCAAAAAGCCGGTGGTGGTGCGCGAGGGCAGTCTAACTCTTAAGCAGGGTAATATAGAAGTTAAATTCATGCTTAATCCGCATTTTGCCGGGGCGTTGTCCGTGGCAAGCAAAATGGGCGCTGATTGGCAGGTGGAGTCTGATATTCAGAATACGCCGGGCACTGAGCGAAATCCCTATGGTGTGCGAGCGGTTGCGCAGTTGGAATTGATTAATTGGAATATTGATAACCGTAACACGCGGACAGTGCTGGAGATGAAAGCCAATAATGATAAATTTCCTTATTTAAGTTATCCGGGACATACCGATAAATATTACTGGCGGCAGAGCCACGATTTGGACGGCAAGATGCAGGAATATACGCCGATTGCGGAATATTACGACACTCTGACCGAAAATAAAAACCTTGGCTATCTGTATGGCTGGTTTGGCGGTGTTTATGACGGCGCGGATTATGTAATTGCCAACATGAACATCAAGGGGCAGGTGGCCTCATGCGCCGGGCTGTTTGGCGTGGTTTATAACGGTACATTGAAGAATATTATTCTTTATTCTTCCGACGGTAGTGGGGTCATTTCCGCCAGCGGCCGCCAGACTGACGCTAATGGCAATGTTTTGAATAAAAGCAAGTGGTACGCTATTGGTGGTTTGGCCGGCGTAGCGGCTTCCAGCAGCGGCAATGCTGTGCAGAACTGCGCCGTGGCCGGTTATACGATTGACGCCAATATTTATACCGCCGACGGCGGTTGGGGCGGTGGCACTATCGGCGGTTTGGTTGGTATTTCCAATATGAAGCTTTCCGGTTGCACCGCGGATACTATAATCAATATTACCGAAGATGTGCAAAACAATGATAATATGCGCGTGGGCGGTTTGGCTGGCAGTTGTCAGCAAAGTATTACCAACTGCTATACGGGCGGTACGATAAATGTTAATAACAAAGCTAATATTAGTGGCAAACTTTATATCGGCGGCATTGTGGGCGGCAGTTATATGAAGCCTCTGCAAGTGGGCGATAACCCCCAAATCACGATTGGTTTTGTTGACGACCCAGGTGGTCCATATTACGAACCGAGCACGACACCAGGCTGGACTGATAATGCAATTATAAATTGTTATAGTTATGTAAACTTACCGGCTAATAATGCGCATGATAAAATTGGCGCGTTGTATGCTTTGGGCGGTACTGGCGATATTCTGACCAAGGCCGAAGACAAAAAAAATGAAAAACATAATCATGGCACCTGCACAATTGAAAATAGCTATTATTTGGATAGTATCCGGCCAACCGTTAGCGGCGACCAGAAAACGGACATTAATCGTGTGGGAGAAGTAACGGCGCTTTCTTATATGGAACTGCATGATTATAATGCAATGGCGCAGCGCCTGCCGGCTTTTACCAGAGTAACCGATACTATCGGCGGCAATTCTCTGGCCGGCAAATACAGTTTTCCGCCAAGCAGCCGCACAGAGTTGCAGGGCAGAGATTATCCTTTCCCCACTATTTTAACCAGGCCGAACCCGGATAATCCACAAGAGCCTTTCCATGTGCATTATGGCGCCTGGCCCAACTTTGGCATTGAGAGAGCCGAGGGCGGCGCGCCGATTGGTTTGGATATGTTTGCGCAGTCTGATTATGCTGAACAGCTGAAGCTGACTGGTTTGGCTGAGGGCGGCAGCTGGTCGGTAAGCGTTGAAAATGCGCTGGTGGCAACGGCGCAAATTAATGACGGCAATTTGCAGGTTCAGGCGGTAGGCGTTGGCACAACCAGACTGACGGTTATTTACAGCCTGAATGGTAGTGATTACCAGCTGAATATTACGGTTAATGTGACGGCGGAATTGCATCTGTCGCCGCAGGCGGTAAGTTTGTTCGGGACGGATACGGCCAGCGTGCCGGTGCAGCTTTTGAATAAACAGCGCCAGCCTTTGGCCGAGTTGCCGGGTTATAATGCTGATAATTTTAAGTTGACGGCTGTTAACAGCACCAGCAGTTATTTTAAGGCGAGTCTGGCTACAACTCCGCCGCCGGGCATTGTGTTAAGCTGCAATGAGCAGGAGTTGGCGGAGCCGCTGAGTGAATTGGTTAATATTAGTTATACTTATCTGTATAATGACGTGACATATAGCGGCAGCGAGGCGGTTGAGGTTACGCTTTTGCCGGTGCCGGAACTGAAAGAGTTTGGGCCAGCGACGTATCGGCTGACTTTTGTGGAAAATGCCGAGATAGAAGCGGTTAAGCTGGGCGCAGGTTTTGCGGCGGATAAGGTTAAGCTGGACTTTGTGGCCAATGTAATCAGTTTGACGGAAGTTCAGCCTGATGTTAAAGAAATACCGCTGGAAATAAGTCTGGATATTGACGGGCAAAAGCATTTTATTAAAATGCGAGCGCAAACTCCCGGTGAACCGGCGGCCTTTGCGTTGCTGCATGAGGTTTATGCGGTTAAGCCGGATACAAATCAGGAAACGGAGGAGCCAGATGCTGAATAGGCTGCGCTTAAAATTGAAAAGTTGCCGGGGAGCTTCTATTTTAATGGCACTGCTGTTTTTGCTGGTTTGTATGTTGGTTGCTTCATCGGTTTTGATGGCGGCGGCCAGCAACAGCGGCAAACTGCGCAGTAATCAGCAGGAGCAGCAGAAATATCTGGCGCTGTCCTCGGCGCTGCGGCTGGTGTGTGATGAGTTGACGGCGGCGGAATATACCGGGCAGTACGAATACATCAAAACGCCGCATGTTATTTATGATGAAGAGGGTCATGGCTCGATTGATTATTATATTCATACTTACACGCAGGTTATGGGGCGGTTTGATTGTGAACTGACGGAGGGCGGTTTGGCAGGGCTGTTGCCGTTGCAAGCCGATTTGGACGCCTGGCTGGCTGCTAATTTCAAGCTGCCGCTAAATTTACAGCAGCCGCCTGACGTTTACAATTTTAATGGTTTGAACGCTACTTTTGGCGGCAGTTATCAGCTGCTGGTTCAGCCTAATGTGGATGGTCTGTCGCAGGTTAATATCAGCCTTAAAATGCGTAATGACGGCATAATTCGGCTGACAGCGACGCTGGGAGAGGCGGCGGCGGACGGTTATCTGTATACAATGGAGGCGGAACTTGTGCCGCAGGAGAGTTTGAATAAACAGCTGCGTCTGGAGGCCAACCCACAAACTGGCCTGAACCAGACCGGCACGGTTAAATGGGACTTAAACTGGATTGCCAAAAAGGAGGCGGCCGGAACATGATAAGGCGCTGGAAAAACCGGCTGAGAAGTAAATTTGCTGCGGAGCGAGGGGAAACTCTGGTGGAACTTATGGCTTCAATATTGATTGGGACGCTGGCGATTGCCCTGCTTTTTGGCAGTTCGATGACGGCCGGCAAAATCGACCAGACCACCC
>CANSKT010000085.1 GCA_947647555.1 uncultured Peptococcaceae bacterium | reverse complement strand
TAACACTGCTTCTCCATGTATAGTTAACAAAGAGATTTATTAGTACTACTTCGGATAACTAATAAATAGGGGTACCCCTATTTGAGAAAAGAGCCGCATTAATTTCTATATGTAATCATCTTATTTAGTACAAATTGCACAATAGATACAAATACTAACAAAATACCTTTCAGTAAGTAAATATTTAGACTATTCTTCAACAAATAAATTCCAGCTGTTGAAATCAACATACCAAATAAACAAATTGAACCATAAGACAAAAAGCGTTTAAACAGCTTATCACTCTTCTTAAAATTAAAAAAGCTGTTCATTAAAAATGTAAATGCAAAACCACAGCAAGCGCCCATTACATTAGCTATTTCGGATTGAATATTTTGCCCAACAGAAATACTAAAAATTGAATAATCAATAACAGCGCCCAAAAGTCCAATCAAACCATAAATTACAAAATGTTTTAACCATTTAAAACGCATTGCCGTCAATCTGAATAAAGTTTTTATATAGCTGCATATAAACGGTATAAGCTGCCTTTTTGACTCGCCGAACATTCTTTTTTCAAAAACTATTGGCACTTCACCAATTTTTAAATTTGATTTATTCAGCTTTAATTTTAAAAGAATTTCCTCCAAAACATCATAATTAACACATTCTAATTCCAACTGCTTTAACTGCTTGGTATCATACAACCGAAAGTCTGTCGAAATATCTTTAGCTTTTATCCCTAAACATACACGGTAAGCTAAATTTAATGTTTTAGACATAATAATTGATGTTGGACTATCAAAAGTCTTGCCGCCTTTTACATAACGCGAGCCGATAACAACATCGCAATCGTCCTCAATATATTTTTTATAAATTTCAGGTATATATTGAGGATTATGCGAACCATCGCAGTCCATAATCAAAAACAATTCTTTTTCCGCATATTTTATTGCTGTTTTCTGCGCCCCGGCAAATCCAGGTGTTTCCTGATTAATATATTTAACCCCAAAGTTCTGGCATACAATTTCTGTATTATCTGTCGGCTCCTGTGTATCAATAACCTCAATCTCGTAATCCACACCCAGAGAGTCCATATTGCTAATTATCTTCGGCAACAAAACTTTCAAATTTTCTTCTTCATGATAGGCCAATAACCCGACCGTAACGCTCTTCATCTCAATTTTTCCCTTTCAAAAACATATTTTAATGCTGACGAAAATAGGCTAATATTTCTTCTAAAATATCATCTATTGTGTATTTCATATACCAACCAGTATGTTCAATCAACTTTGAGTTATTGCAGCAAACAACCTGCGTATCACTGGGACGCATCTTAGAAACATCTTGTTCTCTTGCAATCGAACAAGTCGACATAGCGCAAAGTTTATCCAAAATTTCTTGTGCGCTATACGTAATACCTGAACCAACATTATAAATCTCGCCGCGGCGTCCTCTCTCAACAATAAGTCTATAAGCCCTGACTACATCTTTCACATGAGTAAAATCTCGTTGCGCAGTCAAATTACCAACAAGCAATTTTTCTGCCAAACCATTCTCGACCTGAACAATTCCGTATGCAAAATCAGGAATCATTGACCCCGGACATTGCCCGGCACCGCTGTGATTAAAAGACCGAGATAAATAAATATCCAATCCATAAACAAAACCATAAATAGCGGCAAGTTCTTCTTGCGTTTTCTTAGATAATGCGTAAGGATTTTGCGGTTTCAAGATTATATCTTCCGTAACATTTTCGCCGTTTTCTTTCAAATTGCCATATTCGTCCGAAGAACCAACCATAAGCAACTTAATTTTGGGATTTATGCTTCTAACTGCCTCTAACAAATTAATAGCACCGCATACATTTACCTCAAAAGTCAGTTTAGGCTCCTGCCAAGATTTAGCAACGTCAGTTTGCGCCGCCAAATGAAAAATAACATCTGGCTTTGCAGTTTCTATCGCCGCCTGCAACTGCTCAAAATTAAGCATATCGGCCTGCAAAATATTTACCCCTGCGTTTCTATCCAGGCCGACAACTTCATAATCATTATCCAGCAACTCCTGCCACAAATATTTACCAACGAACCCCTGACTACCAGTAATTAACGCCCTCATATGCCACCTTCACTTTTTTCTTTTTTAGCAAGCTGTAAATCATACTCAGCCATAATAGAACATAATTCTTCATAGCTGGTGCTTTGCGGATTCCAGCCCAAAACCGTCTTCGCCTTAGCAGGATTTCCCCAAAGATTATCCACGTCAGTAGGACGAAACCAAGCCTTATTAACCTCAACCAAAACGCGACCAGTTGCTTTGTCAATGCCTTTTTCCTCCAAACCTTCACCCTGCCAAAGCAACTCAATACCACAATGCTTAAAAGCCAACGATGTAAATTCGCGTACAGTATGCTGTACGCCAGTAGCAATCACAAAATCCTCTGGCACGTCGTGCTGCAACATCAGCCACATACATTCCACATAATCCTTTGCATAACCCCAATCTCGCTTGCTATCCAGATTACCTAATTGCAGTTTCTCCTGCAAACCACAGGCAATACGTCCAGCTGCTCTGGTAATCTTACGTGTAACAAAATTTTCACCTCGCCGTTCTGATTCGTGATTAAACAAAATACCATTAACTGCAAAAATTCCATAAGCTTCACGATATTCTTTCACTATCCAAAAACCATATTGTTTTGCAATAGCGTACGGACTATATGGGTGAAAAGGCGTTGTTTCACTCTGCGGCACCTCCTCAACCTTGCCATATAATTCAGATGTAGATGCCTGGTAAAAACGGCAGCTTTTTTCCAGCCCTAAAATACGTATCGCTTCCAGAATACGCAACACACCCAATGCATCCACGTCACCAGAATATTCAGGCACATCAAAACTTACCTGCACATGGCTTTGCGCCGCCAAATTATATATCTCGTCAGGCTTAACTAAATTCATAATTCGTAAAATACTGCTAGAATCGCTTAAATCACCATCATGTAAAGTGATTTTATCCAAAATATGTTCAATGCGCTCTGTATTTGGCAGAGAGGCACGACGCACCAAACCATGTACCTCATAGCCTTTATCCAGCAATAACTCCGCCAAAAATGAACCGTCCTGACCTGTAATGCCTGTAATTAACGCCTTTTTCATAATGCAAAACCTCTCTTTACAAATATTCTGTTCTGTTGCAGATACGTAAATTTTCCAGTACTTTCTTTATTTCGCCAGCACGCTGTTTCTCACATACCAGCAAAGCGTCGTTAGTATCAACAATAATCATATCTTCCAGACCCACCGTGGCAATTAGCTTGTCAGCACCCTGAATAATACAGTTTTCTGTATCCACTGCCACAACATTACCATCAATAACATTACCAAACTCATTACTTTTTTTAATGCGCCCCACAGCCAACCAAGAACCAACATCGTCCCAACCAAAAGAACCAGGAAGGATATAAATATTCTTAGCCTTTTCCATAACCCCATAATCAATCGATTCCGCTTTAAAGGAAATAAATTCTTTATCCAAAACATCGGCTTCATTTGTTTTGCCAATGCTTTCGGCAATTCGGCACAGCCCTGAATAAATATCCGGTAAATATTCTTCCAAATTATGCAGAATAGTAGATAGTTTCCACACAAACATACCGCTGTTCCACAAATATTGCTCAGAAGCAAGATAACTTTTGGCCGTCGCCAAATCCGGTTTTTCCACAAAACGTTCTACCGCATAAGCAGAACCCAAAGGCCTGTCCAAATCGAATTTAATATAGCCATATCCTGTTTCAGGTGCGTCAGGAGTAATACCCAAAGTAACCAGATTATTACCCTGATTTGCCACGTCGCAAGCCTGATTTAAGGTATTCAAAAATATGCTGTTATATTTAACCAGGTGGTCTGAGGGTAAAGTCAACATTATAGCGTCACCATATTTTTTAGCCATATGCACTGCGCCTAAACCTATACAAGGAGCAGTGTTTTTTCCTACTGGCTCGCAAAGAATATTTTCTTCCGGCAGTTCTGGCAGCTGAAGTTGCACCAAAGGTTTATAATTTCGATTAGTGACAATAAAAATATCCTCCATTTTCACTAATGGCAAAATACGCTCCACCGTCAACTGAATCATCGTTTTACCATCGTCAGTCAAAGATAAAAATTGTTTCGGCAAATTCTGTCTGCTTTTAGGCCAAAATCGCTCTCCACGGCCTCCAGCCATAATCAAAGCTGTTTTTTTCATCTCATATCACCCTTTCATATTCTGGATAACAATATCCGGCATTTACCTGCTATGGTATATTCACCCATTGACGCTGGTATAAAATAGGAATCCCCTTTAACAAAATCATAAGCATTACCATCAACCATAATCTGAGCCTCCCCCTCCACACACAACAAATGCTGAAACGAAAGACCATCACTACATAAATCAATATTACTGTAAACGTCAATGCGATACGCTTTAAAATAATCACAGGCAAACATCTCTACCATTTCAAAAGCTGAAAATCTAACTCGACTGTTAGCCTTACAATTTTCCGGAATAACAGGCCTATAATCTATTACACTGGCTGCACGCTGCAAATGCAATGGCCTAAATTTGCCGTTAATATCACGCCTTTGATAATCATAAACTCGAAAAGTGGTATTAGAATTTTGCTGGATTTCAGCAATTAAAATGCCAGCGCCAATAGCGTGAATAGTACCAGGCAATATATAAAATACATCGCCTTTATTCACGTAAACCTTATTCAAAATCTCACAAATAGTACCATCTTGGGCACGTCTTAAAAATTCCTGTTCAGTTATCTGCCTGGAAAAACCATAATAAATATAAGACTGCGGCAGACAATCCACTATATACCACATCTCCGCCTTGCCTTGTTCTCCTAACGGCCCAATAGCAGTCCAATCTGATGGATGTACTTGAATAGATAAATTCTGCTTTGCGTCAATAAGCTTCACCAAAATAGGAAACGCGCTGCCATTGCAATCTCTGCCCCAAAATCCTTTTTTATCCAAATCAGCAAAATCATTCAGATTACGCCCAACATTTTCCCCTGTAGCAACCAAAGAAAGACCATCAACATGACAGGATAATTCCCAGCTTTCCGCTAAAGTTGGCAAATCGCACTGCTTGCCAAACTCTTGCTTCAATCTTTCACCACCCCACAAATAGTCCTTAAAAACTGGCTGCATTTTTAGCGGTTTATACTTCATATAACTTCCTTAATTAACTCATTTTCACAATATAACGATATTTTATCTAGTATCTGTTCACCTGCTAATTTGCTGTCCCCCACAGCAGTTATGTAAATCTTTAATTTAGGCTCTGTACCAGACGGACGCACCACTACTTCCAATCCATCTTCCAGATAGTATCTCAACACATCAGATTTCGGCAGACTGACATTATTGTCACAGATATTCTCTCCAACAAGATAATCTCTTGTCTGCAAAACCCTAAAGCTCGCTATTTCCTGATAATGAGTTTGCCTTAGTTTCTGCATAACAGCTTTCATTGCCGCTAATCCTGCCGTACCGCAAAAAGCATAATTCAAAAGACGACAGCAATAAAAACCATACTGCGCATACAAATCGTTTAGTACATCCAGTAAAGACCTGCCTTGTTCTTTATACCAGGCAAACATTTCACAAATCAACAGACTGGCGTTAACAGCGTCTTTATCACGTACAAAACTGCCGCTTAAATAACCATAACTTTCCTCAAACCCAAAAATATAGCGTTCATTTTCTCCATATTTCTCCAAAAGGCCAATCTGTTCGCCAATAAACTTAAAACCAGTCAGGACGTCGATTATCTCAACGCCATAATGCGCGGCCACCTTAGAAGCCATAGGCGTAGTCACAATAGTTTTAATCGCTAATGGTCGCTTTGGCATAGTACCGTTTCGCCGACGCATTTGACAAATAAAATCCAGCAGCAAAACTCCCATTTCATTACCGTTTATAAGCGTATATTCAGAACCATTCTTTACAGCCGCTCCAACCCTATCGCAATCAGGGTCTGTGGCCAACAACAAATCAGCGCCTGTTTTTTTTGCATAAGCTAAACCCAATTCTAAAGCTTCTTTAACTTCCGGATTGGGATACGGACACGTTGGGAAATTGCCATCTGGCTCTCCCTGCTCAACAGGTATGGTTATATTGTTAAAACCACTTTCTTGCAGACACCTTGGCACACAGGAAATACCAGTGCCATTAAGCGGCGTATATACAATCGACAAATTGCGATTTATATTTTTCGGCAAAAGCGAAGAGCCCAGCACTGCCAATAAATATTCATCTATAACGCGTTTTTCAATATATTGAATCTGACCATTTGCCAAAGCCGCCGCAAACCCCATTTGCCGCACATCAGCAAAAACATCTGTCTTGTCAATTTCTTTTAGTATTGCAGCCGCAGCTTCAGTAGTAATTTGACAACCGTCACTGCCATACACCTTATAACCATTATATTGCGCTGGATTATGACTAGCCGTAATTACAATACCGCCGCTGCATTGCAAATATCGAACTGCAAACGACAAAGCTGGCGTAGGCATAAGCTGAGCATAGATATGTACCATAACTCCATTAGCCGCAAACACACCAGCTGCCGTTTCAGCAAAAAGCCGAGAATTAATTCGACTATCATAGGCGATTGCTACACTGGGCTGAGTATAATGCTGGCAAAGATAAGCAGCGTATCCTTGGCTGGCTTTAGCAACTGTATATATGTTCATTCGATTGCTGCCAGCACCCAAAAGCCCACGCAGTCCTCCGGTGCCAAATTCCAGTTCTTGAAAAAATCTGTCTTCTACAGCGTTTTCGTCTTCAGCAATACTTTGCAGCTCGGCTTTCAGCTGTTCATCTTGCACATTAGTCAGCCAATAATCATATTTTCGTTTAATATTCATTAAAACTTTTCCCTTGTTTATTATTTACGTATATACGTCCGAACTTTTATATCAGTTTTATCACTTTCTAATTTAAAATTATCATTCAAATAGCTCTGCAACCAGGAATTAACTCCCCAATGATTATATTGCAAATATACTCTGTTATATGGTTCGATATTTTCCTCTTGTAAAGAATATTGACTGACAACATTAAGCGAGTTCCGGCGACCTTGTCTGCTAATATAATAATCATTCCAACCATCTACCACAAAAGGAACGCTTGTGCTAATAATTAAAGTATCCTCATTAAATATATAATTACTTTGTGTATAAAGCCAATCGGCAGCTTCACGATATGGTTCAGGTGAACTTGATGTGCTAACTGCTACAAAACAGTTTATTGATAATAGCAGCGTAAAAAATATACACAAAACCATTCTGCCTCTAACATTTCTTTGCAACACAAGCCTGCCGAAGTCATCAACAGCCCAAGCAGTAAGTAAGCAAACAAATGGCAACAAAAAAAGGAAATACCTCTCGCTCCACAGCGTTGAATGAGGACTAATAAAATTTCCATATAGAAACAAGGCTACTATTGTCAAACACACCGTTAAACAACAAAACTTGCGATAAAAAACTGACCAGGAAAATTTAACACTGTATTTTCTGATAATAATAGCTAAGGCAGCCGCAATACCTAATAACAATAACCAATAGGTTACTTCCTGATTACCCGATAAAAAATACAAAAGATTTTTTATCGAAGATAAACTTGGCACAGGTTGCCAAGAACTACCCAAATCACGCGATGTATTCTTAAAAACTATATAAAGCCACCCTAATGAAACAGCGCCTGGTATAGAATAAAAAGAAATTTGATGTAAACCTATTTTTTTGTTAAACCATAAATATATATCAGCAATAAAATAAGCAGCACAGGCAATCATGCCAAAATAATGACTCATTGCCATTCCGGAAAGGGTAATTGCCAAACCGATTTGCCAGCTAAGCGAAAAAACATTATTACGTTTTATGTAGCAATATAATGATAAAACCGAGAATATTACCAAAAGCGCATAGGCTCTATATTCGTAAGCTACATTAAACCAAACAGACGTTGAAAAGGCCAAAAAGGCCGCGCTTAAATAACCTAAATATCTACCGCCAAGCGACTCCCCAATCAACCCCATAACATAAATTGAAACAACTGTGAGAATAATGCTCACCAGTAACAGCCACTGTTCACCATACGGTGCAATATGATACCAAATCGTAGCAACAAATTTCATTAATGGCGGAGTCATATCATCCATACGCACAGAGTATCCGATTGCTTCAGATAAGGTACCATGCGTAAAACTTATCTCATATAATTCATCACACCAAAATGAGACTCTATCCGCATAATGAAACATCAACAAAAAAATCACAAAAGATAAGCTTGCATAAATCAATTTGCCGTAATTTTTTTCCAACCATTCTTGCATATCAACAGGATTTTTCAGATTTTTACCCGTTATACCCACCGCCAATGCGGACAATGCTGACAAAACAACAAGATATAATAATAAATATCTAACTTGATTAAAAATCAATAACGATGTATCGCTTTTACCAATATAAACAATCTTCTCCGAACTATCTTCTGTATAAATATCCTCAACCCAAACATCTTGACCGTTATCAATTTGCACAAAACCACGCCAGACATTACAATTAAAATTGAGAGAACGATTCCAACCAGCAGGAATTCTAAGAACCACGCTTCGCGTTACACCTTCTGGCTGCCTAGTATCAGTTTCAGAACGCCAAGCATATATTTCACCGCTCCAAAACCAGTTCCCTGATTCTAGTTGAAATGATTTACCAGCCAAAAATTCCTCATCATCAATCGTATAGCCATTCAGGAATATCTCCGTACTCCGGGCCTGTTCCTGCTTCTCATCAAGCGCAGTTAAGGTTACAGTATCAGTTAAGGCCGGCAAAAAACCTGCTAAATAATTTGCAACAAAAGCAAAAACGATTATCAACATTACAAAACATACATTATGCTTTCTATTTAGTTTATTTCTGAATAACCAACAGACTAAACAAATTATTAATAAAGTAATTAAAATTTTGGCAATTTTCATTGCTAACACAACCATTTACTTATCTCCAGTTCTTTTTATAATCGTACAAAATAACATATAATTATACGATTACAACAAAATTCAAATTAATAAATACAGCTAAAATCATAAAACCAATAAGAGTACATAAAAATATTTGTCTGATTATGTCCTTTTGGCAATTTTGTAACCAAATCGCCGCGCCAATACACGGGAAAATAATGC
>CANSKT010000084.1 GCA_947647555.1 uncultured Peptococcaceae bacterium | reverse complement strand
ATGAAAGAGAAATTGAGAGATATGGTGGTTCAAATCTAATCAGATATGCTGAAAATTATTTTTGCTATGATAGTCGATTCGTTATTGCCTTGCTACAAGAAATAAGTAAGAATGCAGGTGAAATTCAGCGGGAGAAAATTGGTATTTGGGTTATGCAAAATTTGGTTGGCTGTTTTTATGATGGTATACAGGCAACTAATGATTTTTTTGTTAAATATATGGATAATATTAAATATAAAGAGGTATTCCGCAAACAGAAAAAGGACTATCTAAATGCGATAGAAGATAACTATATTAAAAATTTTTCAGCCAAAGTTCAGCGCATTGCTGAGGAGAGAACAGCGGTTATTCAACAATATGCGCGGCAGATTAAACAGGTAGAGGCAACTGGGCAGCTCGCTAACAGTATAGACAATATTTTGCTAACCTTAATCCATATGTTCTGCAATAGATATGACGGTAATCGTGAGTGGGAACATAAGGTGTCATTTTTAACTAGACATGCTATTTTTACCAAAAGTAATATGTTGCTGCATGACGCGAGCAATGTAAAAAAAGGAGCGCAGTTTAATGATGTTAAATAAAGAACTTTTTAATCAAAATATGGCTCCTTTAGATGAGCAGCAGAAACAAAAAATCATAGATATATTAGAAGCCTATTATAACCGAATTGACGGCGTTTTGCAGGACTTAGCAGCTAATGAACAGAATATGTGGAAACAGGACAGAGATTGTATAGACGGTCATTTATTGGCTTCGTACTTGTTGGCGATTGGCGATGGCTATGATTTCTTGCTTGAAAAAAAACGCTGGCTAAACAATGTATATAATATATTAGTTTATTTTAAGAAAAATATAGAGCATTATGATAGTTTAGCCCTTTTTCATGGTTTAACAGATATGGCTTTTGCTCTTTTGGGTGTAACGATTAAATCAGGTGAATTTAGTAAATTTCTTAAATCATTAAATAAAATTGTTTGTGATTTAACAATGACAAAGTTAACCAAAATAGAGAATGAAAACACACTGGTGCAGCACTATGATATAATTATCGGTATGACTGGCGTGGGCAGATACTTGCTTATGTATATAGAAAGCTTGGGGTATATACAGGATTGTACAACTGAAAAAAAGGCTTTGGTGCAAATCCTGCGCTATCTGGTAAAAAAATCGGCAAATATTACCGTTGAAGATAAAGAAATTATCGGTTTTTATGTAACGAATGAAAATCTCTGGCCGGTGGAGCGCAGAACGCAATATTTACATGGGACTTTGGATTTTGGCGTGGCGCATGGCATTGCTGGGCCGTTAGCCCTTATGGCTTATTCTGCGGCACGAAATATTTCTGTTGACAGTCAGCAGCTGGCAATAGAAAAGTTAATCAGTGTTATGGATGAACATAAAACAGTAAAAAACGATATTATGTACTGGCCGATGATTTTGCCAGCAGAATTATACAAAAAGCAAAATGTGGCAGCAACTGATACGCGTATGAGTTGGTGTTATGGTTCAATAGGCATTTCCTGTGTGCTGTATCAGGCGTATAAATGTCTAGGCAAAGACGGCAGCGAATATTTACGTAATATGGAGATAATTTCAAAAACGCCTTTGCGATTTTACAATTTATTATCACCTATTATTTGTCACGGTTTTGCCGGCACTATGGCTATTTTTAATCAGATATATAGAGAAACATCGTTTAAAGAACTGTTGCCTGGCTTATATATGTGTTTAGATGAGATTTTGAACCTGTATAATCCGGATTTTAAGTATGGCTTCAAAAACATTGATTATGGGCCGAAAGATTTGCCAGAGGAAGACGACGATAGTTATTTGAATGGAACTACTGGCGTTATATTAGCCTTGCTATCTTTATTTAATCCAGGTTCAATGCACGAAAAGCATTTGCTGATAAGCTGATTTTGGTGTCTTGTTATGAAACAAGTGGAAGAAAAGAAAAATATTAATGGGGTATTAGCAGTTTTTTTCAAATGTCTAAAGTTGATTTATTCATATAGCAAAGCATATATGCTGCTGACAGTTGTGGTAAATATTCTGCTGGGTATTTTGCCGGCTGTGTCGTTGGTTGTTTTGCAGGATATATTGAATCAGATACAGCTGAATTTAAACGATATGAAAAGAATAATTATTATGCTTATAATCTATGTTTCTATTGATATTTTCAGCACTTTGATATCCGCCATATATAGCTTTTATACCAGTAAGATAACTTATGATTTGAATATGAAATTGACTTTAAGCGTTTTGGACAAAGCGCTGTCCTTGAAAATGGAGGATTTTGAGAACACTGAAACATTTAATATGATTAATCGAGCGGTAAACCAGGGTAACAGCCAGATAATAACTTTTTTTAGCTCCATTGTCAGCACAGCGCAGGCGCTGCTTTCAATTGGCTCGCTGCTGGTTGTTTTGGCCGCCTTTAATATCTGGATTGTGCTGCCGGTGATTTTTGTGCCTGTTCTTCAATATGCCTATTCAGTGCATATTAGCCGGGTGCAATATAATATCCAAAAGGCCAGAACCACTAAAGAACGCAAATCGTGGTATATATCTTATCTGATTACTCAAGGGGTTGGCATAAAGGAATTTAAGATTTTTCGTTTGAAAGACTTTATGCTGAACAGGTTTAAGCAGCTGAACCTGGGATTTATCCGGCAGGATATACAGATAGTGAAGCGGACGACGGTTACATATTTTCTGTTAGATTTTTTAGATTATGTTATTTCCGGCTTTATTTTGCTGTATATTATCTCCAGAGGCGTTTTGCAGCTTATTCTGGTGGGTGATGTTATAACTTATACCCGAAGCGTTTTTAACGTGCGGGCCAAAATCAAGTCTATATTTAGCGTTTTTTCAACAATAGCTAAAAACGCGTTGTTTGCCGGAATGTATTTTGACTTTATGGATTTGCCGGTGGCTGAACAGGACCAGAACGGCGGACAGATTCTGGATTCCATTGATGAAATTGAAGTGCGGAATTTATTCTATAAATATCCCAACAGTTCTAATTATTCACTGCAAAATGTTAATTTTAAGCTGTGCAAAGGCAGTATAATGGCCATTTTGGGTAATAACGGCTCTGGCAAATCCACTTTGATTAAGCTGCTGTTAGGATTCTATGATAATTATGAGGGAGAAATTTTGTTTAACGGTATTGAGCTGCGAGATATTGAGCGAAATTCCTTTTATGGCTTAACCAGCGTATTGTTTCAGGATTTTACCAAATACGAAAGCACGGTCAGAGAAAACGTGGCCTATGGGGATATTGCTAGCCTAGATAACGATGAAAAGATAATGCAGGCTCTTACTACGGTTAATTTCCCTTTCAGGCTGCTTGATGAGAAAAAGCTGGAAACACAGCTGGGCTATTGGTTCGATGACGGCAAGCAGCTTTCAATGGGCGAATGGCAAAAGATTGCTATTGCCAGAACGATAATGAAAAACGGTGATTTTTATATCTTTGACGAGCCTGACGCCGCTTTGGATATAAACGCGCAGAATGACATTGTCAAAATTTATACCGAGTTGGCACATGATAAAATTTGCCTGATGATTTCCCACAAAATACAGCAGATAAGCAATATGGCTAATGAGATTATTGTTTTGGATAAGGGGCAGGTTGCTGAGCAGGGCAGCTATGCTGAATTAAGGGCTAATCCACAGTCTTATTTAAATAAATTGGTTAAATAAGGTATCTGAATATCTGAAAAATGCGATATTATGAAAAACCGGACGCAAGACGCAGAGTTAATAATATCGTTGGAAAGGTGTTATTTTTATGAATATTAAGGCTGGGAAAAACCCTGATAAAGATGATTTTCGTTGGGCTTATTGCCCAAACTGTGGCGCTAAAACTAAAGTTGGCGTATATTTTGATACAGTTATGCTCAATTTTCCTCTTTATTGCAGTAAATGTAAAACAGAGACATTAGTTGATGTGGTACAGTTCAAAATGGTACGAAGTAATAAGTCTGAATCCAGTTGATTTTGGGTTCAGACTTTTTTTGTTTTATAAGGGATTTTGCTTATTTTTTGCTTGTTTTTGTCTTATTACATTTAAAACAGATTGAATGATAGAAGCTAAAGCAATAGCCTCCTCCTCATTACAATCTTCAATTAAAAAGCGCAGTCTTTGAATCGCAGGTGTTTCTCTCTGCATTTCTGGATTAAAAATTTCTCTGGCATCTATTTTTAGCGCTTTAACTAAAGGATATAAAACTTCCATTTTGGGGTTACCTCTAAATTTTTCAATATTTATTACTGTACGCACATCAATATTGGCTTTTACCGCTAATTGGGCTTGAGTCAGTCCTTGCTCTTGACGTGCTTTTTTTATAGCCTCACCTAATGATTTGGTATAATTCAGCATTTTAATTCACCCCAAATATATTCTACAATAGATATATTTTACAACATATTGTAGTTTAATTAAATTCTTTGTAATGCGCTTTTATTATCTATTCTGGTTCATATCAATGTTTAATGGAGATGAATTATGCAAGAAAAGCCGTGGCAAAATATTAGAATTACAATAGTGAATTTCAGTGCAGTACAACGAAACGTTGTAGCTATAATAGTGTACTGCAATTCATAAAGACAGTACAAAATATAAATTGTCGTTCTCCTCCTTGTTTTCAAGGTTTCTGAGAAAAGAGATTTTGAAAATAAAGGAGATTTTTTATGTTTAACAAAAAGAGCGACTATGCTTTGAATAAAAACAATAAAGAGGCTATTGTTTGCCAGAATGCGGCTGGTGAGATTGTCCGCCTTACTAAAGATGAGTTTGCCAGCGAGGAAGAATTTTTGCATTGGAAAGAGTGGTCTGACGATGAGTATCGTCAGGAATACAACGCTGGGCAAAGCTATAAACGCTTGCAGAAGAAAATGCAGGAGCAGTCTTTAGGTGAGGAATATGCCAGATCTGCCGAACAGGTTTTGTTAAAAGGTTTGAATGATGTGGAACAGCAAGCATTTGTAGCCAAGATTAAGGCTTGCTTGACTGAAAAGCAGTTCCGGCGTTTGTGGTTGTATTATGTGGAGGGATTATCTTTAAGTAAGATTGCAGATTTAGACGGCACATCAAGGGTGAGTATATATTATTCTATTTCGGCAGCAAAGAAAAAAATTATAAAAAATTTTTCTAAACTACTTAACAAAATGCCTTAAAACGATGCATTTAATAGAGAGATAAATTTCTTGAGTATAATTTGAGGAATTTTCTATAACGGTTCTTTGATAATTTAATATTTTTGTATTGCAGGCACAAAAGTTACACCCGAGCGAAACATAGCGACCGGAGGGAGTCCAGTCGCTGGATGCGCCGCCAAGACTTCCTTATATATGAACGAGCGATAAGCGTAAACTATGAAAATCAATTTGGCAAATTGACCGCCAAGACGGTGTAATGTTCAAAGGATTACATTATGTGGTCGAATGATAATGATACTTGCTCACGCCCACCCACAGACTTGCGGTGGAACTCTGGGCTGTTCGTGATATAGCGGCAGTTTGGAGTTATGACAGCCCTGCCAAGGGCGGCCTGTAATTCAAACCTCGTATAAGGGTGATACTTTTTTATGATTTAATGATATATTGGAGTGATAACAATGGAAAACAAACAGCAGACTTCCTACAAAGAAGTCAAAATTGGTGGAACGCTGTATAGGGTTACCAGCGTTTTCACGGGTGAAAAAAATTTAGCGGAAACTTTGGAACAGCTGGCCGTTCGTAAGGTTATGGCTGCGGCTGCTGCCGGAGAAAATGTTTCTTAAAAAAGTTTTAAAAAAATTGCGGAATAGGCGATGACAAGTTTGCGTTGCGGTTAGTGATGGGCTATAATTAAATCATTCAAACAATATTTGAATGAGAGCCACTTTGCCGCACAGCGTATGGATATAGTCGGGAGGTAAAATAATGACTAACGAAACATACAATGTCGGCATCTACTGCCGTCTGAGCAATGATGATGAACGGGACGGCGAGTCTGTTAGTATCGAAAATCAAAAGCTGCTTTTGCAGCAATATGTTCGGGAGCGGGGCTGGAATGAAATTGACGTATATATCGACGATGGCTATTCCGGCACGAACTTTAACCGGCCGGGCGTTAAGCGTTTAATCGAGGACGCCAAGGCCAAGAAAATCAATGTAATTCTGGTTAAGGATTTAAGTCGTTTTGGCCGCAACTATATTGAGTTCGGCCAGTATACCGACTATCTTTTTCCAAGTATCGGCTGTCGCTTTATTGCCCTTAACAACGGCATTGACACGCTAAACAAGGACAGCAGCAACGATGTGATGTGCTTTTTGAACTTGTTTAATGAATTTTATTGCCGGGATACCAGTAAAAAGGTTAAGGCGGTGAAAAAAGCCTGCGCCGAAAACGGTATGTTTATGGGAACTTTTCCGCCCTATGGCTATCTGCGCGACCCGGAGGATAAGCACCATTTTGTAATTGATGAAGAAACTGCTCCAGTGGTGCGCCGGATATTTGCGCTTAGGGCTGCCGGGCAAAGCTACTGCGGTATTGCGGCGGCGCTTAATGCGGACGGTATTCTGCCGCCGGGCGCGCTGTATTATCAGCGTAAAGGTAAGACGGATAATCGCAAGGTCAATCGTCTTTGGGTTAATAATACTATCAAGTGCATTTTGGAGAATGAGGCTTATATCGGCAATATGGTGCAAGGACAGCATGGAAGTATATCCTATAAAATCCGTAAGCAGGTGGACAAGCCGGAGGACGAATGGATTAGAGTTGAGGGAACCCATCAGCCGATTATCAGCCAAGAACTTTGGCATACGGTAAAAGCGGTTAGCCAGAAAAAAGTGCGTAAAACATCTAACGCCAAAACCAATAATAATTTATTTTGTGGTTTGGTATATTGCGCTGATTGCGGTTTTAAAATGGTTTATAAAACCGTCAATCAAAAATATAATGACGGAACGAAAAAAACGCTGAAATATCTGTTCTGCGGCTCATATTATCGTACCGGCAAAAGCGGCTGCACAAGTCATCGCATTGGCGAGGAAATTCTTTATGAATTAGTATTGGCGGATATTCGGGAGAAAGCTCAGTATGCTGAGTATGATTATGACGGCCTGCTGGAGCGTCTGGTTTACCTCAAGGAGAGCGAGCAGCGGGGGTTTATCGCCTCGGCGGAGCAGGAACTGAAAGCTGTAAACAAAAGATTGGCTGAATTGGAAAAGCTTATGCAAAATCTCTATGAGGATAAATATAATGGAGATATTACGCCGGGCGTTTTCCAAATGCTAATGCAGAAGTATGAAACGGAGCGGGCGGCAAAAGCCGCTTTGCTGCCAGATTTACAGGAGAAAGTTAAGGTTAAGCAGGGCGTTCGTCAGGATGTTAATCACTGGCTGGCCTTAATCCGGCAGTATACGGAGCTGCAAAAGCTGGACGAAAGTATTTTGTTTGAACTGGTTGACCGTATTGAGGTTGGCGAGTTGGCGCAAACTCCGCTTGGGCCGATGCGTGATATTAAGATAGTGTATCGCTATGTAGGCAATGTTGACGATTGCCTGACGGCGGACGAGGGTGTGAATTATGCAGCAGCTATATAAAGTTGGCGCATATTGCCGCCTGAGTATGGACGATTTCACCGCCAAGGGCATAAACGAGTTTAACGCGTCGGTAAGTATTGAAAACCAAAAGGAGCTTTTGCGCAAATTCATTGCAATGCACGGTTGGCTGGAAACAAAAGTGTATTGCGACGACGGTTGGAGCGGCGGTAATTTTCACCGGCCGGCATTTCGGCAAATGCTGGAGGACGCTAAAGCCGGGATAATCAATCTTATTCTGGTTAAGGATTTATCCAGATTAGGCCGGGATTATGTGGAGGTTGGCCGTTACACTGAGGAAATATTTCCGGCTTTGGGTTGTCGCTTCGTTTCGGTGGTCGATTCTCTGGATAGTGAGGACGATACCACAATGCTGCATTTTCGCAGTATTCTTAACGATTATCATTTGAAAGATTTGAGCCGAAAAATGCAATCGGTGCTTAACGCCAGAAAACGCAGTGGGCAGTATATTTCCAGCAATCCGCCCTATGGTTACCGCAAATGCGGCTTGGATAGCCACAAGCTTGTGCCAGATGAACAAACCTCCTTGGTGGTGCAACGGATATTTGAATTAAGGGCGGCGGGTATGGCCTATGCCAAGATTGCCGCTTTGCTGAATAATGAACATATACCTTCGGCTAAAGGCGGTTTATGGCAGTATGCAATTATTCGTAAGATACTTAATAATGAGGTTTATATCGGTAATCTGATTATGAACTATACCGGCAATCGTACTTATAAGGATAAGAGCAAAATACGCAAGCCGCCGGAAGAATGGATCAGAGTGGATAACACTCATGAGCCGCTTATTTCAAAAGAAACTTGGGAAATGGTGCAGCTGATAAACCGGCAGGCTAAGGAGATTTATTCGCCTAAGAAAAAGCCGGAAAAAGGTTTGTTCTCAGGCAAGCTGGTTTGTGCTGACTGTGGCGCAAAGCTGACGGCTGACAGTAAGGTTAGGCATACAAAATCTGGCGAGGAGCGGCGGACAGTGTTTTATAGCTGCGGCAATTTTGTGCGTTACGGGCATAGCGTTTGCTCTTGTCATACGATTGATGAAAACCGATTAAAGGCGTTGGTTACAGCGGAAATACAAGGGCAGGCTGCAAGGCTGCAATTTGATGAAGAAAAGGTTGTTGCCCAGCTTGCTGATTATGATATTGAAAGATTGGAGGGATTAAGGCAGGAAATTCAGCACATCGAAAATCGCTTGCTAGAGTTAATGGAGCAAAGCGCTAAACTTTATGAAGATAAGGTCAGCGGTTCTATTGACAAAAGCGCTTTTATTCTGCTTATGCGGCGGAATGAGCAGGAGCGAGTCAGCCAAACGGAGCAACAGAAAAAGCTGCAAGTTGATTTGGCGGCAATGGAGCAAGCGGCGGTTGGCGTGCGGAATTGGACTGCCGGCATAAAGAAATATTTGGATTTGCAGGAACTTGACCGAGCCGTAATTGATGAGTTGATAGACCATATTGAGGTTGGCGAGCGCCGCCGTATAGACGGGAAGCTGGTGCAGGATATTAAGGTGGTTTATCGGTTTGTTGGTTTGGTTGAATAGCAGTGTTTGGGTGAGTGAAAACTCCTTTTTTTATCAAGCGTTTCTTTCCGCAAATGATGAATGTTCAATAACATTCTGGTACAGTCTGCACAGGCTATGCTGGCACAGGCTAATCAGGTTC
>CANSKT010000083.1 GCA_947647555.1 uncultured Peptococcaceae bacterium | reverse complement strand
GGCATAAAGCTAAACAAAGCCATTAACAGCAGCCAACAGCCCAAAGCCACCAGCAAAATACGACCACTCAGCTGTACAGAAAAGCCCCAAAGTTCACAAAGACCAGAAACCGCCGCTGATAAAAAAGCCGCCACACGCAGCAATGCCAACATAACCAGCAAAACCGCACCGATTACTTCAAAACGGCTAAACCAATGCCCAAACTCCGCCAAACGAAAAACCTGCAAAATCGGGAACTCATAAATTGATAACGAAGCACCCAAAACAACCTGACTGCCCAAAGCCAAAACCAGCCAAAGCAGCATAGCCAGAATAACCGCCCAAAGTAATGTTCTCAAGCGTTGTTTAACTGCACGCACATGCGCCAAATGTGGCAGCAGAGCGGAAAAACTGCCAAAAATCAATATACCAAACAATAACCCCTGCCAGCTGTAATCTATTATACTATCCACATTACTTCGCCAAACTGGCAGAAAATTGCCAAAATCCGCCCCCCAAACAGTAAGCCAAAGATTAGCCAGCGTTAAAATCAGCGCCGGCACCACCACCAGCAAAGCCACACGAGCCAAAGCCGTACCGCCAGTGGCTGCAAAACAGGCCGCCGCCAGCAGAAACAAAGCGGCATATAACCACAACGGTAGATTATTCGCCCCCAGAGAAGCCCAAAAACTCACCACACAACCCGTAAATAATTCTGTCAGCAGCAACCAAAACAAGGCGTAAGCAAAAAGCGCTATTTTACCGCCAGCCTGACCAAACGCATAATACAGAGCAGCACCAAAGCTTTGTCCAGCATAAAGCCTGTTCCAGCCCCAAAACAGCAGCAAATGCAGCAGACCAATCGGCATAGCCGCCAGAATTAAAAGCCAGGCTTGTTGCGCAGCCGTTTTTTCAGCGCTGCCCAACAGCATTAAACTGTTCAAACACAGCACCAACGCCAGAGAAAAAAATTCTGCCCGGCCAATTTTGCCAATCTTACCCTGCATATTCGCTTATCTCCCATCTGCTTATTAATCAAATTAAATCAACCTAAGACTCAATATCCGCTTCAATTTCCAAACTGACCGTCAGCAAATTTAAATAATCCTGTTCGGCAATTTCTTCCCAAAGTTCTGGTTGCTGCCGATACACTTCACGGCCAAGACCAATAAAATCCAGATTATATTTTCGACTGGCTGCCAGCGCCGCCACAGCCAAATCATGCAAACGCTGTCTGGTTAATGTCTGCAAATAAACGTCTGGCAACGCCTGCGGATTATTCAAAACCTGGGCGCGCAGCGACAGCTGAAACTGTAAATTAGGCTTGCCACCATCATCGCCCATTTGCAGCCGCTTCTGTACGGAAGCACTTTCCACCTGCAAAACCACATCATTATCTAATTCCAGCGTATAACCACGCAAATATTTCGGTCGCTGCAACCAAAGCCAACCGGCGCAGGCCTGCGCATCATCGTCTGCTGTCAAAACCGCTGCCACATGACCGGCGTCATCATACAGTACAAAACCAGTATATTCCACTCCGGCTTCATTTTGCTCCACCAACGGCAAAGCTGGTGTTATACCCGGCTGCATCATTTCTTCCACAAAATTTTGCAGAGTAATCGCAGCCGCTCCCGGACGGCTACTGCCCAAAGGCTCCAAAATATTATTAAGCAAATAGGTCAGACTGATATCCTCCGCCGCCCCGGCCATAAGTTCACCAGCCTGCTGCCGACAGATTATAGGATAAATCGTCGGGCGCACCTCCGAGGAACGCAAGGCATAATCCAGCCAATAGTCGCAATCAGCCGCCGCTTCACCCAACAAAAGCACCGTAGTATGCGAAAAATTCATCTGCCGCGCTCCATAATGATATAACTCTCCGATTGCCGCCGGCAAATTTATCCCCATGGCTGCCAAAGTATAATAGCTTGCGGCATATTGTCTGTCCAGCGCCTTATCACGATTTAATAACTGCACAGTAGCCAAAATTTGCTCACCACCCTCCGGCTTATCCACCGCCAACGCCGTTACCAGTTCCACATCTTTCATATCGCCGCTGTCCAAAACATCGGTATTACCACAGCCGCTCAATCCCAACAGCAAAATAAAAAGTACCAGCCAATTCAACCAAGCTATCCTCAACATCGCCCTGTTTTTGCCTGCCAGCATTTATTCACCCTCCGCACTGTCAATCGCCGTAGTAGGCGGCACAGATTGTCGCTGCCGCCATTTGCTGCCAATGGTTAAATTATCCGGCCGCCGTCCCAACAACCACAAAGGCAAGCGCACAAAAGTATCACGCAACTGATAAGGCATTAATGGCGCAAACGGCGCAAAATAAGCCACACCAAATGACTCCAGCGAAACCAGATGCAACAAAAGCAGCATAGTGCCCAACAGCAGCCCCCAAAAGCCCAGCCACCAACTAAGCAGAATAAATACAAAACGTAAAACCGTAGCCGCATCAGTCAAAGCGTCCACCACAAACATGGCAATAGCAGTAAAGGCCACAATAATTACCACCGGCGCAGAAATCAGCCCAGCCTGCACCGCCATATCACCGATAACCAGACCGCCGACGATACTGATTGCAGCACCAACCGGCCGCGGCAGACGAATTCCGCCCTCTCGCACCACCTCGTAAACCAGTGCATAAAAGAAAACCGACCAGCCAGCGGAAAGTGGCGTGCTACCAGCAGCCTGCCACATATTCAGCATCAAATTAGCCGGTATTAATTCAATGTGAAAACCGGTTATCGCAATATAAAGCGCCGGCGCATAAACCGCAATTAAAAAGGAAAAAAAGCGCAGAAAACGCACCATACTAACCATGTATGGCCGGGAATAATAATCCTCCGCACTTTGAAAACTTTCCACAAACAGTGTCGGCACCGTCAGTACAAAAGGCGTGCCGTCCACCATAATGCCCACGCGCCCCTCCAATAGTTTAGCCACTACCTTGTCCGGCTTTTCACTGTTGGCAACCGTAGGAAATGGTGAAAAAGGTTCGTCTTCAATCAGCTGTTCCAGGTAACCGCTCTCTAAAATTCCGTCAATTTTTACACTGTTAAGCCGGTCTTTAACCTCCTGCACCAATTCCGGGTCCGCCAGCCCCCGAATATAAACCACGCAAAGGTTGGTGTTTGTTTCCGTGCCCAGCTGCATATTTTCAAAACACAGATTAGGCGTTTTAATCCGCCGTCGCAGCATGGACATATTGGTTTTCATATTTTCAATAAAACCTTCTCTTGAACCACGCACCACAATCTCAGTTTGTGGTTCACTGATACCGCGCCGCTCAAAACCTTTTAAATCAGTGGTTAACGCGCCGGGAAAACCAGCAAAAATTATGCCGCAATCACCAGAAAAAATGTTGTTCATAAAATCCTGGTCATTATCAGCACTTTGCCAATCCGCCACATACAAACAGGCCGCCGCAATTTCCTCCGGACTTTTGCCTGGCAACATTTCCGGGTGCAGCAACAGAGGCTTAGTGATAAACTCACAAACAGCGTTTTTATCCGTCATGCCGTCAAAGTAAACCAAAGCGGCTATCGCCTGCCCGTTAACCTCCAATGGCCGAATTATTAAATCGGCATATTCGCCAACATACTGCTCAATTATCGCCAGATTTTTAGTTAAAGACGAGCCAAAAAAAATCTTATTCGGTTTATGCAAGGCCATATTGTTACCTCCGCCGCCATAATTCAAATTAATTTTAGTATGCAGCTTTTGTAACATAAGTATACCCGTAATATAAAGCCGTCCTCCAAGTCTATCACTTCTTAGTGCCAGTTGATGTTTTTGAAAATTTCACGCTTAGCCATTTTTTACTAAAAATATAAACAGCTGCACCAAACCAACAAACGGTCAATATACTAAATAAGAAAAACTTTAAGGAGGTCTGCAAAGTGACTCAACAACCAACCACCTGCACCCAGCTGGGCATTGCCAGCGTGCCTATTCAACCCTGGGCGGAAACTTATCGGCCAGAGGACGCTTTCATCAACGGTACAATTTTTCCGGACTTAAATTTGCCATTTTACGGAAAAAAAGCAAGGGAGCGTGGCCAAAATGAATGAAAAAAAACAGTTATTACTTGATATTCAAATCATTGCCTTCGTGGTAAAAGATGTTCAATTATTTCTGGACACTCACCCCACCTGTGAGGGAGCTTTAGAATACTTTAAGTATTATAACAACCTTTTGACGGCCCTAACCAGTGAGTATGAGGATAAATTTGGTCCTTTAACTGTTTACGGCGTTAACAGTAATGACGGCTGGACCTGGATTGCGGAACCCTGGCCATGGGAAAAGGAGGCATAAGCAGCTATGTGGAATTATGATAGAAAATTACAATACCCAGTTAATATTAAACACCCCGATGCTAAAGCCGCCAAAATCATCATCAGCCAATACGGCGGCCCCGACGGCGAGTTGGCAGCCTCTTTACGCTATCTTTCACAGCGTTACAGCGTGCCCTATCGAGATGTGGCCGGACTGCTTACAGATATTGGCACTGAAGAGTTGGCACACATGGAAATGATAAGCGCTATCGTGTTCCAGCTAACCAAAGATTTAAGCATTGAAGAAATTAAAGAGCAAGGCTTTGACAGCTTTTTCGTTGACCACACAACAGGCATTTATCCTGCTTCAGCCGCCGGTGTGCCGTTCACAGCTTCCTATTTCCAATCAAAAGGAGATATTATAACCGATTTGCATGAGGATATGGCAGCAGAACAAAAAGCGCGCACAACTTACGACAACATAATCATGCTTATTGATGACCCTGACATTCTTGACCCTATCAAATTTTTACGTGAAAGAGAAATTGTACATTTTCAAAGATTTGGTGAAGCGTTGGAGCGCACCAAGGATCGCTTGAATTGCCGCAATTTTTATGCTATCAATCCAGAATTTCCCAGCAACAAATAAACAACATAAACAAAAATACTATTAAAAACATCTCTCATGTTAGACAAATATATTATCTAACATGAGAGATGTTTTATTATACTGTTTTTACCTAATTATACATCAATTCATAATACTGCAAATAGTCGCCAGAGGTAACATTCTCAACCCACTCCGAATTTTGTAGATACCATTCAATCGTTTCCTCTATACCTTGCTCAAAAGTATACTCCGGTTGCCAACCCAACTCGGTGGTAATCTTGGTGTTATCTATCGCATATCTACGGTCATGCCCAGGCCTGTCCTGCACATACTCAATCAAACTCTCCGGCTTACCCAGCTGCTTCAGTATAAGCTTAACAATCTCTATGTTAGCTTTCTCATTATTACCACCAACATTATAAACCTCGCCAATCCTGCCCTTCTGCAAAACTGTCCAAATCGCTGCACAATGGTCCTTAACATGCAGCCAATCCCTGACCTGCATACCATCGCCATACACCGGCAAAGACTTATCATTTTGAGCATTATGTATCATCAGCGGAATTAACTTCTCCGGAAACTGATAAGGCCCATAATTATTGGAACAACGAGTAATATTTATCGGCAAACCAAAGGTATTATGGTAAGCCCGAACTACCATATCCGCACTGGCCTTAGAAGCCGAATAGGGACTATTAGGCGCCATAGGTGTAACCTCGGTAAACATTCCCTCTTTACCCAAAGCACCATAAACCTCATCAGTGGATACCTGCAAAAAACGCACAGCCTCTCTATATTCCCGACTATACTTATTATCCGGCTCAATCTTCCAACTATCCTTAGCCACATCTAAAAGCGCCTGCGTTCCCAACACATTAGTACTCAAAAAGATTTCTGGCTCCGTAATACTGCGGTCGACATGACTTTCCGCTGCAAAATGCACCACAGTATCAATCTCATATTCCGAAAACAACTGCTTAAGCAATTCCCTATCCCGAATATCTCCTCGTACAAAGTGGTAACGCTCATCATTCTCACAGCCTTTGAGGTTTGCCAGATTACCGGCATAGGTTAACAAGTCCAAATTGACCACTCTGATTATATCAGAGTGGTCCAGTATATACTGGACAAAATTGCTGCCAATAAACCCTGCCCCACCTGTTACTAATATGTTCTTCATCTTTTCTCCTCCGCTACCACTTTCAAATACTGCCCATACTCTGTTTTCAGCATTGGCTCTGCCAACTGTAAAAGCTGCTCTCTGTCTATGAAACCACGCCTGTAGGCAATCTCCTCAATACAGGAAACATACATACCCTGACGCTTCTGGATAATATTTACAAAGGTGGAGGCCTCCTGCAAGCCGTCATAAGTGCCAGTATCCAGCCAGGCCATACCACGCAAAAACTTTACTACTTTTAGCTTACCTCTGCGCAAATACTCATTGTTAACAGCAGTTATCTCCAATTCTCCTCTGGCTGACGGCTTAATATTCTTGGCAATCTCTAGCACCTGATTATCATAAAAATACAAGCCAGGCACTGCATAATTAGATTTAGGTTTAGCCGGCTTTTCCTGCAAAGATAACACCTTATCATTCTCGTCAAACTCCACCACACCAAAGCTGGAGGGGTTATGTACTGGATAGCCAAAAACCACTGCGCCTTTATCCAATTTAGCTGCCTCTGCTAAAGTATTGGACAAATTGGCTCCATAAAAGATATTATCCCCCAATACTAAAGCAACCTTATCCTGACCGATAAATTCTTCGCCAATAATAAATGCTTCAGCCAGACCGTTGGGAGCCTGCTGCACTGCATATTCAAAGCGCATACCAAGCTGTCTGCCATCGCCTAATATCCGCTCAAACACGCTAATATCTGTGGGCGTGGAGATAATAAGTACCTCACGAATACCTGCCAACATTAAAGTAGACAGCGGATAGTATATCATTGGTTTATCATAAACCGCCAACGCCTGCTTGGACACACCTTTGGTGATGGGATACAGTCTTGTCCCACTGCCGCCTGCTAAAATTATGCCTTTCATATCAAATCAACTCCCACTCTTTCTAAAGATAACCAGCTTGCTAGCCAGATAATTTATAGCAATTATAATCACATTTACTGCACACTTAGCAATTATGTCATCAACCTGCCACATAAGCAACAGGTACATACCGCCATCATCTATAAACAAAGTGCCAATGCGCATAGCCATAAACTGGCCGAAATTGCGCCAGGTATGCTCTGCCCTGAACACAAAGCTGGAATTTGTCCAATAGGCGAACAGTACCGCAATGAAGAACGCCAATGTATTGGCGGCCATATCACCCATTGCAAGATTCAGCAGCTTATAAGCAACAATGTTCATTACAACCGTCAAAATGCCAAACACAAGATAGGCTAGCGTTTCTTTGGCTAATGGCTTCACTTTATCCGCTCCAGATAAGACTTAACATTTTCAAAATAGCTCAAAGCGTGCTCAATGCAAACATCCATATTGTAGTATTTGAACTCCGCCAAACGACCACACAAAAACAGATTATTATACTTTTGCACTTCTACCAAATACTTCTGATACACCTGCTGACTGGCTTCCGTCAGCACCGGATAATAAGGTATGTTGCCCACCTTCGCCTGAGAATCATATTGCAGGGGGTATTCTGTAGCCACCACCGAGCCATTAACCTTACTGTCGTCATACATAATCTTACGGTATTCTGTGCTCCTGGTATAACCTGCTGCCTGAGGATAGGAGATAATTTCGCTGGGCAACACACTTTCTTTATCCGAATACTCATAACGAATATCCAGTGAGCGATATGGCAGCGCCCCATATTTCAGACCAAAAAGTTCATCAATAGCTCCCGTATATATAAGACACTCCACCGGCTGGCCGTCATAATAAACCTTGCCAACCTGCTCGTCCAGTCGCAAATGCGCCAAAGCGTCCACATTCAGCTGCACCTGAATATTGTGATGTTTCAGCATATTGTCAAACAGTTTGGTAAAGCCCAGCACCGGCAGATATTGAAAATCCTTATTGAGATAGCGCTCATCATAACTCATTGCCATAGGTACTCTATCCAGTACGGATTTATCAATCTGCTCCGGCTCAATGCCCCACATTTTAGAGGTATATGTACGGTAAGCCTTTTCAAAAAGCAGTCTACCATAAGCGCTTATATCATTATCCTGGTGCTCTACAAGTTCCAGAACCGGAACCCTGTCCCGGCCATAAAATTCCTGCCTGAGTTTGGCCAGCAAAGACTCGGCCTGCTCCGCACCCACCAGTTGCTGCACAGTCGTGAAGTTAAAGGGCAAGCGCACATATTTGCCATCTATAAAGCTAAGCAACTTGGTATTATGGGGAAAAAGCTCTCCATATTGCTGCAAAAACTTTATTACAGCAAAGTTATTGGTGTTCAGAAAATGCGGCCCGTAAACCTGCACCAAAATACCTCGCTCATCATATTCGTCATACATATTGCCGCCGATATGGGAACGCTTTTCTAAAATAAGCACTTCGAGGTCTAATTCCTCGGCAATTTTTCTGGCTAATATACTGCCAGAAAAACCGCTGCCCACTACAATTATTTTATCCATTATATCCTCTTTTCTTCAGCCACTTCTTCTTTCAGCCAATCTGCTGTTTTTAGAATACTCTCCTTAAAATCTGCCTTACACTCAAAGCCAGTATCATTATATAAAGCATTTACATCAACTAATGAATAGTCTATAGGCGCAGCATCTGGGTATTCTCCGTATATTAAAGGCATTTCCGGCGCTAAAACATCGTGAATATTATCAACAATCTCTCTAAATGTTCGCATCTCTCTATGGCCAACATAATATGTTTTATTATTTATACCTTTATCTGCAATAGCTATTAAACCATCTACTATATCATCAACATACGTACAATCATAATAATTATTGCCTTCAACAAGTTTGGGAGTTTTTTTAGCTAAAAAACTTTTAATCAAAGTGTTTTCTATCATACCAGAAGTATCGCCAACACCATATACGCTAGATAAAACAGCCAGGTTCCAACCAATATTTATATGTTCTGCTTCAATACGACACAACATTGCCGCAGCATTTTTGGCAGTACCATAAATACAGGAAAAGCGAGGATTACCGTCATCTGAAAGTAAATACTTTTTAGCCTCTAATTGTACTATGGTGCCAATTAAAACGAATTTTTTACAGTTAATATTAGCTGCTTGCAATAATGCATCACAAGCATATTTAGCATTATTCAACTGTAATTCATAATTTTGAAAGTCCTCTCCCCATGTTCCCTGCCAGGCAAGATGAAAAAAGCAATCAAAATCTTTCTCTGCAATCATTTCAGACAGTTGGTTATATTGAGTAAAGTCTGCTTCAACTATATGTAGA
>CANSKT010000082.1 GCA_947647555.1 uncultured Peptococcaceae bacterium | reverse complement strand
TTATGGGTTCTATTCAGTCCTCTTTGTACAGCTTTGTACGTGCTGTTGATGCAATCAAAACCAAAAAAGAGAACGGCGAGCCTTTGACTGCCGAGGCTCCGGCGGAAGCTGCTGCTGAGGCTCCGGCTGCTGAATAAGCAGTTTGTTTGAATTAAAAAATACTAAAATAAAAAATATGACGAGAGGTGTAAATTCCTATGAGTAAAATTGATGAAATCATGCAGGCCATTGAGGAAATGACTATCCTGGAATTGAATGACCTGGTTAAAGCTATGGAAGAAAAATTTGGCGTTAGCGCGGCTCCGGTTGCTGTTGGCGTTGTTGCTGCTGAGGGCGGTGCTGCTCCGGCTGCTGCTGAACAGACAGAGTTTGACGTTATCCTGGCTAATGCTGGCGATAAGAAAGTTAACGTAATCAAAGTTGTTAAAGACATCACCGGTTTGGGTCTGAAAGAAGCCAAAGCTTTGGTTGACGAAGCCCCGAAGCCGATTAAAGAGAAAGTTTCCAAAGAGGAAGCTGAAGCTGCTAAGGCTAAGTTGGAAGAAGCCGGCGCTACTGTTGAATTGAAATAGTTTAACTGCCCAAAGGGCGTGTTGGCACTTTAGGTGCTTTATAATAGACCGTTGAGGGAAAATCCTTGACGGTCTATTTTTTTGTTGCACTTTTTGTGTTTCTATGTTATAATATATGGGTATAATTGTAAACAGGTGTGAAAGGAATTAAGAAAAAATATGGCCAAAAAAGAAAAGAAAGATAAACAGGAAGAACCGCAAAAGGACAGAACAGGTTGTTTGTTGAAAATAATAATTATTCTGTTAATTATATTGGTTTTGGCGCTGGTGGGGCTGCATTTTTATATGCAGCGCTCGATAACACAGCTGGTGCCGGAGCGCCCGGAGGACGAGGAATACTCCAGAGGGCGGATTAATGTGCTGGTTGTGGGTACTGACGCGGAGGAGTATGACGTTGGCCGGGCGGACAGCATTATTGTGTTTAATGTAGATTTGGACAATAAAAAGGTTTATGCGCTTTCCATTCCGCGTGACAGCCGTGTGGATATTCCCGGTTATCAGAATAAGACTAAAATTAATCATTCTTACGCCTATGGCGGCATTGAATTAACCAAGGATACTGTGGAAAATCTGCTGGGCGTACCGATTGATTATTATGCGGTGACCAATTTTGCCGGTTTTGAGGATATTGTGGAAACGGTGGGCGGCGTTTATATTGACGTGCCAATTCGTATGCGGACACACACCTGGTATGGCGATATTGATTTGCAGCCCGGTTATCAGCTGTTAGACGCTAAACAGGCGCTGGGTTTTGTGCGCTATCGCTATGACGCCGGCGGTGATATCTCTCGTGGACAACGCCAGCAGCAATTCCTGAAAGCGGTATTTCATCGGGTGGTTGAACCGCAGAATATTATTAAATTGCCCACTCTGCTGCCAAAGATTATGGAGCAGGTGGAAACCGATTTGTCTTACCCTGATTTGCTGGCTTTGGTGGAATTATTTAAAGACGTTGATTTGGAAACCGCTTTTGTCAGCGAAAGTTTGAGCGGTCATTCCCAGACAATCAGCGGCGGCAGTTACTGGATTATTGATGAGGAAGAATTGCCGGAAACGATTAAGAGAATTTTTTATGCTCAACCTCTGCCGGAGGGAGAGGCGGACGACCTTGAGGTAAACGAAAACGGGCAGGAGGAGTAAATGAAGCCGGATATCAGGGCTGCGGAAAGGCCGAAACCGAATAAACCGGCAAATGAGCATCAGGGGCACCGCAAGCGAATGCGTGCCCGGATTTTGCAGGACGGTGTGGACTCTTTGGCTGACCATGAGGTTTTGGAGGTTTTGTTATATTCTGTTGTGCCGCGCCGGGATACCAATGTTTTGGCGCATCAGCTACTTAAGCGTTATGGCTCGCTGGCCGGAGTGCTGGACGCCGACCCCAGGGAGTTGCAAACCATGGAAGGGGTTGGCGCCAATACCGCTTTTCACTTGCATTATGCGGCTTTGACGGCGGCGCGTTATTTGCAGAGCAAAAATCGTCAGCGTCTGATTTATGGTTCCACGCAGGCGTTTTTAAATCATGTTAAAGCGCTTTTTGTGGCGGAGGTCTGTGAGGTTGCTTACATGCTTTGTCTGGATAACAGCATGCGCTTAATTAATACGGTTAAGCTGGCTAAAGGCACTCAAAATAGCGTTGATTTTCCGGTTGGCGATGTGGTGCGTACAGCGGTTACGTTGGGCGCAAAAATGGTAGTGTTGGCGCATAATCACCCCAGCGGACGAGTTAAACCCAGCATGGAGGATTTACGCCTGACTAAACGCTGCCGGGCGGCTTTGGCGTTGGTAAATATTAAATTGCATGATCATTTGATAATCTGTGGTCAGGAATATTTCAGCTTTGCAGAACAGGGCTATATGAACGCTATAAATCAGAATGAGCAGACTGCTGATAATAAGGGGCAAAAGGCGGCGGAAACCAGTCTGGGCGGTTTTTTGCCGGGGCAGCTTTGATTTGGATAGGGTTATATTTTATAATGGAGATAAAACATGGTACAATTCGTACATTTACATAATCACAGTGAATATTCACTGCTGGACGGCGCGGCGCGCATTAAAGAAATGGTGGCGAAAAGCGTTGCTTTGGGCATGCCGGCGGTGGCGGTTACCGACCACGGCAATATGTTCGGCGTGCTGAAACTTTATGAGGAATGTAAAAAGGTGAGCAAGGAGCGTGAAGCGCAGGGATTGCCGGGAATTAAGCCGATTATCGGCTGTGAGTTCTATGTGGCGCCGCGTTCACGCTTTCTTAAAGAGGGCAAGGAGGATAAAAGCACTTATCATCTGGTTCTGCTGGCAGAAAATCAGCAGGGCTATCGTAATTTGTGTAAACTGAACTCGATTGCTTATCTGGAGGGCTTTTATTATAAGCCGCGTATTGACCGCGAGGTTTTGCGCGAGCATAGCGAGGGGCTGATTTGTCTTTCCGCCTGTCTGGCCGGCGAGGTTATTCAGGCCCTGCTGGATAATGACAAAGAGCAGGCCTATGCTATCGCAGAGGAATATTTGGAGATTTTTGACCGCGACCATTATTTTATCGAGTTGCAGGACCATGGTCTGGACGAACAGCGGCTCACCAATCCGCAGTTAATTCAGCTGGCGCGTGATTTAAATATTGGTCTGGTTTGTACTAATGACTGCCATTATATAAACCGCGAGGACTCGGAATGGCATGATATTTTGCTGTGCGTGCAGACGGGTCGCTTGCTTAGTGACCCGATGCGTATGCGGTTCGCTAACAGCGAGTTTTTTTTGAAGTCGCCGGAGGAGATGCAGCAGCTTTTTGGTGAGTATCCGGAGGCGCTGGCAAACACGGTGCGTATTGCCGAGCGCTGCCAGGTTAATCTGGATAAGCATGAAAAGGTGGATTTGCCGGTGGTGCAGGTGCCGGAGGGTTATGACCTGGAAACGTATCTGCGCTATCTTTGCGAGGAGGGCATTAAAAAGCGTTATCCGGAGGTTACGCCGGAGTTGCGCGAGCGTCTGGAGTATGAACTGGATATTATCATTTCCATGCGCTTCCCCGGCTATTTTCTGATTGTTTGGGATTTGATTAATTTCTGCCATCAAAATGGTATTCGGGTGGGCCCGGGGCGCGGTTCGGCGGCCGGTTCGCTGGTGGCTTATTCGCTGGGCATTACCAACATTGACCCGATACGTTATAAGCTGATTTTTGAACGCTTTCTCAATCCAGAGCGCGTCAGCATGCCGGATATTGATACGGACTTTTGCGTGGTACGCCGCGGCGAGGTTATTGATTATCTGGTGGAGAAATATGGCGCGGACAAAGTTGGTCAGATTGTTACCTTTGGTACGATGAAATCCAAGCTGGTGGTGCGCGACGTAGGCCGGGCGCTGGATATTCCCATTCCCGAGGTTAACAAAATTGCCAAGCTGATACCCAATGATTTGAAAATGACCCTGCCCAAGGCGCTGAAAGAGTCGGCCGAGTTGAAACAGCTTTATGATGAGGACGAGCGAGTGCGCGAACTTTGGGATATTTCCATGAAGCTGGAGGGCATGCCGCGCCATACCGGTACGCATGCGGCCGGCGTGGTTATTTCTCCGGCGCCGGTAGTTGATTACATGCCCTGTTTTAAGATTGGCGAGAACATTTTAACCACCCAGTTTGAAAAGGAGCAGGTGGAAGAACAGGGTCTGGTTAAAATGGATATTTTGGGCCTGCGTACCCTGACGGTGATTGGCGACGCTTTGAATAATATCAAACAAAGCCGTGGTATTGATTTGGATATCGACAACATACCGCTTGATGATGCTGAAGTTTATGCCATGTTGAGCGCCGGCGATACCGACGGCGTGTTCCAGCTGGAAAGTGACGGCATGCGTACATATTTGCGCGCTTTGCGGCCGGAGCGTATTGAAGATATTATTGCCATGGTGGCGCTGTATCGCCCCGGCCCGTTGGAGGGCGGCATGGTCAGCGATTTTATCAAGCGCAAGCATGGCGAAACCAGGGTGGAATATCCCCACCCCATGCTGGAGCCGGTTTTGGAAGAAACATATGGCGTTATGGTTTATCAGGAGCAGATTATGCAGGTGGCCAGCACGATGGCCGGCTTCACGCTTGGTCAGGCCGATGAACTGCGCCGCGCCATGGGTAAGAAAAAGCCGGAGGTTCTGGCGGCCAAACGCAAGGATTTTCTGGCCGGCGCGGCTACCAAGGGTGTTTCTGAAAAAATTGCCAATGAAGTTTTTGATTTAATGGAATTTTTCTCCGGCTATGGCTTTAACAAGAGCCATTCCGCGGCCTATGGTATTGTTACATATCAAACCGCCTGGCTGCGCTGTCATTACACGGCGGAGTTTATGGCGGCCATGCTTACCAGTTTTATGGAGAACGCGGACAAGGTGACAACTTATATTGAAGCCTGCCGCAACGCCGGACTGGAAATTTTGCCGCCGGATATCAACCTTTCCTATACCAACTTTTCCGTGCATGACGGCAAGGTGCGCTTTGGTCTGGCGGCGATTAAAAACGTCGGCCGTGAAATTATCGACCAGATTATTGCTGAACGTGAAAAGGGCGGCGATTTTAGCTCGCTGACTGACCTCTGCCGCCGGATTAATCTTAATAAGCGCATTTTGGAAAGTTTAATTCGCTCCGGGGCATTGGATAGTCTGGGCGGCAAGCGCTCACAGTATCTGGCGGTATATGAGCAGGCGCTGGAATTGGGGCGGCGTTATGCCGAGGAACAGGCCTCCATGCAGATGTCGCTGTTCGATTTTGGTCTGGAGCAGACGCAGGCCACAGAGGTGGAGTTGCCGGCCATTCCGGAATTGGATACCATGGATTTGTTGCGCATGGAAAAGGAAAGTATTGGTTTTTACGTTAGCGGCCACCCCTTGGATAAGTATGCGGAGCAGCTTAGGCCGATTATTAATCATCGTTTGACGGAGTTGCCGGAGTTGTCTGACCGCACATTTTTGCGCGTGGCCGGTTTGGTGACCCAGTTGCAGAACCGCCTGACAAAAAAGGGTGACAGCATGGCTATCTTTAACCTTGAGGATAAGTTGGCTAATGTGCGTTGTGTTTGTTTTCCCAAAGCTTATGCCGAGGCGCGGCAGTATTTGGCAGACGGCATTCCGGTTTTGGTTAACGGCCGTTTGCAGGTGGAAGATGAGGAAAGATTTTCCTTGATTGTAGACTCGGTTTTTGCGCTGGAGGGCATGGATTTTCTTGATGCGCCCAAAGGGCAGGAGTTGCCGGCCAAACAGCCGGAGGAAACGGGTGGGCGTTATCCGCGCCGCCGACAGGCCGAGCCGCCGCCGGAAAAGCCCAAGGCCACGGTTTATGTGCGCGTACCGAGTTCTAACTCGCTGGCGGATATTCGGCGTTTATCCGGTGGGCGCGCCGGTATGCTGGAGGTTGTGCCGTATTATAATGATATTCGGCGTTATCAGCGCGGTCTGGGGATTTCAGTTGATAATGAAACGGTTGATTTGTATAAAGTCCATTTTGGCGAGGATAATGTGGTGATTAAGGTTCATTAGCAATAATTAGTCGGGTTTTGGCGCTTGATTTTATAAAAATAAAGCGTTATAATATAAGCGTAATTTGGTAAAAATATTAAAAATTTTAAATATGGAGGTTATTTTATTATGGCAGAATTAACTAAAGATATGGGTATTTTGGAGGTTGTGCAGCAATATCCGCAGACTGCACCGGTTTTTATGGATTTTGGTATGGGCTGTCTGGGTTGTGCGGCTGCGCATTTTGAAAATATTGAGCAGGGCGCCAGCGCGCACGGCATTGATGTGGACGCGTTGATGGTTGCATTAAACAAGGCTGCGGTTGCTGATTAATATTTCCAATAAACAAAAAGATAATAATTTAAGGGAGGGGTACGAAAAATGAAATTTTTTATTGATACCGCCAATGTTGACGAGATTAGAAAAGCCAACGATATGGGTATTATCTGTGGCGTTACCACCAATCCGTCTTTGATTGCCAAAGAGGGGCGCGATTTTGCGCAGGTGATTGCAGAGATTGCTTCCATCGTGGACGGGCCAATCAGCGGTGAGGTAAAAGCCACTACCACCGACGCTGCCGGTATGATTGCGGAAGGCCGGGAGATTGCCAAAATTCATGCCAATATGGTGGTAAAAATTCCGATGACCGCCGAGGGCTTGAAAGCGGTTAAGGTTTTGACGGCAGAGGGCATTAAAACCAATGTAACTCTGGTGTTTACCGCGGCGCAGGCTTTGCTGGCGGCCAGAGCCGGAGCCACCTTTGTTTCTCCGTTCTTGGGGCGTTTAGATGATATTTCTGTGCCTGGCATTGATTTAATTCAGGATATTGCGGATATTTTTGCTTTGCATGATATCCAAACCGAGATTATTGCGGCCAGCATTCGTCACCCCATGCATGTTATCGACTGCGCCAAGGCCGGGGCGGATATTGCCACCGTGCCTTATAAAGTGTTTGAGCAGATGACCAAACACCCACTGACGGACGCCGGTATTGAGAAGTTTCAGGCTGATTACCGCGCTGTTTTTGGTGAATAATTGTTTAATGTTATTTCAAAGACTCTCCTGCCTTGGGTGGGAGAGTTTTTTTGTGTGAACACTTAGCGATTGGCAAGGCCACTTTAGTGGACGCAGACAGAGCTTAGTGTGAACCATTTCGACCAGCCGCGCCCTTTAGGGTAGCGACTGGTTGATTGTGAAGCATTTTGAGCGGCTGCTCGGTTCGGATATTATTCTTTTAATTTTCTATTAATCTTCTGCTAATGTTCGTATAGATTTCACATTCATATTTTATGCTATATACAAGTGATTAAGCTATATAAATTGAACATAAAAACAGGAGGATATAAATGAACAGTTATACAAGACGCTTCGGGTTGATGGGGCTGGTTGCGCTGACCGCTTTGGTGTTGATTTGCAAATTTTGGCTTAATGTGATAGACGCCAAGGAATATGCATTCAGCAACTCGGTGTTGGTGGGCCAGGTTACGGAGTTGGAGGGCAGCCGGGTAACCCTGCGTTTGGGGCGTTTAAGCGTGCAGAAGCCGCCGGCCAAGCCTGATGATGATGAGCCGCCGAATAAGCCGGAGGACAGGGGCGAGCCGCCGGCTAAACCGTCCAAATCGACGGAAACGGAGCGCACCATGCAGCTGCAAACGGAGGATAACCCTAAAGCAACTTCTATGGTTATTTCCAAGGAGGCGACGGACTCCCAGCCGGACATGCTGCTGCTGAATAATAACACTGAGGCCAAAGGGCAGGCGGCTGGCGCAGATAAGCCCAATGAAATATACAGCTTTGAAGCCGGCGAGGATACGGCTATTCTGGATTTGAGCGGCGCGGTGGTGTATGTGGAGGAGCATTTGCAGACCAGAGAGGGCAGTTTGGCGGATATTGCGCTTGACAGTGTGCTGGAACTGGAAATTGGTGAAAAAAATCAGGTTATCACCGCTACGGTGAAGAATATAGCGAACGATGTGGGCGGCAGCGTGGCGCAGGGAGAAGCAGCCAATCTGCTGGCGACAGACGGCGTTATACATGGTAAAACCTATACCAGTAAGGGGGACGATGAAAACGCTTTGCGTGTGGACGGTGCTTCGGTGTCGCTGACGGACGTGGTGGTACGTAAAAGCGGCGGTGCTTCCTCCAACACGGAAAATGGCGATTTTTATGGCCAGAATGCGGCTTTGCTGGCTACCAATGGCGCGCTGCTAACTATTGATAATGCCAAAATAACTTCCAATGCGCTTAATGGCAACGGTGTTTTCAGTTATGGCAAGGGCACAGTGATTTCTATTAGCGATTCCAGCATTGAAACCAGCGGCGATAATTCCGGCGGTTTGCAAACCACCGGCGGTGCAACGATGAATGCGGTTGACGTGCAGGTTGAAACTGCCGGCAATTCCTCGGCGGCAATCCGTTCCGACCGGGGCGGCGGCACAGTGAATGTGATTGGCGGCAGTTATATCAGTCGCGGCTTTAATTCGCCGGCCGTTTATTCCACCGCTGATATTACGGTGATGAATGCCAGCTTAACCGCCGAAAATTCTGAAGCGCTGGTAATTGAGGGTAAAAATTCCCTCGCGATATTGGATTGTACCGTAAGCGGCAATATGAGTGCGGAAAAGGGGAGCAGTTCTGATGAAAATGTGCATAATGTGATGATTTATCAGTCAATGTCTGGCGATGCCGAGGTTGGCACTTCGGAATTTTCCGCTCAGGGGGGCAGTATTAGCGCTTATAGCGGCGATATGTTTTATGTTACCAATACGCATTGCCGTCTGACGCTGGACGGTGTGGGGCTGCAAAATGAGGGCGGCGGACAGCTGCTGCGTGTTTGTGGCAACAGCGCCAGGCGCGGTTGGGGAACCGCCGGCGAGAACGGCGCGCAGGTGGAATTTTTGGCTAAACGGCAGGAAATGGCTGGTGATATTACGGTGGACAGCATTTCCAGTCTGGATTTACAGCTGACCGGGGGCAGTGTTTTTACCGGCAGTTTGAATATCGTGCCAAATGCGCAGGGTGCATCTGATGAAGCGGCCGAACTTAATGTTTATATTGATGAGGACAGCATTTGGAACCTGACCGGTGATTGTGTTATCAGCAGTCTGGAAAACAATGGCACCATTAATTATAATGGCTATAAGTTGATTACTGGTGGTTTGAAAAACAATTAAAAATTTTATAAAATATGTAAAAAAGAATAAGCCGCTCTTTTATGGAGCGGCTTATTACTTGTATATAGAAAATCACTCGCTAGGTGTAATGGTAAAATAAAGGTAGACACAGGAAAAACCACC
>CANSKT010000081.1 GCA_947647555.1 uncultured Peptococcaceae bacterium | reverse complement strand
CTGCCCTCCGAACCGTCCCTGAAACGAAAGTCAATCTGCTTCACATATTTATCCAGTTGGGTTTTCAGGCACAGGCCGAGTTAAATTCGCTGGCGCAGGCGGTGCAAGCGCAGAAAACCTATGTTCACGAGGCGCAGCTGCGTTATGCGCAAACGCAGTCTTTTCGGCACGACGTTAAAAATCATTTGTCGGTTTTGGGCGGTTTACTGCGTCAGGGTGATTTGGCGGCTGGTCGGGCTTATCTGCAAAAAATCTCTGCGGCGGCGGACACACTCTCCTTTCCATATAACACCGGCAACGCTGTGGTGGATATTCTGCTGGCGGAAAAGCTGGGGTTGGCGCAGGCCGGGGGCATAAAAACCGAGGTTGCGCTGTTTTGGCCGCAGAATTCCGGGGTAGATGATTTTGACCTCTGCGTAATCATTGCCAATGCGCTGGATAATGCTATTAACGCCTGCCGGACGCTGGTGGGGGAGAAATTAATCCGCATTAAAGGCGAGCGGCAGGGGGATTTTTATTTGTTGGAGTTTAGCAATAGCTGTGCGGAGCAGCCCCTGCCGCCGCCGGGTACCGGTTTGGCTAATATTCAGATGGTGGCCGAAAAATATCAGGGCGCAGTGCAGATTGAAAAAGAGGGGCGGCATTTTACCCTGAGCGTGCTGCTGAATATGGGCGGCTTAAACATTTCATGACATTTTTAAGACAGTTCAGGTTCAGGGGCTTGTAATTTTATGGCGCTGATGTTAAACTGAAATTGTGGTTAAAACCATTATTTTTGTGATTGGGGGAGTGAATAATGAATTTAATCTCTGGTTTAACTTCATTGGCGGCGCAAGCGGCAAAGCAAACGGCTCCGTTGGGCGGTGTGCAAACGCCGCCGGAGGTGCAGCAGCCGGCAACAGAACCGCAGAATGAGCTGCAGCCCAAGCCGCCGGTGTATGACGAATATAGCCCGGTGGAAAAGTCGGAACCAATAGGCCAGTATTGGCTGGGTCAGGACGAGGAAGGTCAGCCGAAAGTTTATTTTGATGAACCGAAGGCGGCGGAGGAAAATGAGGATAAGGCCGCCGCGCCGGAGAAGAAAGCCGGCGGCAAAAAGGAGGAAAAGTGCATTGGCAGTACCGATAAGGTGGACAGGGAAATTGAAAGGCTGAAAAAGCGCAGGGAGGCGCTGGAACAGCAGCTGGCGGCGGCAACAGATGAAAGCGAGATTAAAAACCTGCAAAATAAGTTGAAGCAGGTGGAGAGCGAGTTGGCGCGCAAGGATAACGATACTTATCGGCGCAGTCATATGCAGATAAGCGAGCTTTAAGGCCCGGGCATGGATTAACGGCACAGTTTTCTGTGCCGTTATTTTGTTGCATAAAATAGTTTAAAATGATATAATGTGATAGATGATTGTAAAGCATGTAGTATACAGAAAAGAGGTAATTTAAGATGATTTCTTTTGCCAGTGATTATGTGGCAGGGGCGCATCACAAAATTTTGGAGCGTCTTTTGGAAACAAATTTGGAGAACCTGACCGGTTATGGTACGGATATATATTGTGAGCGAGCGCGGCAGAAAATTGCTGCGGCCTGTGGTTGCCCAGAGGCGCAGGTGGATTTTCTGGCCGGCGGCACGCAGACCAATGCGGTGATTATCAACAGTCTGCTGCCTAACTATGCCGGGGCGGTGGCGGCGGATACCGGGCATATCAGTTGTCATGAAGCTGGTGCGATTGAAGCCGGCGGTCATAAGGTGATAACGCTGCCGCATCAGGACGGCAAACTGGCGGCGGAGCCGCTGCGCCGTTATCTGGCCGATTTTTACGCTGACGCCAACTATGAACATATGGTGCAGCCGGGGCTGGTCTATATTTCACACCCGACGGAATACGGCACCTTATACAGCAAGCAGGAATTGCAGGCGCTGGCGGCGGTCTGCCGGGAATATCAGCTGCCGCTGTTTATGGACGGCGCGCGTTTGGGCTATGCGCTGGCCAGCCGCCAGACGGACGTTAGTCTGACGGATATTGCGGAGCTGTGTGACGTATTTTATATCGGCGGCACCAAGGTGGGCGCGCTTTGCGGTGAAGCAGTGGTGTTTCCGCGCCATAACCGGCCGCCGCATTTTCTGACGCTGGTTAAACAGATGGGGGCGCTGCTGGCTAAGGGGCGTTTACTGGGCGTGCAATTTGACGCGCTTTTTACCGACGATTTGTATGGTGAGATTGGCCGGCATGGCATTGAGATGGCCGAGCAGCTGAAAACTATTCTGCATGAGAAGCAGCTGCCGTTCTATCTGGAGTCGCCCACCAATCAGCAGTTTGTTATTTTGGCCAACGACCGGCTGGCGGAGTTGAAAAAGCAGGTGGATTGCGGCTTTTGGGAAAAATATGATGAAACGCATACGGTGGTTCGCTTTGCTACCAGCTGGTCTACCACGGCCGAGGATTTGGCGGCATTGCGCCGACTGCTGTAAGCACGTTTAAGCTGAATTTAAAACGGAGGTGTTGGCATGGATTTGGCGGTATATTTTCAAAGCGTTTTAGAGCAGGACAAGGCGGCGGTGGTAATCTGTAATTTGCAGCATGAGATTATTTACATGAACCCGGCGGCGGTGCAGCGTTATGCCAGAAGCGGCGGTGCGGCGCTGGTTGGGCAAAGCCTGATGGTCTGTCATAATCCGGCGTCGCAGGCGCGGATTGAGCAAGTGCTGGAGTGGTTTGCGGCCAGCCCGGCGCATAATCAGATTTATACTTTTTGCAATAAAGCAGAAAATAAAGATGTTTACATGGTGGCGCTGCGCAGGCCGGACGGCGAGTTGATTGGCTATTATGAAAAGCATGAATATCGCAACCCGGAAACGGCCAAGCTTTATGATTTTGCTGATTAGGCCGGTTTGGGGTAAAGACAGATGAAAATTGCACGTTTAATCGGTATACTTTCTATTTTGCTGCAACAGCCGAGAGCCACGGCGGCCGAGTTGGCCGAGCGCTTTGAGGTGTCAACGCGGACAATTTATCGGGATATTGAGGTGCTTTGTCAGGCTGGTATTCCTTTGGTGACGACGCAGGGTATTGGCGGCGGCGTGGCTATTATGGACGGTTTCAAAATTGACAGGACGCTGTTATCCTCGGCGGATATGCAGGCTATTTTAATCGGCTTAAAAACGCTGGATAGCCTTTGCACGCCCAATAATGCCAATCGTTATCAGCAGCTGATAGACCGGCTTTGCCCGGCCGGAGAGAGCCTTTTGCCGGTAAACCAGCATATTCTGATTGATTTGTCTTCCTGGGACAAGGCGACGCTGACCGATAAAATAGAGTTGCTGCAAGATGCTATTACCGGTTGTCGAAAGGTGGCCTTTGTTTATTGCGCGCCGGCCGGTGAAACAGAGCGCCTGGTTGAGCCTTATAAGCTACTTTTTCAATGGTCAAGCTGGTATCTATGGGCCTGGTGTAATCTGCGACAGGATTTTCGGCTGTTTCGGTTAAGCCGCATGAGCAGTTTGGCGTTGGCGGAGGATTTTGTGCCGCGTCCGGCGCCGCTGCCGGATTTATCGGTTGAGCGCGTTTTTCCCTCGCGTTATCAGGTTATGGCTTTGATTGAACCGGACTGCAAATGGCGGCTGATTGATGAATATGGTGTGGATAGCTTTCAGGTACAGCCAGACGGCCGCCTGCTGTTTGAAATTGGCTTTACGGACGAGGAAAATATTATTAGCTGGCTGGCTACTTTTGGCGGTCATGCGGAACTTCTGGAGCCGGTGGAACTGCGCCGGCGTATGCTGGATTTTGCGGAGGCAATTTGTGCCAATTATCGTTAATTACCTCATTAAATCTGACATATACCTGTCATATTTAATGTGTTAATATTAAAGTAATAACACCTTGAGGGGGAATTGGTATGAAATTGTCCGGTTTTGGTTTGTTGGTGCAGGATATGGCGACGATAATTCGCTTTTATCGTGATGTTTTGGGGTTTGAGATTACCGAAGATGAGAACACTAAAAATGTTTATCTGGAAAAGGACGGCACGCTTTTTCTGCTTTTTGGCCGCCAGGATTTTGAACAGCTGACTAATAGCAGCTTTGATTATGTTCAGGGGCTGAATGGGCATTTTGAGATTGCGCTTGATGTGGACAGTTATGCCGAAGTGGACCGGGTTTGGGACGAAATTTTGGCCAAAGGCGCGCGGCCGGTTATGCCGCCGACTACCTGTCCCTGGGGGCAGCGTACCTGCTATGTGGCCGACCCGGAGGGTAATTTGGTGGAAATTGGTTCTTTTAATAAGGAGTGAGGTTGATGTCCTCAAGGATAGAGTTTGTGGAGTTTGCAGCCGGTCAGCTGGCCGGCGCTGGTGAGATTACCTATAAAAGAATGTTTGGTGAATATGGCTTGTATTGTGACGGTCTGTTTTTTGCCACGATATGTGACGACCAGCTTTTTTTTCAAGCCGACAGAGGCCGCGAAGCGTTTGCAGCCTGATATACCGGAGGCACCGCCTTATCAGGGCGCTAAAGATTATTTTTTAATTGAAGATTTGGACAACCATCTGGCGCTGGCGGAGTTGGCGCAGGCAACCTGCGCGGAGTTGCGTTTGGCGCAGAAGCCCCGGGCTAAGGCCAAAGCGAAATCCAAGCCGGAGTCGGCGGCAAAGCCGGCCAAAGAGAAAGCGTTTGATTATAAGAAAGAATATAAGGAATTTTATCTGCCCAAGCGGCAGCCGGGTTTAATTGAGGTGCCGCCGTTGCAATTTCTGGCGGTGCGCGGTCAGGGTGACCCTAACCTGCCTGACGGCGCATATAAGCAGGCTATTGCCCTGCTTTATGCAGCAGCCTATGCTATCAAGATGAGCAAAATGGGCGATTATCGCATGGAGGGCTATTTTGATTTTGTGGTGCCGCCGCTGGAGGGGCTTTGGTGGCAGAATGATACGCCGGGTGAGATTGATTATGCGCATAAGGAGCGTTTTCAATGGCTGGCTTTAATCCGTCTGCCGGAGTTTGTGACCGAGGCCGATTTTAACTGGGCTGTGGCGCAGGCGGCCAAAAAAATACCGGACGCTGCGGAGCGTCTGGAGTTGTTCCGTTATACGGAGGGACTTTGCGTGCAATGCCTGCATGTCGGCCCCTATGATGACGAGCCGGCCACGCTGCGTATGCTGCATGATTTTTTGGAGCAGCAGGGTTATCAGCTGGATTTTGCAGACGGTCGTCTGCACCATGAAATTTATTTGAGCGATGTGCGGCGCTGTAAACCGGAAAATTTGAAAACCGTAATTCGTCTGCCGCTGAAGAAGCAATAAGCAAAACCCCGACTGTTTTTACAGCCGGGGTTAATTTTATCAATAATAATGATAGCGCTTACGTTTGGCGATGATAAAGCCAAAGGCCACAATTACCGTGAATACGTCGGCCAGCACAGCCGAAAGCCAGATGCCGTCCACTTTGAGAAAAATCGGCAGCACCAGTACCATGGAAATCTCAAACACCAGACTGCGCAGAAAGGCAATCAGCGCAGAGGTCAGGCCGTCGCTCAGGGCGGTGAAGAATGAGGAACTGTAAATGGCAAAGCCGGCGAACAGATAAACAAAGGCGTAAATGCGGATAGCGTGAATGGTCAGCTGCAAAAGTTCCGCGTCATAGCCCACAAAGATGTTGGCCAGCATTCCGCCCAGTAGCTGGGCCAGTGCAAACATAATCAGCGCCAGCACCGTAACCAGCTTTAAGCTTTTTTGCAACAGGTTCTTTAATTCAGCATGGTTGCCGGCGCCAAAATGATAGCCGGTAACCGGGGCAATGCCGTTGGCGTAGCCGGTAAAAATGGCAAGGAATACGGTGGAAATATACATAATTACACCATATGCCGCCACGCCGTTCTCGCCGACATATTTCAGTAGTTGCAGATTATAGAGCATGCTGACGAGAGAGAGTGCGATGTTGCTCATCAACTCTGACGAGCCGTTGGTGCAGGCGCGCAGCAGAGCCACGCCGTTAATTTTGGTGCGCCCCAGACGCAGCAGACTGGAATTGGGGCGAGAGAAATAAATCAAGGGGATAATTGCACCAACCAGAATACCCAAACCGGTGGCGATAGCGGCGCCGGCCAGGTTCCATTTGAATACGCCCATGAACAGCGCATCAAAAAACATATTGGTGCAGCCGGCCAGCAGGGTTACTATCAGGCCAAGCCGGGGTTTTTCCGCGGTAATGAAGAAGCTGGCAAATTCAAATTGCAGCATAAAAAGGGGCAGAAACGGCAGCAATATGCGCCCGTAGAGCAGCGAGTTTTCCAGCAACTCACCCTCCGCGCCCATCAGCTGCAAAATGGGGCGCAGAAAAATAAAGATGATAATGGCGATAACTGTACCGCTGATAGCAGTGGCATAGACGAATAATGAGAACAGCCGCCGGGCGCGTTCTTTTTTGCCCTCGCCCAGACTGCGTGCCACCAGCGCACCGCCGCCGGCGCCAAACATAAAGCCGACAGAACCCAAAATCATAATCAGCGGCATAATAAAATTAACGGCGGCAAAGGGTGTTTTGCCGACAAAATTGGATACAAAATAGCCGTCTACCACGCCGTAAATGGAAGTAAAAATCATCATAATAATTGAAGGCAGGGTAAAGCGGATTAGTCGGGAATAATCAAAATGGTCAGATAGCTGAATAGTGTCTTTCATAAATATCTTATTTGAGTTTCTCCTTTGTTAAAGTTTTTGGATTTTAGCTTTAAAATCCTGTAAATAGCGTTGGGTTAGTTCAATGTAAAGGTCTGTTTCCTGGTCTGTCCAGTTGAGCATGGCTTCATTTTCCAGCTCAATCAGCCGCAGCACGGTTTTTTCCACCAGCTGTTGGCCAAGGCTCGTCAGGCAAAGCAGCTTGCGCCGGCCATTGGCGTTTTGCAGATAGAGAATATCCTGTTTTTCCAGCTTGCGCAGTGCGGAGTTGACAGTTTGCTTATTGATGCCGGAAAGCCGGATAACATCGACAAGCGGCGCTTGCTGGCCAAGATGACAGAGGGTATAGAGAATTTTCATATCGCTGTCGGCCAGCCCCAAACGCTTGGACGCTTCATGATAAACAGCGTCTGTTTCAAAAAGCAGCAGGTTCAGGCGTTTGTTTAACTCTCGCAAGTGTTGAATTTTTTCAGAATTATTTGGTTGCGGCGGATTATTTGACATTTTATTTTATCACCTCAAAAACAAAAAATAGCAAGTATGATTTCGTACACACTTGCTATTGTAGTATGATTTCGTACATTTGTCAAGTCTTTTTCAGACCGACGCAGTAATTTTTTTCCATTTCTGATAAGCGGCCGTGTCCTCTTTGATAAAGGGATAATCTTCAATACAGCGGAAATCGTCCAGCAGCTTTTGATGAAATTGCTGCTTAAACTCCTCTGGCAGCTGTTTGAAGGGCATATGCGCAAAAAGCGGCGAGTCGATATAGGCGCACAGACTGTCTGTGGTGTTTAACAACTGCTCCATAAGCTGCACCACGGTGGCCGCGTCCTGCTGCCAGACGGCATAATCAAAGCGGTCGACTGCCTCGTGATATTGACCCATTTCCATTAAACTGGCCAGTTGAACCTGTTTTTCTGCCAACATATGCGCCTGCTGGGGCTGTTCTTCCTGCTTGGCCAAAGTATAAAGCTGATGCAGCAGCAGGCTTAACTGGTTGCCGGTGCTAAAAAGCAGCTGTTCATAATCGGCCCAGGCTTCGGCGGCCCGGTCTGTTTTGCTGTAAATCAGCGCCTGATAAAGGCGGCGGTTAAAACTTTCCGGGGGAAAATAGGTCAGGTATTTTTCAGCCTGCGCATAATCGTCCCGGCGCAGATGTGCGTTAAACAGCGTTTCGGCCGCTTTGCTGCGGATTTGTGGATTGTTGCTGTTTAACAGCGGCTCCAGATAATTTTGTAGCAATGCATCATAAGCGCGCTCCTCTGGCAAATGCACGACGCACCAGCTGTTTAGCAGTATCGTCAGATTGAGCGTCAGCTGCTCACAGTTGGGATATTCCGCCATTTGCTTCTGCGCCCATTGCAATGTGGCCGCAAACTCCTGCTGTTCCAGCATTTGTTGGGTCTGCTGGCAGATATGATTTATTTCTTCTGTCGTTAAGGTTTCCTTATAGACCAGCAGAGTATCGCAGCTTATGCCGAACAGTCGGGCCAGCGGAGCCAGCAGGGCAATATCCGGCAGGGTTGCGCCGCGCTCCCATTTGTTGACGGCCGGCGCGGTTACGCCCAGCCGCCGGGCAACATCTTCCTGCGTTAAATTTTGCGCCTTACGATAATGGCGGATAACCTCGCCAATGTTCATAATTATCTCCTCCTTTGGTCTGGCTTAATTATAGCAGAGTGGGCGCGGCGGCACAAGTGAATAAAAGTTAAGCGCCGGTTGTAAAAATTAACCGGCGCTCAATGTTGGGGAGTTTTAATGTTTAAAGGTTTTCTTCAGGAAATTCAAAATCGGCGTTGGCAGCTTAAAATAGTAGACTTTCATATCAATTAACCTCCTTGCCCGGAATTAATATAGGCTGGCAAATCTATCTATTAAATATATATACAGAAGCAAGGAAAAATGATAGTTGTCCAGCGCTTTTTCTGGCGAAAAAATTTTTAATTACTTAAAAATTCGCTTATTTCGGCTGTCATTTCGGCAATAGAGCAGATTTTGGTGGGCAGAGTAGGCAGAGAATTTAAAAAATGCTTGCCATAGCTTTTTTTATGCCAGATACGTTGGTCCAACACACAGCAAACGCCGCAATCGTCCTGACTGCGTATCAGCCGGCCAAAGCCCTGCTTAAAGCGGATAACGGCCTGGGGCAGGCTGTATTCCCGGAAAGGATTGCCTCCCTCCCGGCGTATCTGCTCAAATTTGGCTTCCAAAGTTGGCGTGCCGGGCGGCGCAAAAGGCAGGCGGACAATAACCAGAAGCGATAAATTGGCGCCTTTAATGTCCACGCCCTCCCAGAAGCTGTTAACGCCCAAAACGCAGGTTTGCGGATTGTTCTGCATACTTTCCAGAATAAAGTTACGGCCGCCGGAGCGTCCATGCGCCAAAAGCTGAATATCGGTGTCCTGCAACAGGGGGTGCAGCAGCATATAAACCGTGTTTAGCTGCTGATAAGACGTGAAAAGCACCAGCGTGCGCCCATTGGCGGCTTTGGTCAGCCGGGCAATGGCCTCGGCCAGCTGCTGACTTATAGCCATTTCACTGCTTTTGGTATAATCGTCAATATCGTTTGCTAAAAAGAGCCTTGCCTTGTGCTGATAGTCAAAGGGCGAGGGCAGCAAACAGCTTTGCTGTGGTAAATCCAGCAAATACAAACCCAGTTCATTGCTGAAATAGCTGAAATCCTGGGCGGTAGCCATGGTGGCCGAGGTGAAAACCAGCGCTGCCTTGTCCTGATAAATGCAGCGGTTAAGCAACGGCCGAATGTCATAAGGAGCCACCCACCATTCCGGCGTTTCTGCGG
>CANSKT010000080.1 GCA_947647555.1 uncultured Peptococcaceae bacterium | reverse complement strand
CGCGTGATTTGCAGGGTATTTTATCGGTTTTGCCTGAACCGCCACAAATTGAGCCGTTAATTTGGGGTCTGGTTGACGAACAGGGGCAGGTTTTGCCCTGGACGGAGCTGCAATAAGATTTTGCTTGCTGAAATTTGATTAAAATAGCATTGCCCGGCCGGATTTGCTAACATTTTATGAATGCGATTAAACCTTTGGCAAAATTTGTATAAATTTGATGATTGATTTTTCTGGCGAAACTTGTTATAATAGAAAACAGACATAGTTGTAAAAACTTTTGCAGGAGGTTTTGGAAATGCTGTTAGAGAACAAGGTTGCAGTGATTACCGGCGGCAGTCGCGGTATCGGTTTGGCCACGGCCAAAGCATTTTTGGCGGAGGGCGCAGTGGTTGTGCTTTGCGCCAGCCGGCAGACGACGGCCGACCAGGCGGTTGAAAGTTTGCAGGCGGCTTATCCGCAGGGAAAAGTGGAGGGGATTTGTCCCAAGCTGGCGGAGGCGGAGTCTGTTAAGCAGTCTTTTAGCCGGATTGCCGAAAAATACGGCCATATTGATATTTTGGTAAATAATGCCGGTATGTCAGATAGCACACCTTTTGCGGAGTATGGCGAGGAAACATTTGACAAAGTTTTTGATTTGAATGTTAAAGGTGTTTATAACTGCACCCGGGCGGCGGTTGATTATATGGTGCCGCAGGGTAGTGGGGTTATTTTAAACACTTCTTCGATGGTCAGCATTTACGGCCAGCCCAGCGGCGTGGCTTATCCGACCTCTAAATTTGCGGTGAATGGCTTTACTGTTTCTCTGGCCAGAGAACTTGGGCCGAAGGGTATTCGGGTTAATGCGGTGGCTCCCGGCATTATTGAAACTGACATGATGCGCGCTGTGCCGCTGGAGGTTATCGAGCCGTTGATTGCACAAATTCCTCTGCGTCGTTTGGGGCAGCCGGAGGATATTGCTAACGCCTTTGTTTTCCTGGCTTCTGATAAGGCGGCATACATAAACGGCGTGGTGTTGAGCGTTGACGGCATGGCGCGCGTGTAATAAAAAATAAAACCTTGGGCTGATATACCCAAGGTTTTTCGCGTGGTACGCCTGATAGGAATCGAACCTACGCTTTCGGCTCCGGAGGCCGACGCTCTATCCACTGAGCTACAGGCGCAAATTTTATGCACGTTTCATTTTAAACTATTTTGCGTTGGAAGTCAATGTTTTTTTGAGAAAAATTTTTACGGCATTTTTTTATAACAAATGAATAAAAATAATGCAGAATAGATAAAATTTTTCGCAAAATTGTATTGCTAAAATCTGTCTTTAATGTTATTATATAACTAGTGTAATATAATAAGCGAATTATGGAGATTAACAGAATAATTTTCATAAAAAACTCATAGCCTGGAAAATGCGGCCGGGCGGAGTTTTGGCCAAGGTAGGAAAAAGCTGGTTTTAATCCGTGCTTTTCTTATATAAATCCTAATCATTTTATTTAAACGCAGGGGCATGGTTATACTGTCCAAAATACTGTGGCTCTGCAAAAAATTTTTGGAGGTGAAAAAATATGTTCAAGGTAGAAAGAATTGATCATCTGGGTGTGGCAGTTAATAACATTGACGAGGCTATGGCTTTTTGGGGTGAGGCTTTGGGTTTGAAGCTGGACTTCAAAGAAACAGTTGAGGAACAGAAAACCACTACTGGTTTTATTCCTGTTGAAAATAGCTGGGTAGAGTTGTTGGAATCTACCACTCCTGATGGTCCCGTTGCCAAGTTCCTGGAAAAGAACGGCGAGGGTATCCAGCACGTTGCATTCAAGGTTGATAATATTGACCAGGCTCTGGCTGATTTGGATGCTGCTGGCGTTCGTCTGATTGACAAAGTGGCTCGCAATGGCGCTGGCGGCGCAAGAATCGCTTTCTTGCACCCGAAGGCTACACGCGGCATTTTGCTGGAACTTTGCGAACACAAATAAGGATCTTTAGGAGGTAAAAGGATGGCTACAGATAAGTTGGCTCAGTTGATCAAAAAACGTGAAGAAGTTATTTTGGGCGGTGGGCAAGACAAAATTGATAAGCATCATGCTAAGGGCAAATATACTGCTCGTGAAAGAATTAACAAAATTCTGGACGAGGGCAGCTTTGTAGAGTTGGATCAGTTCGTGGTACACCGCGGTACTGCTTTTGGCTTTGACAAAGTTAAAGCCCCTGGCGAAGGCGTTGTAACCGGTTACGGCACAGTTGACGGCCGTCTGGTTTATGTTTTCTCTCAGGATTTCACTGTTCAGGGTGGTTCCTTGGGCGAAATGCACGCTGCTAAGATTTGTAAAGTTATGGAGTTGGCTGTTAAAAACGGCGCGCCCTGCATCGGCATCAACGATTCCGGCGGCGCTCGTATTCAGGAAGCAGTTGATGCTCTGAATGGCTATGGCCGTATTTTCAAGCTGAACACTTTGGCTTCTGGCGTTGTGCCGCAGCTGTCCATCATCATGGGCCCCTGCGCTGGCGGCGCTGTGTATTCCCCGGCTTTGACTGACTTTATCTTCATGGTAGATAAATGCCAGATGTTCATTACCGGCCCGGCTGTAATTCAGTCTGTAACCGGTGAGGTTGTAACTGCTGAAGCTTTGGGCGGTGCACGCACCCACAACACCAAGAGTGGTAATGCTCATTTCTATGCTGCTACTGAGGACGAATGTATCGAGCAGGTTAAAACCCTGTTAGGCTTCCTGCCCAGCAACAACATGGAGTGCGCTCCTGTATTTGCTTGTGATGACCCGGTTGAACGCTGCGAGGAATCCTTGTTGAGCATCATTCCGGACAATCCGAACAAACCTTATGACATGAAAGAAGTTGTTAGAGGCATTGCTGATAACGGCTATCTGTTTGAAGTACATGAAAACTTCGCCAGAAATATCGTGACTGGCTTTATCCGTCTGAATGGTCGTTCCGTAGGCGTTATTGCCAACCAGCCCAAAGTGGGCGCTGGCAGCTTGGATATTGACTGCTCTGATAAGGCTGCTCGCTTTATCCGTCTGTGCGACGCATTTAATATTCCGATTTTGACCTGTGTTGACACCCCCGGCTATCTGCCTGGTGTTGCTCAGGAACATGGCGGCATTATCCGCCACGGCGCTAAGCTGTTGTACGCATATTCTGAAGCTACCGTTCCGCTGCTGGTTCTGATTACCCGCAAAGCTTACGGCGGTGCTTATCTGGCAATGTGCGGCAAGTCCTTGGGCGCTGACGTTGCTATTGCTTGGCCGACTGCGCAGATCGCTGTTATGGGTGCTTCTGGCGCTGCAAACATCGTATTTGCCAAGGAAATCAAGAACTCCTCTAATCCCGAGAAGACACGCGCTGAAAAGATTGCCGAATACGAAGAAGAATTCGCTAATCCTTATAAGGCTGCGGCCCGCGGTTTTGTTGATTTGGTTGTTGAGCCTGATAAGACTCGTTACTATCTCTGCAAATCCCTGGACAGCTTGTTGGGCAAGAAGGAATCTCGCCCTGCCAGAAAGCATGGCAACATTCCGCTGTAAGGAGGTAATATTCTAATATGGAATATGCATACAGTAATTTTATGATGGGTACTTTGGCAACTATCATTGGTATGGGCGGCGTATTTGCTATTTTGGCAATTCTGACCTTTACCACCTGGTTGCTGAATAAAATTGTGGACCAACTGGTTCCCGATGCCCCGAAACCGGCAGCTCCTGCTGCCGCGCCGAAAGCCGCAGCCCCTGCTGCTGCGCCTGCTCCGGCTGCTAAAAACAATGCCAAGATTGCCGCTATTGTTGCAGCGGTAACTATGGCTATGGGTTCTACTGAGCTGAAATTTAAAGCTATTGAAAGAACTGGCGCTCCGCTGCTGCCTTGGGCTGCTGCCGGCAACGGTACTATTATGGGAGACCGTGCCAGACTTACTGAAGGAGGAAATAAATAATGCGTAAGTTTAATGTTACTGTAAACGGTGAAACTTTTGCTGTAGAGGTTGAAGATGCTGGCTCCGTAGCTTCTGCTCCGAGAGCTGCTGCTCCTGCTGCTGCCCCGGCTGCTGCTCCGTTGGCTGCCCCGGCTCCGGCTCCGGCACCGGCTCCGAAGGCTGCTGCTGCCGCTGGCGATATCACCAGCCCTCTGCCGGGCACAATTTTGAAAGTAAACGTATCTGCTGGTCAGTCTGTTAAAGCTGGCGACGTTTTGATGATTCTGGAAGCTATGAAGATGGAGAATGAAATTATGGCTCCTGCTGACGGCACAGTTACCGCTGTTCACGTTGCTCAGGGCGCTACTGTTCAGTCTGGCGATCCTCTGGTATCCATGTAATTGCTGTGCAATTATGAAAAAAATAAACTGGATATAGGAGGGAAAGCTTGTGGAAATTATCAGTGCTGCTCTTGTTGATTTTTACAAAAGCACATCTTTCGCAATCTTTGATTGGCGCTCCGGCGTTATGATTTTGGTTGCCTTGCTGTTTATGTATTTGGCAATTAAGAAAGGTTTCGAGCCTTTGCTGCTGGTTCCGATTTCCTTCGGTATGCTGTTGGTTAACATTCCCGGCAGTGGTGTTATGCTTCACCCTACCTTGGGTTTTGATGATGCCGGTCATACTATTGTAACTGAAATCGGCGGTATGCTGTATTATCTGTATCAGGGCGACCATTTGGGCGTTTTCCCGCCTCTGATGTTCTTGGGTATTGGTGCTATGACTGACTTCGGTCCGGTTTTGGCTAACCCGAAGAGCTTGATTTTGGGCGGTGCTGCTCAGTTCGGTGTATTTATTGCATTGTGGGGCGCTTTGATGCTGGACGAATATGTACCTGCTGTACATTTCAACTTTGCTGAAGCTGCTTCTATCGGTATCATCGGTGGTGCTGACGGCCCGACATGTATTTACCTGTCTGGTAAACTGGCTCCGCATTTGATGGGTCCGATTGCAGTTGCTGCTTATTCTTACATGGCAATGGTGCCGATTATTCTGCCGCCTGTTATGAAAGCTTTGACCACCAAAGCACAGCGTCAGATTGTTATGAAGCAGCAAAAACAGGTTAAGAAATTAACCAAAATTTTGTTCCCGATTGTTAACACAATCGTTGTTTCAATGATTGTTCCCTCTGCTTCTTCTCTGATTGGTATGCTGATGCTCGGCAACCTGTTCAAAGAATCTGGCTGCGTAGACCGTCTGTCTGATACTGCTCAGAACGCTTTGTGTAACATTGTTACCATCTTCTTGGGCACTTCCGTAGGCGCTACCACCGAGGGTACTACATTCTTGACCACACAGACAATGTCCATCTTTGTATTGGGCGTATTCGCATTCGCTATGGCTTGCGCCGGCGGTGTTGTTGTAGCCCATATCATGAACATGTTCCTGAAAGAAAAGCTCAACCCGTTGATTGGTGCTGCTGGCGTATCTGCCGTACCTATGGCTGCTCGTGTAGCTCAAAAAGTAGGTCAGGCTGATAACCCTGCTAACTTCCTCTTGATGCACGCAATGGGCCCGAACGTAGCTGGTTGTATCGGTACCGCTGTTGCGGCTGGTATTCTGCTGACGTTGAACGGTGTTTTCCTGGCATAGTCTTGGTGTCTGCGTTAAGATTATTAATAAGCCGCTCCTTTGGGGGCGGCTTATTTTTGTATGAACACTTAGCACTTGGCAAGTTCAATCGCAGGGGTTTAAAGTATTTTAGCCAGCGGCGCTATTATGGTAGCTGCTGGTTTATTTTATATTTAAATGAATTTTTGATAAATTTTTATAAAAATGAAAAAAAATTGCCATAAGTTATGCAAAATATTTTATAATAAAAGACTAGGGGTGATTAGTTATTAAAAAATTTATGGAGGAATAAAATGCAAGGACAAAGTTATGGATACATAAGAGTGAGCAGTATTGAACAGAATGAGGCGCGGCAGTTGCTGGCGCTTTATGCCAAGGGAGTTGCGAAAAAAAGGATTTATATGGACAAGCAATCTGGCAATGATTTTGAGCGGCCGCAGTATAAAAGAATGCTGAAAAAGTTAAAAGACGGCGATTTACTTTACATATTGAGCATAGACAGGCTTGGACGCAACTATGCGGAAATTCAAAATCAGTGGCGTATTTTAACCAAGGATATTGGCGCAGATGTTTGTGTGATAGACATGCCGCTGCTGGATACCAGAATTAATAAGGATTTAATGGGCACATTTATCGCTGATATTGTTTTACAAATACTCTCTTTTGTGGCGCAGAGTGAACGCGAGAATATTCGCCGGCGACAGGAACAGGGTATTGCTGCGGCCAAGGCAAAGGGAGTGCATATGGGTCGGCCACCCAAACCCCTGCCGGATAATTATTTTAACGCCTACCAAAAATGGAAAGCCGGCCAGATAACTGGCACGGCAGCGGCTAAAGAATGTGGCATGCCCCTGGCCACTTTTCGCTATAAAGCAGAAATTTTCAGCAAAATGCTGCATTTACAATAATTGCCAGCAGATTTATTGTAAATCCACAAAAAAAAGCAGACCATTCATAGGCCTGTTTAGCTGGGATTTTATTGATTTTTTGCTCGATAGATTTTATTATCAATTTACAAAAAGGTATACCTTTTTGTAAATCTCTACCCCATCTATATATTGATAATATATCACATCGACGCGCTAAATGCAAGGCTTTTTTATAAATTTTTTTACCAAAATACGGCTTACAAAAAGGTATACCTTTTTGTAGGCCGTTTTTGGTTTTGCATTCACTCCTATCCCGTCTATGTATTTTTACGGATAAATCTTAATGAGCAGGGAGGCGATTTTATGCTGGCTTTAACTGTACGCGCTGGCGATTACATCACAATTGGTGATAATGTAGTTATCCAGATTTTGAAAGTTGGCGATTTGTGCCGGGTGGCGATTGATGCGCCAAGAGAAATGGCCATTGAACGCGCCAAGGTGCATGAACAGAATGGAGAAACGCCGGAGTATATTCAGAGATTGCGCGAAAAATATCAAAAATAACGCAATATGCTGAAAATGCTGGTGTTGGCTAATTACAAGGTTTTCTTTCAGACTACCGGGGTCTGATAGAAATATATTTGAGTTTACGCTGTTTGGCTGACCGGCCGGAAGCTGGGCGCGGATAACTCGCTTTGGCGGCAAGAGGGAAATTGCCGCAAGTATAAAAAATAAAGAAACCGCTTGGCTTTGGCAGTGCTAATTGTTGAGCGGTCACGAAGGAGAGTAAAATTATGCGTATTCAACACAACATTATGGCGATGAACGCCTATCGTAACTACAACAAAAACACTTCTGCTTTGGCGAAGAATTTGGAGAAACTGTCATCTGGTTACAAGATTAACCGCGCTGGCGACGACGCTGCCGGTCTGGCTATCTCCGAAAAAATGCGTGCTCAGATTACCGGTTTGGAAGCTGCTCAGAAGAACGTAAAAGACGGCATTTCTCTGGTAAACACTGCTGAGGGCGCTATGCAGGAAATTCAGGACATGATGAACCGTATGGTTTATCTGGCAACTGAGTCCGCTAACGGCACTTTCGATAACGAGGTTGACCGCAAGAATTTGCAGGACGAAGTTAACCAGCTGCGCGAAGAAATTGACCGTATTGCTAAGAGTGCTAACTTCAACGGCATTAAATTGCTGGACGGCTCTCTGGACGCTGAAAGCACCGCTAACATCAGTGCTGGCAGCGCTATTCAGAATATTACTGTTAATGGTTTTAAAGCTTCTGGTCCGAGTGCGGCATTTGAAACTACTTATATCACAAACCGTCCTGAGGCGGCTACTTCTCAAACCAATGCTTCTTTCACTATCAGCTTTGATGATTTAACCGTTACCAAACCGGTAGCAGCTACTGATAAGGCCACGATTGAGGTTACGATTGGTGATGTTACTTTAACAGCTGTGGCTACTACGGCCGGCCAAGCTATGACCGGCGCTGATATTGCTGAGGCTTTGGCAAAATCCGGTAAGATGGCTGCTGCTTCCAACATTGCAGAATTTGCTGGCGGTACAGTTGGTGATGCCGATGCAGACGGTAAAGATTTGACCGCAACCTGGAAGAATGAGTTAACAGTAGCAGCTACCGCTACCGATACAAGCACTTATGTTGAAATTGGCGGTCACTTCTACAAAATGGAAGCTGACGACAATGAGGTTACCTTTACTCAGGTTGACTATATGGGACCCAGCGGCGGCGAAATCATTCACCCCGATTTTAAGGTTACAACCAAGGCCAAGATTGGCGACCAGACTGGTACTGTGAACTGGCATGTTCAGGACCCGGTAACTGGTGTGGGCATTGGCGCCAGCCATCAGGCACAGGTCAGCGTGGACATTGACTTCAGCAAGCTGAAAGACGGCGATACGCTGAATGTTGGCGATATGGCTTATGATTTCAAGCTTTTGACAACTAACACCGCCGCCAATGATGGTACTAACGGTAAATTTACCATTGATTTGACTGATATATTTAAGACAGAGGCTGATTTCCTTGATGAGGAAAAACAGGCTGCGGCTATGGTAAAAATTGCCAATCAGATGAACAGTCTTAAGAATGACCCGGCTAACGGTACTCCGACAGCAGGTAAGAACAACACCTGGAGCGTTGGTAACTTTGGCGTTAAAGGTGAAAATAAGGGCACATTGACCTTCCAGTCCCTCTCCGGTTATGACGGCGATACTGTTGATGCTAACAAAGCTCATATTGGTGCGGATACCAGTAATGCAGTTTGCGATATGCGCACAGAAGCTGATGTTATGAAACAGTTCTTCTCCAACAGCAAAGAGTCCGCGGCCAGTGTATCCTTTGAATTAGACGTTACCAAGATTAAAGAGGGCGATACCATCACTATTGACGGCGTTACCTTTGAGTTTGCTGATGGCAGCAATGTCAGCAAGAAAGGCAATGTGGCTGTTGATTTGAGCGACTATGGTCTGGCTGAGGGCGGCACTATTCCCAGCTATAACACCAAAGACGTTTTGAGTGATTTGAAAACCGCTATTACAAATAATCTTGGGGCTACCAAATATGATGTGGCATTTGATATTGACACCAATAAGATGACATTGACCTCCAAGGCTTTAGCCGGCTCTACATTTGAACATGAGCGTGTGGCTGCTGATGTTAAACTGAACAGCAACAGCTATGAGGGCAGTGCGCTGACCTTGCAGATTGGCGATACATCTGATGACTTCAACCAGCTGGCTGTTTCCATTAAGGATATGCACTGCGAGTCTTTGGGCATTGATGGTATTGATATTGGTAGCGCTGCCGGCGCTAAGGCTGCGATTAACGTAATCAAAGACGCTATCAATGAAGTGTCCTCTGTTCGTGGTAAACTGGGCGCTTTGAGCAACCGTTTGGATCACACCGCTAACAACCTGTCTGTAATGCGTGAGAACATTCAGGATGCTGAGTCTGCTATTCGCGATACTGACGTTGCTGAGGAAATGATGAAGTATACCAAAAACAACATTTTGGTACAGTCTGCACAGGCTATGCTGGCACAGGCTAATCAGGTTCCGCAGGGCGT
>CANSKT010000079.1 GCA_947647555.1 uncultured Peptococcaceae bacterium | reverse complement strand
TTAATGTTGCAGCCCTGTTTTTGCAGATACTCCACCATTTTTTTACTTTCTACATTTAATTCCTTTGCCAACTCATGAACACGAATTTTTCCCAATCAAAACACTCCTTTAAGAACCAAAACAAACTTTAATTAGTCCTTAGCTTTATATAATATCATAATTTATAGCAAAATATAAATTTTTAGAGTTGCCTGGCCAACTCTTGGCTTGAAACAGCTTGCAGCTGCTGCAATTTACTTTCAATACCCCGGCAGAAATTTTCATCACCCAAGGCCAAAATACCACGCCCCGGTTTACCTATGGCCTGCCCCAGCTGTTGTTTGGTGCCAAAACGCCAAACCTGCACTTTCTGACGCGATAAATCAGACTGCTGCTGCCAATGCTGGCAAAAACGCGTATAGGAATTTTCGCTCAAATCCCAAGCCAAAAGGATTAACCTGACACGATGTTTGCTTAAAGCCTGCATTACCATATCAGTGCCGCTAAACAAACTACCGGACTTTTGCGCAAAGCCCAAAAGCGTATAAACCCCGGCTTGAGCCTTTTGTATCTCAAATTCCATATTTTTTTATTAGCTCCTCTTTAAGTTCTTCACTAATCTGCTGTTTCAAAACGCGTTCAAGCGCCCTGCTTTTCAACGCTTTTTTCAAACAAGCCGCGTCATTACACAGATAAGCGCCGCGCCCGACCATTTTACCGGTTGTATCTATTACAATCTCACCGCCCGGCGTGCGCACAACCCGACACAAGTCCTGTTTGTCCAGCATACGCCGACAGGCGATACAAGTACGCTGCGGTTTTTTCTTATTCTTCTGTATCGGTTGATTTTGCATCTTTTTCTGTTTCTTCAGTAATATTTTCTTTTATAATATCTTTTTCAGTAATCTTTTCTTCTGCAATTTTTTCTTCAGTAACAGTTTTTTCATTAACAATTTCCGCCGCCACTTCTTCATCAGCAGCTTCCTGTTGTGCTATGCGCACCGCCTGCTGGGAAACACTTTCAATATCAATCTTGCAGGCCGTTAAGCGTACCGCCAAACGAGCGTTTTGGCCACGCCGGCCAATCGCCAAAGAAAGCTGATTATCGGCCACCAGAACTCTTGCCGTGCGGTTTTCTTCGTCAACTGATACCTGCAAAGCCTTAGCCGGCCCAATAGCATTACTGATAAACTGCGCCAGATTATCAGACCAGCCGACAATCTCCACCTTTTCACCGGATAATTCCTCAACAATATTCTGAACACGCATACCTCTGGCGCCCACGCAGGCACCCATTGCATCAACGTCCTCATCATGGCTGACAACCGCCACCTTAGCGCGACTGCCGGGATCACGCACCACAGCCTTAATTTCCACTACACCATCGTAAATCTCCGGAACCTCCTGCTCCATCAAACGGCTTAACAAACCGGGCTGGGTACGACTAATCATGATATAAGTACCACGATTGCCCTTGCGTACTTCCTCCACATAAACCTTAATCGGTTCGCCAACAACATAGCGTTCACCAGGTATTTGGTCAGCAGGCGTTAAAACAGCCTCTGTTTTGCCAATGTCAACAATTACATTGCGCCCCTCCATACGCACAATGGAGCCACGCACAATTTCACCCTCCGCCTTGGCATAAGCGTCATAAATAACATTGCGTTCAGCTTCTCTGATACGCTGCACAATCACCTGCTTTGCGGTCTGTGCAGCAATACGACCAAAAGAGCGTGGTGTAACCTCTGACTCAAACATATCCCCAATTTCAAATTCCGGGTCATAGGTTTGCGCCTCGGCCAAAGACATTTCCACTTTATCGTTTTCAACCTCTGCCACAACTTCTTTACGATAGTAAACATGAATATCGCCGTCTTCACGGTTTATCTCAACTCGTACATTCTGGGAAGAACCATAGTTCTTTTTATAAGCTGAAATCAAAGCGTCCTCCAAAGCCTCAAGCAGCACGTCCATTTTTATACCTTTTGTCTGCTCCAACTCAGCCATGGCGTCCAGAAACTCCTTGTTGACATATTCACCTGCCATTTTGTCACCTCATATTTTATATATTTTTACACATTTTTCAGGCTTAAATATTAAATCAAGCCCAATCTTTATGGATATTTTTCCTAACAGGTTCCGTTTAATCTTAAAACTTAAAAACCAGATGCGCCTTAGCAATTTTATCCAGCGCAAAAATCAGGCGCTGGCCGCTGTTCTCCTCCAGCAGCGCCACACCCTCCTCCGGCGTATAACCAGCCAACTCGCCATAAAACTGCTTTTGTCCATTTTGCGCCGCAAAAAGCTTAATGCTTACAGGCTGCCCGGCAAAACGCTCAAATCAGCCGGTTTAAGCAGAGGCCGCTCCAATCCCGGCGAACTAACCTCCAGATTATAAGACGGCTCAATAAAATCCTGAGCATCTAAAGCATCGCCAACCGCCCGGCTGACATTGGCGCAAAGCTCATGCCCCACGCCCTCCGTACTGTCAATATATAAACGCAAAATCCAATCCCGGCCGGCTTTTTGCCACTCCACCGCCACCAGTTCCGCGCCCTGCTCCGCACACAAAGGCTCCGCCAAAGCCATAACTCTGCTTTCAATAGCATTTGCCATTTAGTCACCTCAAAAAGTTTTGTATATTTCTTCCATATATGTTCAGTCAGATAGTAATTTTATCAAACCAAAAAAAATAGCATACCATACGGTACACTACGAGTTCACTGGGCTTCTTTCTATAATATTACATTTACAACGGTATTTGTCAAGTCTTTTTTGCAATTTTTTGTATATTTTTCATAAAAAATACTTTAACCAGCTTAAATTTGCCTGACGATTAGCAAACCCGGAAAACTTCGCAGGCTCACTAACCGCCAGACCGTGTAAATTATAACTGGCTATCATCAATTTCATCTAAAATCCGCAAACGGTCATCATAAACCGGAATACTGGAACGAATTTTGGGCAAAACCGTATAATCCAAATCAGCCAGCAAAATACCTGCCGATGTTGCCTCTTTACCACCGCACAAAATCTCACCCAAAGGGTCAACCGCCACCGACCAACCCGGATATTTACCGCTATGGTCATGACCGGTGCGGTTGCAGGCCAAAACAAAAATCTGGTGGTCAATCGCTCGTGCCTGATTAAGCATAAGCCAGTGCTGCGCCCGGATAGTCGGCCATTGCGCCGGCACAATCAGCGTGTTAGCGCCGCGCAGAGTCAAATTTTGAATAGTCGCCGGAAAACGCAAATCATAACAAACCGCCAGCCCAAACAGCCCCCAGGGTGTTTCCACCAAACCCCATTCGTCACCGGGTATAAAATATTCCGGCTCTTTCAAACCATTCGGAAAAAGATGCAGCTTACGATATTTATATATAATTTCGCCATTATTATCAATAACCAAGGCCGTATTAAAAAAACTGTCACCTTTTTTCTCGGCAATCGTACCGCCAAAAATATACATGTTATGCTCTTTGGCCTTGCGCATTAACAGCCGGGCGCTGCTGCCCTGGCGCAGATTTTGAGCCAGCTGTGGCAAATGCGGCAAGTCATAGCCCACATTCCAAAGTTCCGGCAACACCACCAGCTGCGCTCCACAAGCCTTGCTTTCGTCCAACAAAGCGGATATAACCGCTTCATTATGCTGAACCTCGCCCGGCCTTACATCAAATTGCAATAAAGCCGCGCGCAGAGAATGTTTGTTAAAATTTTCCTGCAAAATATTCACTCTCCCCATATCTTAACAGCAATTAATTCAAATTTGTGGCAGTAAAGTTAAAATATCCGTTAATTGACGCACCACCGGCACCCTTTGCTCCAGTTCAATATTTTCAAAATCCCAGCCCTGACAAACACGCACCAGAATAGGTTTGGCCTGTACGGCCAAAGCCGGCGCAATCTCGCTTTTCAGACTGTTGCCAATAACCACCGTCTGACTGGGCGCAAAATTATGCCGCTCCATAATATTCAAATAGACAGCCGGCGTTTTTTTATCAACCACAATAATCTCGTGAAAATATTCATTCAAATGATGCAACTCAACCTTATACTTCTGTTCATCATAACCACCCTGCGTCAACAGTACCAGCCGATGGCCGTCATCAGCCAAAGTATCCAACAGCGTTTTAACACCGTCAATCAGCGGATAATCCGCCTCCCGAAAGCTGTTGCCCAAAGCCTCAAAGGCTTCAGCCTGCGCTTCGTCTAAAGGGTGAAAATATTTTTCACAATAAAATTCATAAGTTTTGCGCATGGCCTGCGGAAAAGCCCAGGGTACATAGGCATCAGCCTGCTCTACCGCTTCGCGATCATAAGCGTCCAGCGTATAATATAAATTATCATCTGACATTCCCAAATCAGCCATTTGCTGCAAAAATTCAGCAGTCAGTTCCACAAAAACCTGATGTGTATAAACAAGCGTATCGTCTAAATCAAAAATCAACAGCATAGCTAATCCCCTTAAGATGTTCAAGATTTAAGCTTTTTCCAGTCCACGCAGCCGAATATCCCGGTCACTGGCCAAAAGGCAGGGCTCGCAAAGACTAAGCAGACGCGACAATGAGCGCGTGCCTAAAAGTTCCTGCAAGCTGGCAAAATCCAAGTTGGTGGTCGCAATGGTGGTTAAACATTCATTCATGCGGTAATTCAAAATACTGAACAAAACACTGCGCGTCCAATCAGAAAAATTGTGACTGCCCAAATCATCTAAAATCAGCACCGGCACCCTTTTGGCCTGCTCCTGCAAATGCCGCACTTCATCTTCAAAGCCGGAAAAAGCACCGCGCAACTCATCTAAAAAATCTGGCACCACCAAAAATAACACGCGCTGACGATTACGCAGCAAATAATTGGCCGCCGCCGCCGCCAAATGAGTTTTGCCGCTGCCCACCTGCCCAAGCAGCAGCAAACCGCGCGGCGCCTGTCCCCTATGCTGACCGGCGGCAATCGCCTTATCACAGCAGCTACGCATTTTTGTCAAGGCTTCACGCGCCAGTTCATAATAAGTGCGCCCCTTGCCGTCCGGCGCCGGCAGATTAGCCGGATAATTGGCCAAATCAAATTGCGCAAAGGTCATTTTTTGCAGCGCTGGCTGCAAACGCGCCGCCCTGAACAGCTGCTGCATACGACGCTCTGTGTAACAGCGGCAAATCTCTGCCTGACCGTCCGGCCTTAAAATAAAACCGCTGCCGCCGCAAACCGGACATTCGCCATTCTCCTGCGGTTTTTGCGCTGCTGGCTGATTATCTGTTTCAATATCCGCCGCTGTAATAATTTCCGCCAAATTTTGCATTAAAGGCTCACTCCTAATTATTATCCTGAATTAACTATCAGAATATTCGCCTATCGCCAGGCAATAAAATAAACTGCTTTAGCTAAACTTTCATTTAAATATCAGCTTTTAGTTTTTCAAGCTATTTAACCATGCTGCCGCCTGCTCAAGCGCTGTTTCCACAGCTGGCAAGGCCGGGCCGCCGGGTGTGCAGCGTGCCGCCACACATTTATCAATAGCAATATAATCAAAAATATCCGCCTGAAATACCGATGAAAATTGCTGAATTTCTGCCAGCGATAAATCCTCCAGCCCCACGCCTTTATCCTCAGCATATTTTACCAGCTGACCAATAATGCTGTGCGCCTCCCGGAAAGGCACGCCGCGCGCCGCCAGATAATCAGCCGCGTCCGTAGCATTAATAAAACCGCCCTTGGCGCGCTCATGCATACGCTCACAATTAATGCGCATAGTAGCCAGCATCGGCGCAAACACCAGCAGAGATTTTTTTATGGTATCAACTGTATCAAACAGCGCTTCCTTGTCCTCCTGCAAATCCTTGTTATAAGCCAGCGGCAAACCTTTCAGCATTGTAAGCGCCCCCATCAAATGCCCAAAAACGCGCCCACTTTTACCGCGCACCAGTTCGGCTACATCAGGATTTTTCTTCTGCGGCATGATAGAAGAACCAGTACTGTAACCGTCATCAAGAGTGATATAACCAAACTCATTAGAAGACCACAAAACAATTTCTTCTGAAAGACGCGATAAATGTACCATAATTAAAGAGGCTGCACTGATAAACTCCACCACAAAATCACGGTCGCTTACTGCGTCCAGCGTGTTGGCGCAAATATCCGCAAATCCCAACTCTTTCGCCACAAAATGGCGGTCAATCGGGAAAGTAGTACCAGCCAGCGCACCAGCGCCCAGCGGCAGATAATCAGCACGCCGACGGCAATCCGCCAAACGCTCAAAATCACGCCGAAACATCTGAAAATAAGCCAACAGATGATGCCCCATGGTTATCGGCTGCGCCTTTTGCAAATGGGTATAGCCCGCCATAACACTGGCCTTGTTTTCAGCGGCAACCTGCCAAATAGTTTCTTCCAGTTTTAACAGCAGCGCCTGCACCTCATCAATCTGCAATTTCACATACAAACGCATATCCAGCGCCACCTGGTCATTACGGCTACGCGCCGTATGCAGCTTTTTGCCAACCTCGCCCACGCGTTCGGTCAGAATTTTTTCAATATTCATGTGGATATCTTCCGTCCCAACTTCAAACTCCACGCGCCCGGCGTCGATATCCTCCCTAATTTGCTGCAAACCGGCAACCAGCTGTTCAGCCTCCGCCGGCGTGATGATACCCTGCCGCCCTAACATTTTGGCATGCGCAATCGAGCCGGCAATGTCCTGCTGATATAAAATCTGGTCAAAACTAATAGAGGAATGAAAATCCTCAACCAGCTTGTCCGTAGTTTTGGCAAAGCGTCCGCCCCACATTTTTGTTTCTGTCAATTTACCGCACCTCTGTTTTCAAATAATTCAGCATAAAAAAATCCGCTGTAATAATGCTTTTGCTTTAAGCAATCAAGCAATATTATAGCAGATTTTTTCCGTTCTGGCTAGTGGCTGTTGCAAATTTTTCTTGCAATATTTAAGCCACGCCCATTATACCGCCCAAACTGCCAGCCAAAACCAGAACCAGACCCTTAACCAATAGCGCCAACAGCGTAACGCCGCCAGCCGTCAACCCGGAAAAGGCCGCTAACAACAACAGCGCCAACATTATCACCGCCAGCAGCAGACCATGCCAAAGCCCTTTGCGACCAGCGCCACGAGCCGCGCTAAACCCACCGACAAAAACTGCAACCGCCAAAACCAGCAACTGCAACAAATGCGCCGTAACACCGGACAGACTGGTATAACAATAAGCGGTCGCCAGCGCCAGACTGCAAAGCGCCAGCAATACGCAGGCCATCAACAGTCCCTTGCCAACCTGACCAAAACACAGGCCATCACCATCGCTACTACCACGCACCGCCGAAAACAGCGCATTATCGGATACAGAAAATAAATTTTTCATATGTAGCCAATCCTTTCTTTTACACATCTGATAAGCTGCTAAAATATATGCTATTCCTCAAATGATTTATGCAGCTTTTGTAAAGCTTTTTTCTCAATCCGACTGACATAGGAGCGGCTAATCCCCAACTGCTTGGCAATCTCCCGTTGGGTATGCTCCTCCGCCCCACAAAGTCCATAACGCTGAATAATTATATAACGCTCTTTGGGGGAAAGCGTTTTCAGGGATAAATGCAATAGGCGTTCATCATCTTTGCTCTCCACCGTTTCCAGAATTTCTGTGCCGTCGCTGCCCAGCGTTTCCAGCAGGGTAATCTGATTACCCTCTTTATCAGAACCGATTGGGTCGTTTAGCGAAACCTCTGTTCGAACATTCTTGGTGCTGCGCAAAAACATTAAAACCTCGTTTTCAATACATTTGGCCGCATATGTAGTCAACTTAATTTTCTTATCCAAATCAAAAGTATTAATCGCCTTAATCAAACCAATCGTACCAATCGAAATTAAATCCTCCCGGTCCGGGCCGCTGTTTTCAAATTTTTTCACAATATGCGCCACTAAACGCAAATTATGCTCAATCAGCTTTAAGCGTGCGTTTTTGTCCCCCTCTGCCCAGGCCTGCAAATACTGCCGTTCCGCCTCCGGCTCCAAAGGCTTGGGAAAGGCGTTGCTGTTCAAATATCCCAGCAAAAAGCCCATACCAGGCACTAATGAGCCAAATAAATAGATAAGTTCCCAAAACATAGCAGTCAACCTCCACTATTTTATAAGGAATTTGCCAGATAATGGCAAATTCTGGCTGGTTAAATACTATGCAAATTTTTCCAAAAAAATACCGGGGCTTATCAAGCAAAGCCCCAGTGTATATTATTTCTGTTCAAAAAAGTTCATAGGGTCAAGCGGCTGGCCATTCTGCAAAATAGAAAAATGCAGGTGCGCACCAGTGCTTTTACCGGTTGAGCCAACATAGCCGATAATCTGACCGGCTTCTACCGCATTCCCGGCCTTGACTGCAATGCTGGATAAATGAGAATAACGCGTTTCCCAGGTACCATCGTCAGAATGTTGCAAAATAATTTTATTGCCGTCTTCTCCCATATAATCGGCAGCCAGAACCTTACCGGGCGCCGCCGCATAAACCGGCGCACCTTTCACGGCCGGAATATCAATGCCGCTATGCTGACGTTCACCACCAAAACCGGCGCTGAGAATATGATCTTTGGTATCCAGCGGCCATTGCCAATATTGCTCGCTGCTGCCGCTTAAAGGCGTGGTATCCCGATTGCTGCCGCGCAGACCGCTAATCAACCATTCGCCGTCTGCCTGCTGCGCCACCTCCAGCGTTACGGCCAACTCACTGTAACCGCTTTGACCGTCCGGCCGTATTATCAGCACATGCAAATTAAGACTGTTTGGCTCCGCCGCCCACTGCTCCGCATAGACGGCCATCGCCTGACCCAGCATAACATCAGCATATTGCCAGCCAACGCTTTCCAGCACATAAGGCGTACAAAAAGACTGCATTGTCTGATAGTCGCTTTGCCGCCAGGCCTGCAAAAATTGCATCGTCACGGCAAACCGCTCCGGCAGGGGCAATATGGTGTTAACCGTTTTATTTTCACTCGGCAAGGGCAGGCTTACCAGCCGTAAAATTTCACCGCCGTTTTTATCATACTGCAAAATCATCAGTCCGTCCAGTATGCTGCTGCCCCCAACCGCCGACATCTGCGCAATCCCCAGCAGCATTTCCGCCGGCACATAAATAACCTCATTATGCATTTGTGCGCCCACCAGCTTATCAGTCATATTGAATTGACGTTGATAGAAACAATGCCGAACCCGGCCGCCGGCTGCGTCTGTCTGCCACTGATAAAGCTCCAGTTTAACCATACCATTCTCATATTGCAAACTGCTATTATCATTCGGCTCGATTATCTGAAATCTTTCCAGCATCTCACGCAAGGGCAAATAAATTTTACCCTCCGGCGTTAAATACGGCTTATTATTAAAATTAATCTCCTCGCCGCTATTGTAAACCACAATACCGTCAGCACTAGCATATATAGCAGCTTCATTAACACGCTTCACAACATCGTTATCAGATGTAACGCTCCACACAACTCCATCATCAACCGTTTTAGCCACTGCGACCAACTCCAGATTAGTCGCTTGAGATGCAGCAAAAGCACTGCCACCCAAAGCCAG
>CANSKT010000078.1 GCA_947647555.1 uncultured Peptococcaceae bacterium | reverse complement strand
TGGCCGGCTCATCTTCCTTATTCCTACACTGCTGGACAATCCGATTATGCATAACAATTACCGGACAACCCTGCGCCGCCGCCAAAGCCGCCATCTGATGTTCATTATCCTCCGGATATTGCAGCCCCCAGATATCGTTGATAATATCCGCCCCGGCCGCCAAAGCCGCCGCCGCCACCGGCGCTTTATAGGTATCAATGGAAATCAGAACATCACTTTTCGCGCGCAGACGTTGAATAACCGGCACCACCCGGCTTATTTCTTCGTCGGCGCTAATCTGCTGATGTCCCGGCCGGGTGGATTCGCCGCCCACATCAATAATATAAGCGCCCTCTTTCTGCATCTTCAAAGCCCTCGCCACAGCCTGCTCCTCATCGGCATAACTGCCACCATCAGAAAAGGAGTCTGGCGTCAGGTTTAAAATGCCCATAATCTGCGTGTCCGTGCTTAAATGTAAACTGCGCCCCTTAACTGACGACAATGGCAAATCCCAGACTTCCCGACGAATATTCACCAGCGCCTGAGCAATTTCACCGGCCAAAATCGGTAAATCAAACTGTTGCCGGCGCAAGCCAAGACAAATCCTGGCATATTGAGCCGCCGTAGCCATCATCAGCACTGATGAGCGCTCCGGCCGGTTCAAAATCACCTGCGAATGAACCGCTGCATCAGCGCCCTTGGATAAAAATTCCTGTTTTAATATGTTAGCGGCTGCCGCGCGCAGATTTTCCGCACGTAATACATAAAAATCACCCTTATTGCTCATATACCGGCTGGCAAAATCCCCCACGCCAATATTACTCATTTCCTGCTGCAACCGCTGCGACTGTGCAGCATTAGGCCCCGGCGCCAACCAGGTCAGGTTAAAATAATCAGAATTCACGCTAATTACAAAACTCCTTTTATGATATTTATATGATATTTTTTAATAAATTAATTCTGCATTCTTCTTTTGCTCCGGCCAGGCACATTTAGCCCGAGATGGGCATAAAAAGCAGGGGCGGCTCAACTTGTCCGCCTGGCTTAAAATCTGCGGCAGTCCGCTATCTGCGCCCTTGCGGTGCAGACGTACCGCCCGGCAGATTTCCGCCGCCACCTCCGGGTGATAACCAACCTCCAGCAGCAGCGGCTCCGCCAGCTCCGCCGAGGCCTCCGCATGGTCAACGTCAGCGTCGGCATATTGCTGCCAGCGCCCCACATCATGCAGCAGAGCCGCCGCATAAACAATATCCTTGGCCACGGGGTTGCCGCCGCAATCCAGCCAAAGGGCATAAGCAATCCGTGCCACATCAAACGCATGCTCCACGCCATGCCGGCAAAAATCCCGGCCCTGCTCCGCCTGATTATTAGCCATAATCCAGCTTTGATAAGCCGGGTGACGCAGAATGGCGTTTATGCGCTCCATCTGTTTATTCATAGCTATACTCCCTTTCATCTTTAAGGTCAGGCCGTCTGATACGCGAAAAAGGGTAAAGAGCTTATAAACCCCTTACCCAATTCACAAATTGTCAAAAACAAGTAAACATTTTTGTCAATCATTCCTCTTTTGCTATTCCCGACAGGCCGCCTAAAGCCTGCCCTCAGCCGGCCAATGCGGCAACTTGGCCGCCAAAATACTATCCACCGAGGAAGTACCATTAAGCGGTGCGGCGGTTGCCATTTCCGGCTCAAACCCAGCCGGCGCTGCACCGTCCTCACCATTATTATTTTCATCTTCTTCCGCCTTGCCCTCCATCAAACGATAGAAAGCGTCAGCGTCAAGAGTTTCATGTTCCATCAAAGCCTGAGCAATAATATTCAGCTTATCGGTATGTGTTGACAAAATATCCGTACAGCGCTGATAACATTCGTCCATTAAAGCTTTGGCTTCTTTATCAATCTCACAGGCTGTTTTCTCGCTGTAATTGCGTTCCGCCCCCAAACTGCGCCCCAGGAAAATATGGTTGCGGTCAGTTTCAAAGGTCAGAGAACCCAGCTTTTCAGACATGCCATAGCGTGTAATCATCTGGCGCACAATATCCGTCGCGCGCTCCAAATCATTGCTGGCGCCGGTACTGATATCACCAAGCATTAACTGCTCGGCCACCCGGCCGCCCAACATCACCACAACCTGCTCCAGCATACGGGTTTTGGTCTGATAATTAACGTCCTCCTCCGGCAACATCAGCGTATAGCCGCCGGCCATACCGCGCGGAATAATGCTGACCTTATGCACAGGGTCGGTATTTTCCAAATAATAGTTGGTTACAGCGTGGCCGGCCTCATGGTAAGAAACCAGCTTCTTCTCTCGCGGATTTATGGCATGCGATTTCTTCTCCGGCCCGGCGATTACACGCTCCACGGCCTCCTCAACCTCAACCATTTCCACCTTAACCTTATTGCGCCGTGCCGCCAGCAATGCGGCCTCATTCAGCAAGTTAGCCAAATCAGCGCCGGTAAAGCCCGGCGTACGCTTGGCAATAATTTTCATATCCACATCGTCAGCAATCTGCTTGCCCTGTGCATGCACACGCAAAATGGCCTCGCGCCCCTTGATATCCGGTGCGCCAACTGCAATCTGCCGGTCAAAACGGCCGGGACGCAGCAAAGCCGGGTCCAGAATATCCGGACGGTTGGTGCCAGCCAACACAATAATACCCTCGTTAGCGGAAAAGCCGTCCATCTCCACCAGCAGCTGGTTCAAAGTCTGCTCGCGTTCATCATGGCCGCCGCCCACGCCGGAGCCGCGCTGTCGGCCCACCGCGTCAATCTCGTCGATAAAGATAATGCAGGGCGCATGCTTTTTGGCAGTATCAAACAAATCGCGTACACGGGAAGCGCCCACGCCAACAAACATTTCCACAAAATCGGAACCGCTGATGGTGAAAAAGGGTACGCCGGCCTCGCCAGCCACCGCTTTGGCCAGCAGAGTTTTACCGGTACCTGGCGAGCCATAAAGCAGAACGCCCTTCGGGATACGCGCGCCCAACTGGTTATACTTCTTGGGCGTTTTCAAAAAATCCACCACTTCCGACAATTCCTCAATGACCTCGTCAATGCCGGCCACGTCCTTAAAAGTGGTGCGTTTTTTCTCATCAAGATGCAGCCGCGCCCGGCTTTTGCCAAACTGCATAACCTTGCCGCCGCCCTGTCCCTGATTGAGCATAAAGAACAGAAATGCGCCAATCAGCAAAATCGGCAACAACGATAACAGCAGCTGTGTCCAGAAATTAGGCTCCGGCACGCCGTTATAATTAACATCGGTAACGCCGTTTTCCTCAAAAAATTCTGAAATTCTTTCATCAGCCGGCCCCTGCGTATAAAATTCAGAACCGTTTTTCAACTTGCCGGTGTAAATCGTGGTATCATTGCCCTGCGGCCGAACCTCCACGCTGGCAACCTGCCCACTGACCACCATTGGCCGAAACTCGCCCATATAGCTTAATTCTCTGGCCTGGGGTTCAGTATCTGCGCTAATCATATACAGTGAAACCACCATTAAAACCAGCAGCAGAAAGATTGTCACATTTTTTAATTGCTTTTGCAAAGCTTATATTCACTCCTTACTGCGAAATCCTGATATGACAGCATATCAAATCATATCACATTATATTATAACACATATTAAATATGTTTGGCAATTTTTTTTATAAAATTCCGTCAAAATTTTCAAAATAGCTACTAGAGCAATTTTAATCTACTTATATAAACTAAAAATAAACAAATTAATTTTTTTTCCTGCCATTTTTTTCGTATTTTTCATAACCGCCCCGGCTTTTGGCGCGCCGCCGGCTCATCTCTGCCGACGATAAACAAAAAATTTTTAACCAGCCGTCATTTTTAACCGCCGCCACACCGCCCGGCAAATGAATGGTTTTATGCAAGGGCAAATTTACAACAGCCTCCGTCTGCTCAAAGCTTAAAGAGCAAACCGGGCGTTGCCGCGCTGCCTGCCAAAGCAGACGCACCAATAAACGCTGTATCGCCAAAGGCTCCTTTTGCCATAAAGCCAGCGGATAAGCCGCCGCGCTCTCTGCCGCGTCCAGCATCGCCTGCTGCATACGCCGCTGCGCATATTCCTGCAAAAAATCCGTTTCTGCCGCCGCCACCTCCGCAGTCTGCTCTAAAGCCAGATTTACACGCGGATTAAATTCCTTAAGCAAAGGCAAAAGCAGATGCCGCAAGCGATTACGCGTATAATCCAGCCCGGCGTTGGTGGAGTCCTCGCGCCAATTCAGATTATGCGCCGCCAGATAACTTTCAATCTCCTCCCGGCTGGCCGTTAACAGCGGCCGCAGTAAACGCCCGTTTTGCCGGCGCATCGCCGCCAGCCCGGCCGTACCGCTGCCGCGCAGTAAATGCAGCAACACCGTTTCCGCCTGGTCCTCCTGATGATGAGCACAAACCAACCAAACCGGCTGATACCCCTTGGCCTGCTCCGCATCGCAAACCTGATTAAGCCAGGCATAACGCCGCTCGCGCGCTTTATTCTCGCCACCGCCAACCAAATCAGCCGCCCGGCCACAGACAAACTCTATACCCTGCTGCGCGCAAAAATCCCGACAAAAAGTCTCGTCCCCGTCCGACTCCGCACCACGCAGACCATGATTAAAATGCGCCGCCAGAAGAGCAAACTCCCATCCGTCGCCAGGCTTATGCTGTTTTTGCAGCTGCGCCAGGCCATGCAGCAACGCCACGCTGTCCCGCCCACCGGAAAAGGCCACCACCAACAGCGGCCAGGGCGGCGCCAGACAGGCGCGCAGATTTTTCTGCAAATGCGGCAATATCGGCACAAAAACACCCCAAACCTATAAAAATATAGCTATTGGTTTATTCGCTAAACTTAATAAAAAACCTCTTTTATGACCTGAAAATAAAACATAAAAAATTCCCCAAAAAATTATGGGGAACTTTTTAATTTTCAGCCAGTATTTTTTAAGCAACTTTGGCCACCAGCACCGTTATATCATCTTTCAGACGACCGCCGGAAAGCGCCACCGCCTTGCCCAGCAGAAATTCCGCCATAACCTGCGCGTCCTCAATGCTGTTATCCTCCAGCAGTCCAATCAACCAGTCCAAATCGGTCTGATTATCCGCGTCCAACAGGCCATCGCTGGCCATAATCACCATGTCGCCGGCCTCCAGCTGGGTGTTGAAAATGGCCTTGTCCACCGTTTGCAGCATGCCCACCGGCAAAGAGGCGTTCTTAATCACCTGCACCTTGCCGTCACGCTTGATAAAGCTGGGCGCTGCGCCGGTTTTAATAAACTCTGCGCTGTTGTCATAGCGGTCGATAATGCACATATCCAACGTGACAAAAGCTTCCTCGCCACCTTGCAGCAGCAACACGGTATTCACCGTATCCACCGCCGTATACCGATCAAAACCAACCTCCAGCAGATGCGTCAGCATATTAACCGCGCTGCCCGATTTCATGGCGGCCGGAATACCTGCGCCCATGCCGTCGCTAATCATCAAAAGCTGCCGCCCCTCACCCAACGTCACACTATCGCCGCTATCGCCGCAAATGGGGTTGCCCTCCTTAGCCAGCTGCGCCTTGCCGACAAACAGCATATTCGCGCCCTCGCGCAGCATATGAAAACAACAGCCCACGCCGCAGTTATTGCCACAGCTGACCTCCTGCGTACGGAATTTCTTTTGCAGCACCCGGCTGACCTCTTTAGCCGCCATATCGCGGCAGGCCACCTCACCCGGGCAATCCTCCATATTAACCCAGAAATCCAGATTTTTCTCGCCCAAATGCGTTATCTGCACGCCGCTGACGGAAAGCCCCTGCTTGGCCAGCCGCCGCGCCAAGGCTTTTTCCATATAGTTAAGGTCGCCGCCATTATCCAGCATCTCCCCGGCCAGCTTGTCCATAACCTCAGCCGTACCCTCCAGCTGCCCGGCCAGAAAAAGCCGGTTGCTGGCCTGCTGCAACTGCCAGTAGTTGTTTTGGCAATATAATTCATAAAGACAGTTAACGGTTGCCACCAGCTCGCGCAGATGAGGGCAGCGCCGCGCAAAATTGCCCGGTACATCTTTAACATCGGCAAAACCTTTCTGCTCGGCCACATTAAACAGCCCCATAACACCGCGGTAAGTATCTTCCACATCAACTGACCAGCAAAGATTATGTATGGAACAGCGATTACAAACCTGATTGCAGAGATGATTTAAAACCATTTCCACATTGCGCTCCTGCTCCTCATTGCGCTTGTCCGCCGCCCCAACCGCCCGGCAGCCGTTGGCCAAATCCCGGAAAAAATGCGCCACATTCTGCAAACGCCGGGCGGAAAAACGCAGCCGCCGCTTATTATTTTCGTCCTCCACACTGCGCAGAGATACGCCGGCAAACAGCTTCTCTCCACGTTTCAGCAGACTGCCCGGCAGCAGAAACAGCAAACCCACCGCCACAAAGCTGGCCAGTAAATGGTTTTGAATTTGCTGACTCTCCATAATGTAAATGCCCAGCATCACATTGCCCAGCAAAAAGCCCAACGCCACGCCCAACCGGTTAAAGCCCTTGAAAGCGCCGGCCAGCAGACCGGCAAAGGCATACATGCCAATCGTGGCCGGCGGCAGAGTCTGGTCCAAACTGGGCAGAATACCCATTAGAGCGCCCACGCCAGCCCCGGCGCCGGCGCCGCCCCAAAGACCGGCCAGCAGTACCAGCAGCCGGCTAACCACATCACGAATTTGCAAACCGCCAATGTTAAATTCACCAAAGCCGCAAATACAGCCCAAAAACAGCACGAACAGACAGACCAACTCGTCCGCGGACAGGCTTTTAATGTCCTCAATCTCCTGCAAAATGCGCAAAGCAATCAGCAAAACCAGCGAAAGCCCCGCCGCAAAACAGCCCTCAAAACAGACCAGCAGCAGATTATAGGGCAAAATCTGCTCCAACAGCAACAACTCCAGCGAACGCAGGGCAATCAACGCCGCCGCGCAGACAATCGGCACGGCAAACCAATCGCGTTTTTCATCACGCGGCCGCAGATACAAAACCAACGCCGCCAGCCCCGTAGCCACCACATAAACCCAAGCGGCTTTACCCAGCGCCAGCAGACTGCCCACCAATACCGCCGCTAGCAAAAACGGCGCAAAATGACAATAACTCACCACGGCCGCCGCGGCAAAAGCAATGCCAAAAGGATAAAGGCCGCCCAAAACTGCCGCCTTACCCAACAATATCCCGGCCACCAGACAAAAAATATCCACCACGCCCACATCGGGCATATGTATGCTTTTGCCCCAAAACTCTTTCTGCCAGATTGGCAGTTCCTGACCCTCCGCATCTTCTTTATCTTTTTTCAGCTGCTCCCAAAGCCGGGCTCTGGGTTTGGCCTGCGGCTCTGTTTCCGCTTCAGCGCGCCTAAAGGGAAAAACCTGCGGCTTATCCGCCATCAAAATCACCCTCCGTCCAAACATCTAAACTTATAAAAGATATCATCAAAAGCTTTATCAATATAAGTATATATGCTGACGGCAAAAAAACGTGTCGCAACCGGGCGGCCAATGCCAGTTTTCGTTCGCCTGTTTCAGCCCCCAAACAGCATTATACGGCATAATCATAAATAAACACCGACGTTTTCCAAGAGAACGACGGTGTTTATTTATACCGGCAACAGCCAATTTTGAACCTGATAGCTAAACTTCCCTTTTTTGCTCCGGGTGATATAAAATACGCAAATAATCGCTGTCGCGCGTGTCCATATCCCCCAGATACATGCGCTGATGTTCCGGCACGGCTTCATAAGCCTTGCGCAGATTTTCACGCGTCCAGTCATTAGGCTCCTCCAGATAATAATGATAAGCGCGGCGACAGATAGCAATACTGTCTTCCTCGCCCAACAAATCAGCCAAATCATCGGCAATTTCTCCCAGTTTGTCCCTGACTGGCACTGCATAATTGCCTTGCATAGGAGCCAGCAACAACTCGCCCAATCCGAAAATACTTACCCATTCCGCCTGCGGCAGATTGGTGCAAAGCGTACCGTTGGCAAAAAGCTGCTCAATTTCTTCCATATTATAATAATGCGGTCCCATGCCGTCCAACTGCACCGTTTTATCCGCAAACACCGTTAATGCCGTCAAATACAGGTCGTCATTTTGCCGACAAAAAATGTAATTGCTCCGGCCGTTCCAAAAATCATAGCCAAAACCCGGCTTTTGCTTGCAGGGCGTAGGGCTGGCCGTAAATCCAACGCGCAGCTTATCCCATTTTTCAATTTCACCTGGCGTGGTCTTATAAATATTAGCCATCTCAGGATTGAGATCCTTGACCATTTCCTGTACCTGCTGGTAATAACTTGCCGCATTATGATACCAACGCGCCTGTTTAATCACGAAATCGCCCAAATTATGTACAGAAAGCGCTTTGCCCTCCGGCACAGACGGCACCACCCAACCCCGGCGCAAATCTTCCTTAAACTGCCGCAAATCACTCTTATGCCAGCAGCTGACAATACCGTCTGCATAAATAGCCATTTGAATAAGAAAATAATTGCTGTTATGAATAATAGCCGGAACAGCTATTCCCTCAATCATCTGTTTTCGATAAACCCTGCCCATATTCTCACCCCTCTAATATGTTTTCTCCACCCGTTCGTTCATAGTCGGCAGGCGACGGCTGTTATCCTTAAAGCGCGGCGAAAAAATTGCCCAGCCAAAGAACGCCAGATTAACCGCAGCCAAAAGCAGGCCGTCTGTCAGCATTTCCGGCAACGTCAACAAAGCCTCCTCATCAGCCGGCATATCATCAGCAAAGCTAACTATGGCGTTATTCAGGTAATGCAGGATAACCGGCAGCCAGATATTGTCCGTTTTCAGATAGGCCCAGCCATAGAAAACGCCCAGAGAAACGCAGGTTATTATTTGCATACCCAGATTAAAATACCATTGCGGCGTTGAATAATATATCATCTGTACCGGCAAATGCCAAACGCCCCAGATTAAGCCTAGTAGTAGTACACCGCGACGCAGACCGTATTTTTTCTGTAAAATCGGCTGTAAAAAATAACGCCAGCCATATTCCTCGCCCAAAATATTGACAAGAGAAAAAACAAAGCCAAGCGGCAGCTGAAGCAGCAGAAAATACCAGGTTGCGCCGTCCTGCAAAAAAGCGACTAAAGAAAATTCATACTCACCCAGGCAGGCCAAAACTTGTAGTCTGGCCAGCAGCAACACGATATACAGGCCAGCTATCAATGCGCAGAGCCGCCAGCGAGCGCCCTGCAAGCCATAAGCCCGACGGCGCTCCGCGCCCTCAAACCAGAGAAAGAACCACAAAAAGAGCGAAAGAAACGCCAAAATCACCCCGGCGTCCTTGTCAAAATCAGCAAATTGCAACACGGTATTTATCAACGCCAGCAACAGATAAACGCCGCTAATCAGCAAATAAGCCACAAAAAACAGCCGCGGCATTTTCTCGTCATGGCGGCGTGTCAGCCAAACCGCCAGCATTGCCGCCATAGCCGGAATAAGCATATAACCAGCCGCGGAGCCGCCATTAAACAGAGATAAGGCCGCCAAAGCCGAACCGCCAAGCAACAGCAACAGAAAAAGCTGCAGCTGCTTATCTTCCTTAACCATACCACATCACTTCTCAATTTGTTAAAATATTTACTTCATAGAATTCATTTTGCGCAAAAGGATATAACAAAGCACCATAGCCAGCATACAGACCAGCAGCACCACCACAGTGGTTATCGGGTGGCTGGCAAAAGGCATCGGCACGTTCATGCCGAAAAAGCTGGTAATAAAAGTCGGTACCGCCACCATCAAAGTGATAACCGTCAAAAAATTCATCACCTTGCTCAGGTTGTTGTTGGAAATAGAAGCCAGCGCGTCCATGGAGTTTTTCAAAATGGTGGTGTAAATATCCGCCATTTCTACCGCCTGCTTGTTCTCAATAATCACATCGTCCAGCAAATCGCGGTCTTCCTCATACATACGGATTGTTCTGGTGCGGAAAAGTTTTTCCATAACCTTATCATTAGAACGCAAAGAGGTGGTAAAATAAACCAAACTCTTTTGCAGGTTAAGCAGGCTGTTCAGGTCGTCATTATTCATATTCTGGCGCAATCTGGCCTCCAGCGCTTCATAGCGGCGGTTGATATCGCGCAGAAATTTCAAATATATATTGGTTTGTATCTGCAAAATTTGCAGCGTTAAACGCGTTTTCTTAAAGGTTGCAGCCGATTTCACCCGGCCGCCGGCAAAGCTGTTATACAAATCCAGCTGGTTCAAACTGATAGTCACAAAAAAATCTTCATTCTGCACAAT
>CANSKT010000077.1 GCA_947647555.1 uncultured Peptococcaceae bacterium | reverse complement strand
TCCGATTTCCGATATTAAGCTGCTTTTGCAGGCGGCGGCGGAACAGGGACTGGCCGATTTCTACGACCGCTTTTGCGAGCAGCTGACGGCGCTGCTGGGCAATTTAAGCGCCACCCCGGCCACCGAACAGCAGGATTTGGCCCAGGCTGCCGCTTTGGCGCTGGCTCACAAAATTTATTTACAAAATCAGCTGCACAGCCTGACAGTTTAGTTATCAACACCAAAATATCAGAATTAAGAGAGGATTTTTTATATGCAGGAATTAGCCTTAAAATATGGCTGCAATCCCAATCAGAAGCCGGCACGTATTTTTACCAGCCAGGGCGAACTGCCCATCACTATTTTGAACGGAAACCCCGGCTATATCAATCTGCTGGACGCTTTCAACAGCTGGCAGTTGGTTCGGGAGTTAAAAGCGGCTTGCGGTCTGCCGGCGGCCGCCTCATTCAAACACGTCAGCCCGGCCGGAGCCGCCGTGGGTGTGCCGCTGGACGAAACGCTGAAACAGATTTATTTTGTGGAGGGTCTGGAATTATCGCCTATCGCCACGGCTTATGTTCGCGCGCGCGGCGCCGACCGCATGTCTTCTTATGGTGATTTTGCCGCCCTTTCCGACGAGTGTGATGAAGCCACCGCCCGTTTTCTGCTGCGCGAGGTTTCCGACGGCATTATCGCGCCCAGCTATTCCCCGGCGGCGCTGGAGATTTTGCGTCAAAAACGCAAAGGCACTTATCTGGTCATTCAAATTAACCCGGATTATCAGCCGCAGCCTTTGGAGTTAAAACAGGTTTTTGGTATCAGCTTTGAGCAGCAGCACAATGATGTGCTGATTAACGCCGATTTGTTAAACTCCTGCCCTCGCCCCACCCAAAATCAGGAAATACCGGAGGACGCTTTGCGTGATTTGCTGATTGCTCTGATTACTCTGAAATATACGCAGTCCAACTCCGTCTGCTACGCCAAAGGCGGTCAGGCTATTGGTATTGGCGCCGGGCAGCAGTCGCGTATTCACTGCACAAGACTGGCCGGCAATAAGGCTGATATCTGGTTTTTGCGTCAGCACCCCAAAGTTTTGGCTCTGCCTTTCAAAACTGATATTCGCCGTCCCGACCGCGATAATACGATTGACGTTTACATTTCCGAGGAATGGGAGGACGTGTTGGCCGACGGCGTTTGGCAACAGTTCTTCACCAGCCGGCCGGAGCCTTTAAGCCGCGAGGAAAAGCGTGAATGGCTGAAACAGCTTGACGGCGTTGCGCTTGGTTCTGATGCTTTCTTCCCCTTTGGCGATAACATTGAACGCGCGCATAAAAGCGGCGTGGCTTATATCGCCCAAACCGGCGGCTCGGTGCGCGATGATAATGTGATTGAAACCTGTGATAAATACGGTATTGCTATGGCCTTTACCGGCGTGCGTTTGTTCCACCATTAAAAACCAACGCCCCATAAAAACAAAATACACCAAGTAAATTAACTTGGAGTTATGTGTTTTTGTTGGAATAAAAATCTGGAAAACAGAAATGTTTTGGAAAACATTTACACAACCGAATTTATCAAACAGAAAGGGGTTGGCGGCCGTTTGGAGGGAAGCCATAAAGCCGCCAAACCAAAAGGGGATTAAATAAAAAAGAAAGTTAAAAGGGGAAAAACTAACCGAATGTTGAAAAACGCATTACATCTCAGGCAGATGCTTAAAACAATAAAACCCATCAAACACCGATGGGAAAACAAAAAACGGCTCAACAGGTGAACCGCGGATAAAACATCAATGACGAAATAAAAGCGTAAGCTGATATTTCCTGCCAAAGCCTCCCACCCTAAAGGCAAAAGCAACATTTACGGCAAATATCCTGACTTATGACTCTTTCTCCCAGAAACCTTCTCAAGCCAAAGCAAAAAACGGCTCAATGGTGAACATTCTGTTCGTCGTCAAATACAGTAGAGTTTGGACTGCGCCGGATTCTCACCGGCTTCCTTTTTAAGCTGTTAACATAAGTTAATTCAGCACCGTAAACTTTCAATATTCAGTTATACTCATATTATACACAGAAGATTGGGGATTGTCAAGGGGTTATGGCAAAAAAACTGCCTATATTACCCAGTTTTTTCTACATTTTTTCCACAGGTTGGCCAGCCACCCCGGCCACCAGATGCGCAGGAATTTCCGGCATCAATTCATTATTGATAACCTGCAAAAATTTGGTGATAACGGCCAGCTGCTCCGCCGGAAAATATTCCCGGATACGCTCCATAACCCGATTAACATAGGTACGGCTTAAATTATAATATTCATAATATTTATCTGTAACCATCAGATGATATTCACGCTTATCATCAGCCGAACGCACTTTTTGTATATAGCCCTTGCTAATCAGACTATTAATCTTATAAGCTGCATTAGGCGGCGATATTTTAATAAATGAGGCAAATTCATTAACCGTCGGATTATTCAAAGCATGAATAGTTTCCACACAAAGTGTTTCCACCGTCGTCAAAGAAGCTTCCCGTTCATGCAGCTGGGAGAACATCTCCTGATAAAAATGAATTTTAAATTTTGCATAAATTTCGGCAAAATTTGCCTCCAGCTTGTTATCAAACTGCTTATTTTCCGCTATCATCTCTATGCGCACCTACTTAATCTTACTGCTCGCCCAATCAACCTTACCCAAACCTTTTACCAAGCCAGCTTATTCGCCAATCGCAAAGGAAAGTTCTGCCATTGCCGCCACTTTGCCGTTTACCTTAGCCACGCCCTTGCCAATACCTAACGGCCCCCGGCGATTAATCAACTCACATTCCAACTCCAGAATATCGCCCGGCTCCACTTTGGCCTTAAAGCGCGCATTTTTCACGCCGCCAAAAAACACCAGCTGACCAGCCGCCTCCGGGTCGGTCAGGATTGCCACCGCGCCCACCTGCGCCAGCGCCTCCAAAATCAGCACGCCAGGCATAACATGCCGCCCCGGAAAATGGCCGCAAAACTGCTGCTCATTAGCCGAAACGCATTTATAACCCTTGGCCCATTTGCCCGGCTCATAATCGGTTATTCTATCCACCAGCAAAAACGGATAACGATGTGGCAGAATTTTTTCAATCTCATTAGAATTTAACTGCATTTTCTTCATTCCTATTCTAATCTGTTAATCAAAGCTTGCCAAAAATCAATGAAGCGTTATGACCGCCAAAGCCAAAGGAGTTGGACATAGCCAGACCAATTTCCGCTGTGCGCGCTTTATTCGGCACAATATCCAAATCACAATCCGGGTCCGGTACCTGATAGTTAATAGTTGGCAAAATAACGCCATTACGCATGGAAAGTGCGGTAAATACTGCCTCCACGGCGCCGCTGGCGCCCAACATATGCCCCACCATTGACTTGGTGGAACTGATTTGCAACTTGTTAGCTGATGCACCAAAAACCTGCTTAACGGCTCCGGTTTCCGCCTTATCGTTCAGCTGGGTGGAAGTGCCATGCGCATTTAAGTAAACAATATCCTCCGCCTGCACGCCAGCGTCAGCCAAAGCCAGACGCATGCAGTTGGCTGCCCCGGAACCGTCCGGACGCGGCGCTGTGATGTGATAAGCGTCGCAGTTAGAAGCATAACCTTTCAGTTCACAGTAAATTTTAGCGCCCCTGGCCATGGCATGCTCATATTCCTCCAAAACCAGAATACCAGCGCCCTCACCCATTACAAAGCCATTGCGCTCCTTATCAAAAGGAATGGAAGCGCGGCTTGGGTCTTCACTCTCTGAAAGCGCACGCATGGAAGTAAAACCGCCCACGCCCAGCGGTGTAATACTGGCCTCTGCGCCGCCGCAAACCATCATATCCGCATAACCGTCACGTATCAGACGGAAAGCATCGCCCACCGCATTGGTGCCGCCGGCACAGGCCGTCACCGGGCAGGTGCACATACCCTGCAAACCATAAGTAATCGCAATATGACCAGCCGCCATATTACCAATAGACATGGGAATAAAAAAGGGCGAAACCCGGTCAAAGCTGTAATCCAGACCTTTTGAGTGTTCACGTTCAATCGCACTTAAACCGCCGATACCGCTGGAAACTGTCACACCAATACGGCCGGCGTCTTCCTGCTCAACATGCAGACCACTGTCCAGCATGGCCTCCTGCGCCGCAATCAAAGCAAACTGCGTAAATCTATCCAACTTGCGCGCTTCTTTTTTATCCAAAAAATCCTCAACGCACAGATTTTTAACCTCTGCCGCCAGCTTAACCTTGTGGTCGCTGACATCAAAGGCTGTAATCGTCGCAATGCCGCAGCTGCCCTCTTTGGCCGCCGCAAAACTGGCCTGCGCTGTATGGCCAATCGGTGTTACCGCCCCCAGGCCGGAAACAACCACCCGTCTTCTTTCGCTTTTTTCCATATCTGCTTAAACTCCTTATTATTTACATTGCCATGCCGCCGTCTACGCGCAGCACCTGTCCGGTGATGTAGGCGGCCTGCGGTGAAGCCAGAAACAGTGCGGCCGCCGCCACGTCCTCCGGCTGCCCCATGCGTCCGGCAGGTATGCCCTCCAGCATCTTAGCGCGCACCGCCTCCGGCAGTTCTGCCGTCATGGCAGTTTCAATAAAGCCCGGCGCCAGTGCATTTACCGTCACATTACGACTGGCCAACTCTCTGGCCAGCGATTTGGTCATACCAATAATACCGGCCTTGCTGGCTGCATAATTGACCTGACCGGCGTTACCGCGCAGCGCAACCACGCTGCTGATATTAATAATCCGGCCAAAGCGCTGCTTCATCATCAGCTTGCTGGCCTGTTTCATACACAAAAAAGCGCCGCGCAGGTTGGTGGAAAGCACCGCATCAAAATCATCTGCTGAAAGACGCAGCAGCAAGGCATCACGCGTAATGCCGGCGTTATTCACCAGAATATCCACGCCGCCCAGCTGCTGCACCATCTCCGCAAACAGCTTTGTAACATCTTCTTCCTTGCTGATATCCGCATAACAGCAGGCTGCCTGCACACCAAAAGCCCGACATTCCGCCGCCGTGGCTTCGGCCTCGGCCTCGCTGCCCACAAAGTTTATCATAATATCCGCGCCGGCCTCCGCCAGCTGCAAGGCAATGGCTCGGCCAATGCCCCGGTTGCCGCCCGTAACCAGCGCCCGACGGCCCTTTAAGGTTTCGCTTAACAATTTGCTCATGCCAGCGCCCCCTGATTATGCAAAGCGGCAATCGTCTGGCGGAAACTTTCCGCGTCCTCAATGTTGTAGGTTTTGATACCCTTAACCGTTTTGCGGATAAAACCGGAAAGCGCCTTGCCCGGCCCAATCTCAATCACTGTATCAATGCCCTGCTCCGCCATATAGCGCACAGTATCCTCAAACAGAACGCTCTGGTGTACCTGCTTTTCCAGCAACTCCGGCAATGTTTCGTCCTGTCCCAGCGGACGCGCCGTAGCATTGAAAATAACCGGGAAATCCATCTCACCAAATTCAGCATTCTGAAATTCGTCATGCAGTTTCTCCGCTGCCGAGTCCATCAACGCCGTATGGAATGGGCCGCTGACTTTCAAAGGCAAGCAACGCTTGGCGCCGGCCTCCAAAGCCATTTTAGCCGCTTCGTCCACCGCGGTCTGCGCACCACCGATTACCAGCTGCATCGGACAGTTATAATTGGCAATGGAAACCACACCCAGACCCATAGACTCGCACTGCTCGCAAATGGCCTGCAATTTCTCGCGCTCCAGACCCAAAACAGCCGTCATGCCACAGGGAATATCCTTAACCGCCTCTTCCATCGCCTGACCGCGGAAAGCTGCCAACGCCACCGCTGTCTGGGCGTCAAAAACACCGGCTGCCTGCAAAGCGGAATATTCGCCTAGGCTTAAACCGGCCGCCATCTGCGGCTGCAAACCAGCGTCGCGCAGAAGCGCATTCACACCGGCCGCAAAGGCCACCATGCAAGGCTGGGTATATTCTGTACGTGTCAAAACATCTTCCGGACCCTCAAAAGAAATACGCTTCAAATCAAAATCCACGTCCAAATTATCAATAACCTCACGGTAACGGTCAAACTCCTGATAAAAATCGCGCCCCATACCAGCACGCTGACTTCCCTGACCGGCATAAACAAATGCTAAATTCAAGTTCTTATCCCCCTATTCTAATGCTTAACTATACTAAAATCATTTTCGATATACTTAATTATGCTTATTTTCCTGAAAATTATTTTTTGATTTCCTTACACAATTCAGCCAGCAATTCATCAACATGCAGCATTTTCTGCACCCGGCCGACGTTACTGCCGCAGAAGAACAGACCTTTTTCCCAGTTGCCACGCACCGCTTCAATCAAAGCCTGGGTGATGCAATACGGCGTTTCCTGCGGTTTACAGCTGGTTATACAGGCGGCGCAACGCTGTGGGGCAATCCGCCCTAAGGCCGCCAGCCGCTCCAACAGAGGACTTTTCAGCGCCCGTCCCGGCATACCCACCGGGCTTTGCACAATCTGCACATCTTCCGGTTTGGCCGCCAGCATAATTTCTTTATAACCCGGCGCCGCGTCACATTCATAGGTGGCAATAAAACGTGTGGCAATCTGGGCGCCAGCCGCCCCAGCCTGAATATATTCCGCCACGTCCTGACCCGTAAACACACCGCCGGCCACAAAAATCGGTATCTGACAGTTATATTTCTGCTCATAAGGCGCCAACTCCGCGCGCACCTCCGGCAGTAATTCGGCCAGTGTTTTAGTATGTCCGGCCAGCAACTCATCGCGCTTAAAGCCCAGATGACCGCCAGCCTCCGCTCCCTCAATCACCACAAAATCCGGCACACGGTTAAAACTGCGATCCCAACGACGGCAGATAGTGCGCGCCGCCTTGCCGCTGGAAACAATCGGCGCCAGCAAAACGTCCGGATTATCAACAGCCAGCCCCGGCAAATCCAAAGGCAGGCCTGCGCCGCAGATAATAGCGTCGGCTCCGGCCTGCACGGCCGTCTGCACCGCCTGCGGATATTGTCTGGTGGCTACCATAATGTTCACGCCCACCAAACCGCGCCCGGCCGCCATACGCAAAGCCTTTTTTATCTCCTCCTGCAAGGTGTGCAGATTAGCGCGCAAAGGGTTTTGCCAGAAATCCGACTCGTTAAAACCAGTGTTCGCACTGCTAATAACCCCCAACGCCCCACAGGCGGCTACGCTGCCAGCCAGATTACCCAGTGATACGCCAATGCCCATACCGCCCTGGATAATCGGCAATGTTAAATGCCGACCTTTAATCAGCGTCATTACTCATCGCTCCCAATTTTTTCGCCCAAGCTTTGCCAAACCGGCCGCAAACCGCCGACCAATTCCGTAAAAATCTGTCGCAGCGGTTTGATTTCTTTCAGCTGTCCGGCCACCTGACCAGCCATTAAGCTGCCACGCTGCACATCGCCATCAAACACAGCGCGACGCAGGCCGCCCAGCGTAAATTTTTCCAGTTCTAAAAGTTCTGCACCGCTCTTTTCCAGCTTAAGATAATCACGCGTCATCGCATTTTTCAAAATGCGCACCGGAGCGCCGGCAATGCGCCCGGTAACGGTGGTACTATTATCTTTGGCTTTCAAAACAGCTTCTTTATAATTGGCGTGAATTGGACATTCCTCACTGACCAACAGACAGGTTCCCAACTGTGCGCCCACCGCGCCCAAGGCAAACGCCGCCAGCAGCTGCCGGCTGTCTGCAATGCCGCCAGCCGCCACCACCGGAATTTGCACCGCGTCTACCACCTGCGGCAATAAAGCCATTGTCGTAGCTTCACCAATATGACCGCCGGACTCACAGCCCTCGGCAATCAACAGGTCTGCGCCGCCCTGTTCCAGACGGCGTGCCAATGCAACGCCGGAAATTACCGGAATAACCTTAATGCCGGCACTTTTCCACATTTCCATGTATTTGCTGGGGCTGCCGGCGCCCGTGGTAACCACCGGAACCTGCTCTCTAACCAACAACTCCGCCATTTTATCACATTCCGGATTCATCAGCATTAAATTAACGCCAAACGGCTTATCGGTCAGGCTTTTAGCGCGCTTAATATGCTCCTCCAGCATTTCCGCGTTCATACCGCCGCTGCCAATTATACCCAAAGCGCCGGCGTTAGAAGCCGCCGCTGCAAATTCACCAGTGGCAATATTAGCCATGCCGCCCTGGATAAAAGGAAATTCCAAACCTAAAATTTCCCGTAAAGTCATATTTTGCTTTCCCCTCTTTACTGGTTTTATATCACAAAATTTAATTATATCATATAATAACTATATATGCCATATTTTTTTATAAATTTTAGCAATTCTTTTTTAACAGCCCGTTTACCAGGTGAGCAGACATGCGCCCCAGGTAAATCCGGCGCCAAACCCCACGCAGATTATTCGCTGGCCGGGTTTAAGCAACCCCTGTTCCCACATATCGTTAAGCGCCAGCGGTATGCTGGCCGATGATGTATTGCCATAATGCTGCAAATTGATAAAAAACTGCTCCGGCGCAGCGTGCATTTTTTTCACCACATGTGAGATAATCCGGTTGTTAGCCTGATGACATACCACATGGTCAATATCCGCCAGCTGCAAATTCGCCTTGGCCAGAACCTGTTCAATGCTATGCGGAATGATATCAACCGCAAAGCGAAAAACTTCCTGACCCTGCATATGCACCACACCGCCGGGCCGCCCCTGCTGTTGGTCAGCCAAACCGCTGCAATACAGCATATTTTCATTATCCGTGCGCGAGCCGCAAATTGCCAGATACGGTTTTTCCTCAGAAAGTTCAACCACCGCTGCCGCCGCCGCGTCACCAAACAAAACGCAGGTGTTACGGTCGGTAAAATCCATCACGCGCGATGGCGTTTCTGAACCAAGCACCAAAGCATAAGGCCGTGTCGGCTCCGCTGTCAGCAGCAGCTGACGCGCTGTTTGCAGACCATACAGAAAACCGGCACAGGCCGCATTCAAATCAAACATCACGCTGTCCTGCGGCAGACCCAGCCGCTCCTGCAACATGCAGGCCAAAGAGGGCGACATTCTATCCGGCGTAAATGTAGCCACCAGACAAACGCCAACTTGCTCCGGCTTTATGCCAGCCCGTCTCATCGCTTCCTCCGCCGCCGCCTGCGCCAACTCAATATTGGTCTGCTCTGCGCAGAAATAACGCTCCTTAATGCCGGTGCGGCTGACAATCCATTCATCACTGGTATCCACCAGCCGCTCCATATAAGTGTTGGGCACCGCCCCAGCACTTGGCAGCGCATGCCCTACACCTAAAAATTTCAAACCAATATGCGGCCATTCAGCACGCAACATTTCCAGTTTAGTCATCTTGACTTTTTATTTTTTTCAGCCGCAGGACTATTCAGCCTTGGCTGCAGAGTGAGCGTCGATATAAGCCACAACATCGCCAACTGTCTTCATGCCGGCAATATCCTCATCAGGAATTTTGATGGAATAAGCGTCTTCCAACGCCATATTCAGTTCCACAGCGTCCAGAGAATCCGCGCCCAAATCTTCAAACAAAGTGGCCTCCGGTTTTACCAAATCCTCGTCGCAGCACAAAGTGTCCACAATAATTTCTTTAACCTTATCAAAAGTCATGTTTCTTTACCTCTTTCTCAAAATTTGAATGTTTTTTAATTTTCATGTTTTGAATGTTTTTTCTTTTTAAGACAAGTCCGGTTAATTTTTAGTTTAAATTCAGTTTATAAATTTTTTAACTAAATTTTTTTACTTAAAAAATTTTAACTAACTTGTGATATAAAGAATATCATGTTTTAACCAAATTGTCAAGCAAAAGTTGGAAAATTATACGCTCAATCTCAAAAAAAATTAACACCACCGCGAAAAAGCAACAGCGATGGTGTTATTTGTCAAATATATGTACAATCTGCCGTATAATTATCAACTGTTATTTTAATATTGACGCAGACATTCCAATATCTGCTCCCGGTTAGCCAAATGATTGGGCATGCCGCCGCCCAGCCCGGCACGCTTGGGCATTTGCAGTTTGATAAAGCCGCCGTCGCGCATAGTCAGCGCACAATTTACAGCGCCAAAAATGCCCTTTTTAATTACGCAGCTTTGAATATCGGCCAAGGCAAAGCAGACGCCCAAATCCTCCGCCACCGTTTTGCGCCAATCAGGAATTTTGTATTCCGAACATAAATATTGGCGGTCCTCACACTCGACTACCAGCAAATAATTTTCGCTCAAACCAACATAAACATCAAAAAAAGAGGTTTTTTTCTTATTTACCTGTAAAGTAATCGCCTTAATAGCCGCCAGCAGCTTCTCTCCTGGCGGCAGACATGGCCGCAAAAAGTTCAGCATATAGTTTTCGTCCCAAATATACGCCCAGATAAGTCACCCCCATTAATCATACTTGCGACCCAGCTGCCG
>CANSKT010000076.1 GCA_947647555.1 uncultured Peptococcaceae bacterium | reverse complement strand
TGGTATTGCACGCCCTGTGAAACTTTTTTCACGGAGCATCAGCTGGCAGAGGGGCATGTTTGCCCGGACTGCGGCCGGCCGGTGCAGCTGGCGCAGGAGGAAAGCTATTTTTTCAAGATGAGTAAATACGCTGACCAGTGGCTGAAATTTATTGAGGATAACCCGGATTTTATCCAGCCGGATACACGCCGCAATGAGATGATAAACTTTGTTAAGCAGGGACTGGAGGATTTGTGCGTATCACGTTCTACTTTTGATTGGGGCATCAAGGTGCCTTTTGACAGCAAGCATGTGGTTTACGTCTGGTTTGACGCGCTGGTTAACTATATTTCGGCGCTGGGTGTGGATAGCGATGATGACAGCAAATATCAAAAATACTGGCCGGCGGACGTGCATTTGATGGCCAAGGATATTATTCGTTTTCATTCGATTATCTGGCCGATTATCCTGATGGCGGCTGGTCTGCCGTTGCCCAAAAAAGTGGTGGCGCATGGCTGGCTGTTGATGCAGGACGGCAAAATGAGTAAAAGTAAAGGCAATGTGGTGGACCCGGTGGTGCTGGCCGAAAAATATGGCGTGGACGCTATCCGTTTCTTCCTGCTGCGCGAAATGGCCTATGGCATGGACGCTAATTACAGCGAGGAAGCATTGGTAAACTGCATTAACATTGATTTAGCCAATGATTACGGCAATTTGCTTTCTCGCACCACGGCTATGATTGAGAAGTTTTTGGGCGGTGAGGTAGCGCCCGGCAGCGAGGGCACGGAGTTTGATGCGGCGTTGCAGGAACTGGCGGCGCAGACCCCGGCTAACATGGCCAAATATATGGACAAGTTGGATATTGCCAACGCTATTGCTGAAATTTGGAAATTGGTTGGCAAGGCTAACAAATATATTGATGATACAGCGCCCTGGACGCTGAATAAGAATGGTGAAACGGAAAAACTGAAAACCGTGATGTATAATCTGGCCGAGGTTTTGCGTCAGGTAACAATTTTAATTTCTCCGGTAATGCCAAATGTTGCGGCGAAAGTTTGGCAGCAGCTGGGTTTGGACGCCGCTACGACCGGTCAGGATTGGGAGGCGCTGGCCTGGGGCGGTTTCCCGGCTGGCACCAAAATTCAGCGCGGCGAAGCGTTGTTCCCCCGTATTGACTGGGAAAAGCAGCTGGCTGAGGAAAATGAGGGCGCGGCGGAGGAACCGGCGGCAGCCGAAGATTCTATGGCTGAAATTGCTCCAATTAAGCCGGAAATCAGTATTGAGGATTTTGAGCGGATTGACCTGCGCGTTTGTCAGGTTGTGGCCTGTGAAAAGGTAAAAAAGGCGGACAAGCTTTTGCAGCTGACGGTTAAGCTAGGCAATGAAGAACGCACTGTGGTTAGCGGCATTGCGCAATATTATCAGCCAGACGAGTTGGTAGGCCGGCAGGTGGTGTTGGTGGCTAATTTGAAGCCGGCCAAGCTGCGTGGTATCGAATCACGCGGTATGATTCTGGCGGCTTCAGATGGCGATAAATTGCAGGTTTTGCAGGTACCGGCGGAGATTTTGCCGGGTAGTATTGTTCGCTAAGTTTTGGCAGATAAAAAAAGGGCTATAATTTATTTGGAGGCGTAAAAATTAATGGATAAACAACAGGTAGAGGAATTTATGCGGCGCGACCATCTGGCCGATGTTAAGCAGGCGGCGGCCAATTTGCAGGGGATTTTGTTGCCCACGCACCTTATGCGCAGCGGTTTTTTCAGCAATGAATATAATTGTGAGGTCTATATCAAGCCGGAAAATTTGCAGCGCACCGGGTCTTTCAAAATTCGTGGCGCTTATAACAAAATCAGCAATTTGACGCCAGAGGAAAGCGCGCGCGGTATTATTGCGGCTTCGGCCGGCAACCATGCGCAGGGCTGTGCGCTTTCGGCTCGTCAGAAAGGCGTTAAGGCCACGATTGTTATGCCTAATGTAACGCCGCTTTTGAAAGTGGAGGCCACTAAAAATCTGGGCGCAGATGTGGTAATCAGCGGTGATGTTTTTGATGAAGCCCAGGAAAAAGCTTTTCATTTGGCCGAGGAGTATGGCTATACTTTTATTCCGCCGTTTGACGATTATGATGTTATTTGCGGTCAGGGTACTATTGCGCTGGAGGTTTTGGCGGAGTTGCCGGACGCGGACGAAATTCTGGTGCCGATTGGCGGCGGCGGTTTGGCGGCCGGTATCGCCATGGCGGCCAAAGCGGTTAACCCTAAAATTAAGGTAATCGGTCTGGAGCCGGTTGGGGCGATGTCGATGAAGCGTTCTCTGGAGCAGGGTCGCCCCTCCACTCTGGAAACTATTAAAACCTGCGCTGAGGGCGTGGCGGTGCGCCGTCCCGGTGATTTAACCTATGCCTTGTGTTCGCACTACCTGGACGATATTATAACCGTGACAGAAAAGGATATTATGGAGGCCTTTTTGCTGACGCTGGAAAAACAGAAGCTGGTGGTGGAAACGGCTGGGGTTATTCCGCTGGCGGCGGTTAAAAAACGGGCGCAGCCTGGCAAAAAGATAATTTGTCCTCTTTCCGGCGGCAATATTGATATGGTGACAATTTCCTCTATCATCAATCAGGGTATGATTAGCCGCGGCCGTATTATGTGTTTCTCGGTGGAATTGCCGGATAAGCCATGGCAGCTGGCCAAGGTGGCCAATCTGCTGGCGGAACATAATGCCAATGTTATTGAGTTGGAGCATGACCAGTTTAAGGCCATTGACCGCTATTCCAATAAGGTGGTACTGGAGGTTACGGTGGAAACCAACGGCCATCTGCATATTCAGGAAGTTTTGGAAGCGCTGCAAGATGAGGGCTTTGCTGTTAAACGCATTTATTAAACACGATTTTAAGCATATAAAAACCGCCTGGGTTAACGCCCGGGCGGTTTTGTGTTTGTGTGATACTTTTTAATGCAAATAATGCTCCGGCGCAATTCCCATGCTGATTTCCATGGCCTGATTAATGCGGTTCATGGTTATAGCGTCCAGACAGGCTACTTTTTGCTGTAAACGCACTTTGTCAATCGTGCGGATTTGTTCTGCCAGCACCACCGAATCCCGGGTCAGGCCGGATTCCTGCCGGCTTAAAGCCACATGGGTGGGTAATTTGGGCTTTTGCAAACGAGAAGTTATTGGCAGAACAATAGTCGTTGGGCTGTAATTGTTGCCCACGTCGTTCTGCACTACCAGCACCGGGCGCATGCCGCCCTGTTCAGAGCCTTGCACCGGGTTAAGTTCTGCAAAATAAATATCTCCTCTTTTTAAGGGCATTTCACTCACTCCCTGCAATTTTTTTGGCAGATTACAGCTTAAAGTCTAGCCTGGCTTATGTAGGCCGATGCGCTGCATCTTCGCCGTTACCTTAATGCCTTTACACTAATAAAATTGCCCAGTTGCGGCGCGTCTTATACAGGCGGAAGTGAATTTTATTGCCGTTAAGTTTCGCCAAAATTTTTAGAATTTTTTAATGTATTGGCTGACAGGCTGGAAAAAGTCCTGTTTGATAGTTTGAACTCTGGCCTGCGCGTCTGCTTCATTCTCACCGGAAATACAGAAATAGAAACGGATTTTCGGTTCTGTACCGGAGGGGCGAACGCGGATAAAACCGCCGTCGGCAAAGACAAAACCCAGCATATCCACCTGCGGAAAATCCAGCGGTTTGATGGCGTTATCGGCTTGTTCCCAAACCTCGGCGCGGTCAAAATATTCCCGGCGTACTACGGGCAGGCCGCCAATTTCTGGCCGTTCATCAGCGCGCAGAATACGCATAATCTCGGTTATTTGCTCGCGCCCGTCAATGCCGGAAAGGGTGCAGGCCACCTGCGTATCCAGAAAATAACCAAATTTGTCATAAATTGTCTGCAAAACGTCCAGCAGACTCATATTCAGCAGTTCACGATAATAAAGCGCCGCTTCGGCCACCAGCGCCGCCGCTAAAACAGCGTCCTTGTCCCGGGCATAGGTGCCTTTCAAATAGCCCAGACTTTCCTCAAAGCCCAGCAAAAAGTTGCCGTGGCCGCTTTCTTCCATTAACTTAATTTGCTCGCCAATATATTTAAAGCCTACCGGCACATCTTTAATGGTTACGCCCAGACCGGTTACCACTTTATTGGCCAGCGCCGTGGACACAATGCTTTTAATTACCATGCCGTCAACGGGCAGGTTGCCCAAATCTTTGGCCTGTTTGATGATGTAATAGGCCAACAGCACGCCTACCTGATTGCCGGTCAGCCGTTGATAAGTGCCGTCGGCGCGGCGGCAGCAAACGCCCAAACGGTCGGCGTCCGGGTCAGTGGCCAGTAACAAATCAACCTGTCCCTGACCGGCCGCTTCAATCTTGGCCGCCAGTTTTTCCGCCATTCGCCAGGCGTCGGCTTCTTCCGGATTGGGTACGGCCACGGTATGAAATTCGGTGTCTGGCTCGGCTTGTTCCGTTACCATATGCAGATTGCTGAAGCCATTCTCACGCAGAATACGCTCCACCAGCTTGGTGCCGGTGCCATGCAGGGGGGTGTATACCAAATTCAGGTTAGCGCCGCGCGCGGCAGTCATCTGGTGATTTAGCATCTGTTCATGCACTTTGGCGACATAGGCGTCGTCCAACTCTGACCCCATAATTTCCAACAGACCCTGATTTAAGGCCTGTTCCTTATCCGCCACGGCAATTTGCCAGCTGTTGCGCTGCTGCATTTTGGCAATGATAACGTCGGCCTGTTCCGGCGGCAGCTGGCCGCCGTCCTCCCAATAAACTTTATAGCCGTTATATTCCTTGGGGTTATGGCTGGCCGTTACCATAACGCCGGCAATCGCCTGTTTTTCACGGACAGCGAAAGAAAGAGTTGGAGTGGGGCGCAGTTCTGCAAAAAGATAGGCTTTAATACCATTGGCGGCCAGTACCAGCGCGCTTTCCAGCGCAAATTCCCGGGAAAAACGCCGTGAATCATAGGAGATTGCCACGCCGCGCGCCTTGGCGGCCTCGCCGTGGTCGCTGATACAGTCAGCCAGCGCCTGCGTTAACCGCCGAATTAAATAGATGTTCATGCGATTGGTGCCGGCGCCCAGCAGTCCGCGCATGCCGCCGGTGCCGAACTCCAAATCACAGTAAAAGCGGTCTTCCAGTTCTTTTTCATTCTTTTGCAGATTTTGCAGTTCTGTTTTGGTGGCTGCGTCGCACCAGTCTGCGCTTAGCCATTCCTGATAACGAGCCATGATTTCCGGGGATAACATAAAAATCACTCCACTTTCTGTATTTAATAATTTTTTAGGCAAAAGACCTGTAATATATGCCTTGGATATGCTATAATTTTAATAAAAAATATGCAGAATAGCAATCATTTATTAAAATATATTTCTAATTATTTGGGGGAAATATTAAAACAGGAGGTTAAATATGTCGAAAATACTTACGATTGACTGCGGTGGTAGTAAATGCGCGCTGACTATCTGGCAAAGCAGTTGTGCGGCTTTGCCGCAGGAGCTGGTGACGCTTACCGTTCCCACCGATTTTGCCGATGAGCAGGGGCTTCTGCCGCATTTGCAGCAGCTTTGTCAGGGACACCAGATTGAAGCCGCGGCTTTGGCGGTGGCCGGGGTGACAAATGAGGAGGGCAGGGTGCAGCTGACTAATAATCCCTGCTGTCTGGACTTGACTAATTTGAGCCTTGGCTTGAAAGAGATTAAGCATTGGACCATGCTGAATGATTTGGCCGCCTTTGCGCATGCCCTGCCGGCGTTGCATAAAATGCCGCCGGAGCAGGTTGAATTGATTAATGCAGAAGCTTCTGCCGAGCATGGTTTAAAGGAGGTTTGCATGGCGGCGGCGGTTGGCACCGGTCTGGGTGTGGCCGCCAGAATGGGCAGCGGCCGGGTTTTGAGCACCGAAGCCGGCCATTGCAGTTTTGCGCCGGAAAGTCCGGCGCAGGTTAAGCTTTGGCAGAATATGCAGCACTTTATTGAGCGGCCTTGCAATGAGGATTTACTTTCCGGCCGCGGTCTGGTGAATATTCTGCGCGCTTGTCTTATTGACGGGCCGGCGGAAATGGCTAATATAACCGCAGAATTATCGCCGGCCGACGTATCCGCCATCGCCAGAGGTGAGAAATCGGCTGCGCCGGAGTTTGCGGCCGCTTGCCGCCAGACCTTTCAGCTGTTCAGCGAAGCCGCCGGTCAGGCTTTAAGCAATTTGGCGCTGTGCTATTTCAGCAGCGGCGGCGTTTATATCGGCGGTGGGGTAATTGCCAAAATTGGCGAATTATTTGACCGTGCAGTTTTTTATCAGTCCTTTTTGAAAGACTGTCCTTTCCAAAAACAGCTGGCGCAAATTCCAATCTATCTGATAAAGGCGGAAAACACCGTTTCTTTGGGTGCGGCCTGTTTTGTAGAAAATTATCTGCTGGGTTGATAATCAATTTGGGGCGGCTGATTTTTGGCGAGTCGATGTTTGTGGTGTAGCCAGAAAAGCGCCGCCAGCAGCAGATTTTCCAGAAACAGAATACTTATCAGCACAAACTGCACATTAATAGTTTGGTCCAGATTTTGCTTGGCGTTTTGCTGCTCTTGTATCGTGGTGTTCAACAGGCTGCTGATAGCATATTCCAGATTTTTGTTAATCGTGTTCTTGGATAAATTATAGCGTTCATTGAAGACTAAATCCTGCGCCTTGGTTAACATTTCTTCTGAACTTAAAATTAAATCCTCGTCAATTAAAATTATGTTCTGCAAACTCTCCGGCATATCCTCCGGCTTTGTGCCCTGGGCCAGCGCCGTCAATTTCATGGCGTAAAATTCTCGCTGCATTAACAGGTTTGAAGCGTCCAGCGCGGCTGTCAGATAATCATAGGTGGCGTTTTGCGGCTGATAAGCGGCCAACTCATTGATGGCGCGCTCTCGCCGGCGCGTTTCTTCAGCCTCTGCAAAATAGTTAAGCAAATTTTGCTCGTCCTGGGTAATAACATACATGCGCGCCTGCTCTGTTAAATAATCAGAACCGGCGGCCAGCTGCGCGTCAGCTTTCTGGCAGGCAATATAAGTTTCAGTAAAATCTTGCAGGCGGTTATATTGCGTTACGGCGTTAATCGTGGTGCGAATTAATAATATGTAAAAAAGGCAGGAGGTTAAAATTAAAATAAGATTAACTTTTTGATATAGGTTCTTTGGTTTAATTTTTTCCGTGGCTGCTGTTTTCATGGTTTAATTTCTCCCTCCCAAAAAAGCGGCTTAAACTCGCCTGACTGTATGGGCAAAGATAAGCCGCTTTATTTCTATATAGCCATGCCTGTTGCAGGGCTGTTTAATATTATTTTAATGTTGCTTTGCGAGAAAGCTTAATCTTGCCCTGGGAGTCAATGGCGATGACCTTAACCGTCAGCATATCGCCCTCATGGCAGATATCGGTTACCTGTGCCACGCGCGATTTATCCAATTCAGAGATATGCACCATGCCTTCCTTGCCTTTGCCGCCGAAAACGCCGGGAATAATCTCTACAAAAGCGCCGAAATCCTTAATCCCAACCACTTTGCCGGTATAGGTTTTGCCAACTTCCGGCTCGGTGATAATAGCTTCAATAATAGCTTTGGCGCGCAAGCCGGCTTCACCGTCCACGCTGGCAATAGCAATCTTGCCGTCATCATCAATATCAATCTGAGCGCCTGTTTCTTCCACAATCCGCTTGATAACTTTGCCGCCGCTGCCGATGACCTCACGGATTTTGTCCGGGTGAATGGACATGGAGATGATACGGGGTGCGTTGGGTGAAATATCGGTTCTGGGTTCGGCAATGCAATCCAGCATTTTGCCCAGAATAAAGGCGCGGCCCTCTTTGGCCTGTGCCAAGGCGTTGGTCAGAATTTCCTTGTTGATGCCGGCAATTTTAATATCCATCTGAATGGCGGTTACGCCGCGGCTGGTGCCGGCCACCTTAAAGTCCATATCGCCAAGAAAATCTTCCATGCCCTGAATATCCGTCAGAATGGTCATGTTTTCGCCGTCACTGATTAAGCCCATCGCCACGCCGGAAACCGGAGCGGAAATTGGCACGCCGGCGGCCATCAGGCTCATGGTGCTGGAGCATACGGAGGCCATAGAGGTTGAACCGTTACTCTCAATAGCTTCTGAAACCAGGCGCAAAGCATAGGGGAATTCGTCCGGGCTGGGGATTACCGGCTCCAAAGCGCGCTCCGCCAGTGCGCCGTGGCCAATCTCACGCCGGCCGGGGCCACGCATGGGGCGTGTTTCACCAGTGCTGTACGGTGGAAAATTATATTGATGCATATAGCGCTTGGAAGTTTCCAGACCAAGCCCGTCCAGGGTTTGGGCGTCGCTCAACATGCCCAGTGTGCAGATGTTCAAAACCTGCGTCTGACCGCGAGTAAACAGGGAAGAACCATGTACCTTGTTTAAAATGTCAATCTCGCAGGTAATCGGGCGCACCTCATTCAGGGCGCGGCCGTCAATGCGCAGCTTGTCCCGGGCAATCATGGTGCGGAAAACGTCTTTTTCCATTTTATCAATGAAATGAGCAATATTATCCTGTACCTCGGCATATTCCTCGCCGGCAAACTGTTCGACAATAGCGGCTTTGGTGCTTTCCAGCAAATCCTCGCGCTCCTGTTTGGGCAGTTTTTCTACGGCGCATTTATGCACAGCGGCCGCTAACTCCTCTTTATGCGCCATGATAGCGGCTTCCAATTCTTCGTTAACCTGTTCTTCGACAAAAACCTCTTTTTCTTTGGCCAGACCCAGCGCCAGCGCTTCGGCTCTGAAATCTTCGATAAAAGCTACAATGCGTTTAATTTCCTCATGGGCGGTCAAAATGGCCTCCAGAATAGTTTCCTCCGGAATTTCCGCAGCGCCGGCTTCTACCATCATGATAGCGTCTTTGGTGCCGGCCACGGCAATATGCATAACGCTGTTGGCCTTTTGTTCAACGGTGGGGTTGATGATAAATTCACCGTCCACCATGCCCATAATTACGCCGGCAATCGGGCCGTTGAATGGTGCATGCGAGATATGCAGCGCTGCTGACGCGCCGCACATGGCAGTAATTTCCGGCGGACAATCATGGTCTACGGAAAGAATTGTGGCCACAACCTGAACGTCCTTGCGATAAGCTTTGGGGAACAAAGGGCGCAGGGGGCGGTCAATCAGACGTGCGTTCAAAATGGCCTGATTGCTGGCGCGTCCCTCCCGACGGATAAAGCCGCCGGGGATTTTGCCCACAGCGTACATTTTTTCTTCATAATCCACGGTTAGTGGAAAAAAATCAATACCATCTTTGGCTTTGGCGGCCACGGTGGCGGTTGCCAGAACGGCCGTATCACCATAAGTTGTAAAAACTGCGCCGCTGGCCTGTTTGGCCATGCGTCCGGTTTCCAATGTCAGCGTACGTCCGCCGACTTCCAGGCTTTTTCTTAAAATTTCTGTCATTAGTGCCTCCTGAATTTTCATTTCCTATTTTAATTAGTTTAACTATTTTTTATTCGACATATAGTTAGTGTTTCCTGCCGGTTATGGAATTTTTTAGCCGGTTCTGAGATAAAAATACCTGCTTGAGCCGTTAAATATCTTCAGATAGTTTAATTTAAATAACAAAAAGGCCAGCAGACGCTGGTCTTTTTTGTGCAAATTTTTAATTTAATTAGGGAGGTCTAAAATGTTTTTAATGCGGCTGGCGGTTTCCGGTTGCGCGTCGTCGCTTATCAGCCAAAGTTCACTGAACAATATCTCTCTGGCCTGTTCAAAAATTTTGCGCTCGCCGGTGGAAAGCGGTTTTAAGCGGTCGCGTACGGTCAGACCATGAACAATCTCGGCCAGTTCATACACATTGCCGTTTTTAATGCGCGACATTTGCAGCCGAAAACGGTTGTTCCATTTTTCCAAATTCAACTCGCGCACGGTCTGGCTCATCTCACTTTCGGTCTGTTTGCCCTCCAGTATGCGCAAAACCTGGTCGGCGGTTTCCGGCGGCATTAAATCGCGCAGTCCGACATTTTCCGCCTCCTCCTGCGGCACCATAATTCGCAGGCTGTTAAAAGGCAGGTTTAAAACATAATAACTGCGGCTGCGCCCGGCAACCTCGCGGTTTTCAATAGCCTCCACCCAGCCGGCGCCATGCACCGGATAAACCACCTTATCGCCAATTTGATACATATTAACGCCTCCCTGTTTTTGCTCGCTTGTCAACTCTCAACGCCAACGGCCAAAGCCGTTTAATAAATCTATGCGCCGGGGTGAGAAAATATGACCAACAGCATTTTTTCTGCATAAACTATGTTTAAGCATTGCCCAAGGAGGCTAAACCTCATGAACAAGCTTTTAACTTTGCAACAAAAGGCCGATGAATATTTGTTGGCCAATCCTTCCGTATTGCAAATTTTATTGCAAATGCAGCAGAACGCGCTGCGCCTGAACCAGGCGACGC
>CANSKT010000075.1 GCA_947647555.1 uncultured Peptococcaceae bacterium | reverse complement strand
ATGTGCATACCCTCCTGCGTCAATATAGGTGTTGCTTACAGTTAAGATTATGCACTCCAACGAGCCGAGCCATATTCAACTCCTTTCCTAAATTTCTTAGAGTTCTGGCTATGAATTGCCACAGCCAGCCTTAAAAACAAGGCGCAGACAAGGCCAACCAATAAATCTGCTAGGTAAAAGCTGGGCAAGAACGACTGAAAAGCCGCCCCAAACCCCTCGGCCAAGTGCAGCAGCTTAACGCTGGCGTTATCCCCAGCAGCCAGCCGCCACGCCTGACCGATTTTGCCAGCATAAAGCCCAATGAACAGATAAGGCAGGTTAAGCAACAGCAGCTTTTTGATGTTTATATCTCTCATCGCCTATCATCGCTCCCTTTCCTTGCGTTTTTCCTTATCCATAACCGGCTTTTTAACCAGCTCCTTAAAAGCGGCCAGCTTGGCCAGCACCGAGGGGCGCTCCCGCTGCTCCTTTTTGTTAATTTGCTTTTGCGTATATTCCTTAAAAGCCGCCGTCAACGCGTCTGCGTCCCTTGCCTTAAAGAAGATAAGATATTTGGGCGGCTCAACGCCTTTCTCTCGCTTAACGGCGTAATCCACGCCATATTTTCGGGCAATCCGCTCAAACTCCCGGCTGGACTTATCGTTCAACTCAATATTGCTAACGCCCTGTCCCTGCTCAACCAACTGCTTAACCGTCTGTTTGCCCCGATGATTTACAGGACTGCCTCTGGCCTTATCCAGCTTGATTGACCGGCGGTGAGCCAGATATTTGCCTATCGCCTCCTTGAGCGTCCTACCAGTGAATTTGCTGCTACTGACAATAAGGGTCAGCGTTCTGCTCTCAACTTCTTCCTGCATATTAGTTCCTCAAAAACAGGTTTACAAAGTATTCCTGCCCCAGGCCGGTTACCTTGGGAGTTTTCATTACTTTGCTTAAACCGCCGTTATGAATAACCACCGTTTCCTTAACCTCCATAATGCCCATTTCCATTGATTTTTGGGTAGGCATATTATAGCTTTCACCTTTGCGCCGGCAAAGAAACCCATGTTCACGCAGCCATTCAAACAGCCGGTGCTGGCCGATGTTCACACCGTTTTGGCAAAGGATTTTTGCCAAATCGCCAATAAGGATACTATCTGGCGAGGTTACAATAGCCTCGGCCAGCTGCACTTTTGGCGCATTGTCAACAGCCTGCCGTTCCAATTCCTGCCGCATATTTCTTTCTGCCTTGAGTTCCAAGGCCAGCTTGATTATGGTATCCGGGTTAAGGATTGCTGCCTCCAGAGTCTCGTCCGTCAGATACATTCCGTGCTTGCGGATAGTGGGCAAAATCTCACAGACTACCCAATCCGTAAATTTTTCCGCTGCCGGCAGTTTAGAACTAAAAATGAGCCGATATAAATCCGGCTCAGGGATAAAAAGCATTTCCTGTTCACCGCTGTTTGTAGGGATACGCCGTTTCAGCGTACCCCTAGAATGTCTTGCAATAGCTTCATTTGGCCTCGCATATCCCAGCGCCTTTGCTACATCACTGCCACAAAACAAAATTTCGCCGTTTTCAACCAGCGTTCTGACACGCCCAAATTCCGGGCTTTCAAACATCTGCATTTCCTGCATAATAATCTACCTCCCGTCTATCGCCAAATCGTGATTGACCTGCATTGTGTAGTGGTTATCCAGCGTGGAGGGCGCGTTAAAGAGAGCGGCCAGCAGATAAGCCTTGGTATTTTTGACATGTGTGGTGTTTTCTTCAATCCCAGCCAGCACTTTCTCGATGTGTGCCTGCCCAATTTTGCCGAAACGCTCCTGCACATAGGCCGCTGGGTATTCCATATCCCGGCCTAGCTTAATAACCGGGCTTTTCGCCAAAGCAACCTCCAGCATAAGTTCCACCAGTTCGTCCAACTGCTGCCGGTTAGCCGCATTGCCAAGATAGGCATAACCAATTTGATTTTTAATACCCTCTCTGAGAGTTTTAATATCCGTCAGTCCGTCCGTCTTAGCAGCTTTGTCTTTTTCGTCCTGCTGTTCTGTACTTTCGACAGAATGACGGAATGAATGAGTATTTCCTCCTTGGGTATTTACTCGATTAGTATTTTCTCTCTGGATAATTTCTTCTTGCGTATTTAATTCTGCGGCTGTTTTCGAAACTGGCTCAACCATATCGGGAAAATCCATATTTGGCTTATTAAGATTAGAAACTTCCACATCTGACGGATTATCCTGCACAGCTTTATACGGCTGCTCATAAATGGTGTACTCGGTATCGCTAATCCGTCCGTTAGCGCCCCGCAGCTGCCGCCGGATTATGTAGCCTGCCTTTTCCAACTCCCTAACCGCACTGCCGATAGCGTCCACTCCCTCCTTACTGATAGCGGCCAGCCCCCGCAGAGTATAGTTCCATTCGTCCGGCAGGGACAAAATCATAGACAACAAGCCTTTGGCCTTAAGGCTCAACCCTCGGTCTTTCAGATGATGATTGCTCATCACTGTATAATCTCTAGTGCGTTCCACACGATAGATAGCCATTGTTTTTCACTCTCCCAAATATTCAGTGGCATTTACGCCTTACATATTTTTCTCCTCGCTCCTCAGCAGCAAAACGCTCCTCCAGCTCCGCCACGCTCCAATTCTGCTTAAACTGGCCTAAAGGATTAGAGCCGAACTGTTCTCTGGCTCGTTTATCCATTGCCAGCAGCCTTGCCCAAAGCTGAGGGTGATGCAATCTTAATTGCCGCAACTCGCCAATCCTCTGAAAAGGGCAACAAAAACAGGAGGCTCGATGATAAATCTCATACAAACCTCCAAAATCAAAACCACGGTCATAGCATATCTGCAACGCCTGCGCCTCGGTAACACCCCAATCGACCAGCGGATAATATTTGTTTTGCTCACCCTTGCAGCGCCAACTCTCGTCGGCGGCAATACCAATATATTGCCTAATTTCCCGGCCTGCCGCAAAGCGCTTTAATTCATTTTCCACAAGATGGGCTTTCAAATAACCAGTACACCAGCGAACTCGAATACCCGGCCAGCCGTTGCCACAAAGCGGCAAGCCCAAACTTTGCCGTTTCTCAATGCTTTTTGCTGCAACCTTGGGTTGCTCAAACATCAAATATTCAAAGCTTTTTGAACTATGCAGCGTTGTGATGTGCAGCCCTCGCTCCCGATGCAGATATTCGTCCACCTTCTGCAAATGCTCATACATCTCAGGAAACTCCATTCCCGTATCCGCTGTCATAACATAGTCTACGGGCATACCCTTTTCAATCATCAGGATAAGCAGGGCTGTGCTGTCCTTGTTATGGAAAGCTATCCATAACAAGGATAATGAATAGAAAAGCAAAATGTAAAGTACCTCCATAAACATGAGGAAAGAGCCTGGAGCAAGCCCCAAACTCTTTCCATAATATTTTGAGCATCAATCTTTTCCGCAAAGATTTGTCAGTAAAGCCATAAGGTCTTTGTCATCTGTCCAGGCAGGCAAATCAGGATCGATTTGGATACGGGCGCTCTCAATGGCGCGGCGCTTCATCTCAGTATCAACCTTTGCGTAAATCTCAGTGGTTTCCACATGGACATGGCCGAGGAAGTCCCGGATGTAGATCAGATTTATTCCTGCTTGCAGCATATGCATCGCTTTGGAGTGCCGCAAAATATGTGGCGAGATCTTCTTGGGCAAATCTGGATTCACCTGTCTGGCGGCGTCAAAATATTTCTTCAAAATATATGCAACGCCTGCTCTGGTGAGTTTTCCCCGCTGGTGGTTCGTAAACAACGGCTGGTCGGCCTTTTCGGGGCTGGACAAACCATTATCCGAAAAATACACAGTCAAAGCATTGGCAGTGCTGGTCATGATAGGAACGAATCTGGTCTTACTCCCTTTCCCCGTCAATGTAATGGTAGGCGGCTTTTGCAGACGGACATCGCGCACTCGCAGATCGCAAATCTCCTGGACTCGCGCCCCGGAATCATACATGAGACTGAGCAGGAGCATATCCCGCCTCCCATATTTGGTAGATGTATCCGTTTGTGCAAAAATACTCTGCACGTTATCGGGAGAAAGATAGGCGATCGCCGGCGCAGGAGCCTTCTTTGCCCTCAAATCCATGATTTTCTGTGATTCAAACAGATAGGCCGGATGCTGTGTCCGTGCGTATCTGGCAAATGCTCTCAACGCGGCCAGCCGCTGGTTGCGGGTAGCCGCACCACAGCCGCGCTCCTGCTCCAGCCAGCGGAGAAAATCTGCTATGAAATCCGAGTTGAAGTGGGCCAAAGTGATTTTTTCGGGCCGCAAGTGGTACTTCACTTCAGCAAAAACAAGAACCAACTTGAACGTATCCCGGTAGGCCATGATCGTGTTTTCGGACAAGCCAAGCTGCCCCGGAAGATACATCGTCAAATAGGAGGCCAAGCACTGAGCAAAATCAGTTGTTTTCATTTGCGCTGCCCTCCATGCTGGGAATGATGTATCCGTACTTTTCCTCCATAAGCCGGGAAACTTCCGGATAAGCCTCGGCGGTCATTCGCAGATACTGCTCTGTTGCAGAGAAATCATTGTGTCCAAGATAAGCTGTCAGCCGGGGCAGCAAAGTAGTGGGATCAGAACCTCGCAGCGTCCACCTTTGCAGGGAATGAACGCAGAATGTGTGTCTGAAATCATGCAGCCTGGGGCCGTTCCCTTTTCCGCCGTGGGAAATCCCAGCTTTCCACAGAAGCTCGCGAAAGACACTGTAAATCGTTCGGACATCATAATGCCCACCATCTGGGGCAGCAAAGAACCAATCCGCTCCCGGCGGGCCAACAAGCCGTGTTTTCGCGTATTTTGCGCAAGCACCTGTCAACTCAACGGACATGGGGACATACCGGGTCTTGCCGAATTTGCTGTTCTGGATGATCAGTATGCCTTGTTCCAGGTCTACATCATCAGCCAATAAGTTGGTCGCTTCAGACACCCGCAGGCCACAGCAATACAGCATTCGGAACAAGATCGGCATAATCATACGCCGCCTTGGAGCACCAGACTTCGGAGGGCAGGTCATAGTGTCCGCCGCTTCAAAAAATGCCCGGATCTCTTCATGAGAGAAAATATATGGAACAAAACTCCTGTGCAGCTTTCCAATTTCATCCCGCCCAGGGACATAGGCGGGATAGCCCACCCGCTGCATATATTTGGCAAACTGAGAAATCAGTGAGAACCTTGCGTACCGGTTTCTGTCTGAATCGGTAGATTTCTTGGCGATCCATGCCTGGACGATCTCTTTGGGCAGTGTACCTTCCGGGCAATCAAAATCGAGGGTAAACCGGGAAAATTCGCTCAATTTCTTGGCTTCAGTATTGTACAAGCAGCCAACGGCGCGTTTTTCTTGGACAAATCCTTCACAGATAGGTGCAAGTATGCCGCTGTATGTATATGTTTTCATTTCTGGACCATCACGCATCTGTCAGCACCTCCCCAAGAGAGAGCGCACATTCACGCAGCCCCTCAATGTCCACCTTCAGATATGGAGATGTGGATGCATAACTGGTATGGCCCATAACATTGGCAACGGTGGACAGCGGCGTTCCCTGCTCCAGCATCCTCCGGGCCAGCGCGTGGCGCAGGGAGTGCATCCCACCCGCTGTACCGCGTTTTTTCTGTATCCCACTTCGCACCCTGTGCCGGTCTAAGATGCACCCAATGGAACCGGGCTGCATCTGAGTATACGGTGCGTTTACTGTCAGGAATACAAAGGGAGATTCTACATGGGGACGTGCATACCTGATGTAATCAATAATGGCCCAGCCAGCATCCTCCAACAGCGGCTGTGTCACACGGTTTCCTGTCTTGTGCTGGATCAGTTCAAGCTCATTCCGCTCCCATTTCAAACTATCTAACCGCAGTTCAGAGACATCCGAGATCCGCAGGCCAAGCTCCACCACCAGCAGAATAATCGCATAGTCGCGTTTCCCCGCAGGGTTTCCCCGGTCTATCCCCTTGAGCAGCCGTTCCAAATCATCCTTTTCCCATAAGGCAGGCACATTCCGGTTCTTGGGTGCGATCACCTTTGGAACCGCAAAAGACCAATCATATTCCAGAATACCGTTTTGCCGCAGAAATCGGAAATAAAACCGCAGCGTTGCTAACCGGTGCTTTGTGTAAACAGGAGAATCCCCTTGGAGAGATGCAGCATAGTCGGAAATGATCTGTGCGGAAATGTCATGGACTCCGCTTATTTTTCGAGCTGCCAGAAACTCGTAAAATTGCCGGATGTGGCGAATGCGTATTTTCTTCGTAGCCTCGCTGTTGTCTGCTGTCTGCACAAACTCGATGTATGCTGTAATGATCTTTTCGTCTCCAAGTTCCCAATCATTCTGGCGCTTTTCCTGTTTCAAATGAATTCGTACTACAGCCCCATATAACTGATATTCGCCAATCCGGCGAACACAACGCACCCGGGCTGCCTCTGGGGACGTAAGCCACCTGTTTTCTGTTATGGGATACCCTATAGTATCCGCCAGATAGATGCGGCCCAATTCCTCACTAAAAAACTCCTCTCCTGTCCTTTGCCGGACGAAGTCGGCCAAACGCCGTACATCATAGCGAAAATACTCCATTGTTAGCGGAGCATACTGCATCCGCTCCATTTCTGCTATGATGAATTCTCCAATCTCGCTTATTGTTTTTCTTTCTTCCATGATCTTCCTCCTTTGGTGTATTCCCCGATGCTTTGGGGTAACACCATTGTAAAAGATTATGGAAAGTTTTTCACCTATCAATCTGCCATTTTCCAAAATTTTCGGAGGTGACTTTTCATTTTATATCTCTTTTCATTATCCTTGCCGCCTGATAGCGACACAACATTCAAATCGTTATTTTCTATATTATCCAACCTCCCTTTTTACAGTTTTTTCTCTAATATCCAGAGCTGCCAATCCATACCGATAGATAAGCAAGGCATTGACGATAAGACAAAACTCGCTCAACCCCACCGCCGATATATCCTCCAGCCTTTGCAGCAACCTGCCGATATTATCTACCGCAATACTTCTGGCCGCTGCAAACAGTGTGTAATCTCCGTCTGACATCTCGGCGATATTCGCCCAAGTCAGGTCAATACTTTGCCGCTCTATGCAGTTTATGGTCAGGCGGTTTAATTCCCGGCTGGCCGCAAACAGATACATCACCGCATAATATTTGGCTGTATCCTTTCTCCTTTTGCTGTACCTAAAACGAGCCATAAGGTAATCCCAGCGCTGTTTATGCTGCTTGTCCAACCACAAAGAGCCGAAAAACAGCTGCACTGCCATATGCAGTCTAGCCGCCAACCGTTTGTTTTCTGGAAAACTCTCCAGCAAAGCCTCGGCGTAACCAACAACGCCGGCCTCAATTCTTTCAGCCAGCCAAGGACAGCCGCCGCGCATTGTGCAACCCCTCGGTTTTCGATATTCAGTACACAGACGGCAATCTACCATTGTCGGCGTGTACTTAAATGTGTTTAGAAACAACCTCCCACCTCCGTTTGGGCAACAAAAAAGGGACAGAAAAATAAAACTTTCTATCCCTTATTTAGCTATATTCAATTTTTTTACCGCTCCTGCGCCCGCTGGCGTTTTTTCTGCCAAGCCTCCAATAGCCGGATTATGGTGTTTTCCATTTGCAGCGGCGTATAGGAACGAGGGAAATATTTACGCAGCTTTTCCGTCGAAAAACTAACGCTTTCTTTATCCGGCGTAACTTCTTCTTTGCGGTTTTGCTCCGGCTTTTTTTCTTCCTGCATAATTTCCAGTATTTTATCGCCGCTCAACTCTCCAGCTTGGCTCATTTTTTTCATTCGCTGTGCCTGTGAGAGCGAGGGCGTGGCCTGCTCGCTGTCGATAGCTTCAAGCAGCTGCTTTTGTTCCTCCGGCTGCAAGTAGGATAACTCCACCGCCGGTGTAAAGCCGATTTTTTTATCATCAACCAACTGCTGCAACTCCGGCTCCAATTCTGTCAGACGGATATACCGTTGAATTTGTCTGCCGCTTTCGCCGGTAGTTTCACCAACAATATCTGAACTTTCCAACTTCCCGACAACTTGTCGGGAAGTTAAATCCGTCCGCGCACCTTGCCGCTTAATGGCCTCCAGTTTCATTTTATACGCCTTGGCCTTTTCGCTGGGCAGGATATTTTCACGCTGCAAATTGCTGTCCACCATCATAATAACAGCGGTATCAGCGTCCATATCCTTAACAATAACCGGCATTTTATCCAGTCCGGCCAATTCGCAGGCGCGTTTCCGCCGATGGCCGGAAATTATCTCATAGCCGCCGCCCTCTCGTGGTCTAGCAATGGCCGGAGTTAAAACGCCATACTCCTTAATGCTAGCCGCCGTTTCCTGCATACTCTCATCATCACGCACAGTAAAGGGCTGCTCAGGAAAAGGATAGAGTTCTGCAAGTGCGATGTTTACCACCTCCGCAACATTGTTTGTCTTTTTCTTCCTCGTTGTTTCTGCCATATATATCACTCCTTTATGCTTTGCAGGATACAACAAGAGGGAATGTGTTATCTGTTTTTACATTCCCTCTAAAACAATATTTGAATGGTAAAATCACCTATTATGCTGCTAAACATTCTTCACAGCCGAGAGCCACCTCACCGCAAAGCCGCATAAATACAGGCTTTTTAACTCTTTGATTTATTTTATCTTCTTTCCGCAAATTGAAAATGTTGTTCTTGGTATACTTCATCATTTCCTCAGCAACGTCAGTATCGCGGATAGAGGACTCAGCGTCCTGAATGTTCTCACGCATTACAGACAGGTTGTTAGCAGTGTGGTCCAAACGGTTGCTGATAGCGCCCAATTTACCACGAACAGCAGACACGTTGTTGATAGCGTCTTTGATTACGTTAATCGCAGCCTTAGCGCCGTCAGCAGTACCGATGTTGATATCGTCAATACCCAAAGCTTTGGTATGCATATCCTGAATGGAAACTTCCAGCTGATTGAATTTATCAGATGTATCACCAATCTGCAATGTTAATGCAGCACCCTCATAAGCGCCAGCAGGCAATTTAATTTCAGCAGCAACACGTTGTTCATCAAAAGCTGTAGTACCAGCATTATCATTAGAAGTCAATGTCATCTTATTACCATCAACCTCAATGTCAAACATGTTAGTTGCACCATACTTCATGTTGTTCGTGATTGCATTTTTCAGATCGTTCATAATATTGCCTGTGTTGCTGGAGGAAATAGTACCAGCAATACCATAGGCATGCAAATTAACAGCAATATTCTTCTTATCAGAAACATTGGTACCGTCAGTAAATTCAAAGGTCGTACCATTAATAGTGATGGTGTCGCCCTCTTTAATCTTGGTAACATCCAACTCAAAAGATGTACTAGCTGCCGATTCCTGACTTTCAGCATAGAACTGCTTCATAACATCGGCTTCAGTAAGCATGCTACAAACAGGATTATTTGTACCATTACCAATATTTACTTTATCAGCTGCTGCTGCACCTGCAGAATCGCCTTTATAATTGGACAAAGACTGGAATGTTAAAGTACCAATGCCGCCAGATACACCGCCATTACCTACAGACCAAGTATCATTTTTATTAGCAGCTGGAGTTAATGTACCAGTTGAATTTGCCACAGTGGCACCAATCTGGTTGGTAATTGAAACCATTGCTTCAGCCTGTTTAACAGCATCAGCAAAATCGGACTCTTTGGTGAATATTGTACTCAAATCAATAACTGCCGTTGCACCAGCAGAGGTTGTTGTATCAGCAGCATCTAATTTGAAATAATAGTTCATATCACCAACGGTAAGTTTATCCCCATTTTTAAGTTTGCTGAAATCAAGATCCACACTTACCTGTGCCTGATGACTAGAACCAACACCAGTACCTGTTACAGGTTTCTGTACCTGCCAGTTAGGTGTACCATTAACCTTACCGCCAGCAGCATCCTTAGCAACAGAAACACCAAAATCAGGATGAACAATTTCACCGTTTTCACCAGTATAATCCACCTGGGTAAACTTTACTGTATTAGCGCCAGCAGTACCGGCTGTCATTTCATACCAATGACCGTTTATCTTAACAAAAGCACCGCCATCGCTTCCGATACCAGCATCCCAGGCAGCCGTTGTACCTTTAGAAGCTTTAGTAGCAGAAGTATTATTGGTATTGCCACATTTTACAGCAGTACCCTGCTTTTTACCAGCAGTTAAAATCTTACTTGCAATTTTGGCACCATTCATTGCACCTGCACTACCAGTATTGGCTACTGTAAGTGTTGCATCACCAATCTTTATTGTAACCTTATTGGTACCAGTAGCAACCGCATCAACATTGATATCATCAAAGCTGATAGTAAACTCAGCATTAGTTTGAGCAGTTGACGCAGGTGGACGATTGGTAATATAATTGAAATCAAAGGCTTGAGCTGCACCATTTGCAGCATATGCAGAATTCTGAATATTGCTTATTGCACTGGCGGCGCTGGTGTTAGCAGTACTGTCAGCATCCAGAGAGCCGTCCAACAATTTAATGCCGTTGAAGTTAGCGCTGTCTGCGATAC
>CANSKT010000074.1 GCA_947647555.1 uncultured Peptococcaceae bacterium | reverse complement strand
GAATGGGATTCAGGTTTAATTCCTGGGTAACACTGATTACAACTGGCAGAGCGATAGCCGCGGCCGCTGTGTTGCTGGCAATTTCCGCCAGCATAATGGTAAATCCCACAAACAGCAATATCGTACCCAAGCCGCCAGTCAGATTACATGTCGCCAGCAGACCGGCCACCACCTGCGCCGCGCCTGAATCACTAATCATGCCGCCAACCGCCAGACCGCCGGCAATCAGAAACAGCAGGTTCCAACCAATACTTTTTTCTGCCTTTTCCCAGGTTAACAAAGGCTCGCCATTTTGCTTGGGCAACACAAATGTAAACATACCAAAAAGCAGAAAAATATAGGCCGGCTTCAACCCGGGCAACCATGGCTCAAACAGCGGACGCACAAAAGCCAGCAACATCGCCGCCCCAAACAGCACCACGCTTAAAAGTTCATCTCTGTTCATTGGCGGCAGTTCCTGATAAAGACCGCGAAAATATTCTTTGCTGCCCTCCAGACTGACGTTTTTCGGCTTAATCAGCAGCAGATATAAAACACCCACCAAAATCAGCAGCAGCATAAACGGTACCAGCCGCAAAATCCAATCCAGATAAGCAAACTCACGGCCGGTCAACTCCTCAAAGGAGCCAACGGCAATCAAATTCATCGCACCGCCCAACGGCGTGCCTACACCGCCCACGCCGGCGCCCCAGGCAATGGCCAGCAAAATAATGGAGCGGATTGGACTGCCCTCGTGGCTCACATATTGCAGCATGGCAAAGGCAATCGGCGTGAGAACCATACAAACCACGGCGTTGGGCAAAACGGTTGAAAGCAGAGCCGGCAACACAAACCAGATGATTATTTGCTGCGTGGCTGACGGGCCGATTATACAAAGCGCTTTTAAAGAAAGGCGACGGTCAAAACCGGTTACCTGCCAGGCAATAGCCAGCAAATCCGCACCCAAAAGCAAAACCACAATCTCTGAAAAATAATCGCTGATAATGCCGCCCATAGGCAGTATGTTAAAAACAGCGTTTACCAGAATGGGAATAAAGGCCGTAACCGCCGCGCTGACCGGCACTGTTATCCACCAGAAGCCCATCCATATTACGGTACTAACGGCCACCCGGGCTTCAAAGGTCAAAAGACCGGCCGGAAGCAGACAAAGAGTCAGCCCAAACAGCACCGGCCCCAAGATAAGAGCAACAATCTGGCTTTTACTCCACGCTTTATCTTCCATACTGCAACATCTCCTTTTTCTCCCAATATTATAGCAGCACAGTGAACAAAAAACAAGACCAAAACCTGAAGTGAAAGCAGGGCAAAAAAATGCCAAATTATAACGAAAAAAATTATATTTACAAATTACAACGCGCTATAACTATTTTAGGAGCCGGCATAATTTTGGCTTTTCTGGCCTATCAGGCCATCGCTTTAACCATCTATACCCAAATAGGTTTCTGGCAAATAACGATTGAGCCAGATAACGATAATTATTTTTATCTTTCTGATGATTACACAAAACGCAAAATATATTGCAATAAAATCGTTTATAACTTGCTTTGCTCATTTGAAGAAACAAACCCCAACGCCTGTTATTATATTGTATTTTCCTATTGCACAATCTTCCCTGATTTTGGTATATTACACTCCATACAATATGACAATATACTAACCGGGGATTAATATGGATTTAAAAAGCTTAATACCTGATAAATCCACAAAAAAATGTTTTTCGTTGTATTTTTAAGATAATTATGTTAAAATTGAATGAGCAAAAAAACTTTGTATCATATTGAGGATGAACCATGACCAAAAAAGCAATGATTGCCATGAGCGGCGGCGTTGATTCCAGCGTGGCGGCTTATCTGACCAGACAGACCGGCTATGACTGTGCCGGCGCAACCATGCAGCTGGCCAGTTGTACATTAAATGAAGCGGCAGACGCACGCGCTGTGGCAGAAAAAATGCAAATGCCCCACTATGTTTTTGACTTCACAGAGAACTTTCGCACCGCTGTTATGGATAAATTTGCAGCCGGCTATGCGCAGGGGCATACCCCAAACCCCTGCATAGACTGTAATCGCCGCCTGAAATTTGACCAGCTGCTGCAAAGCGCCCAAAAGTTGGGCTATGACTATATCGCCACCGGGCATTATGCGCGCATTGAATATGACGCTGCCAGCCAGCGCTGGCTGTTAAAAAAAGCGTTGGACGCCACTAAAGACCAAAGCTATGTGCTTTTCTGTCTTACCCAGAACCAGCTGGCGCATACGCTGCTGCCGCTGGGCGGTCTGACCAAAGCAGAAGTAAGGCAGATTGCCGAGGAACAACAATTCAGTAACGCGCATAAACGGGAAAGTCAGGATATTTGCTTTGTGCCGGACGGTGATTATGCCGCGTTTATCTGCCGCCACACCGGCCGCAGCTATCCGCCCGGCAACTTTATTGATAAGCAGGGCAAGATTTTGGGTCAGCACAAGGGACTGGTCTATTACACCATCGGCCAGCGCCATGGCCTTGGTATTGCTCTGGGGCGGCCAGCCTATGTCTGCGCCATTGACCCTCAGCAGAATACCGTGCAGGTGGGCTATGCCGAAGATATGTATACCCAACGTCTGACACTCAAGGAAATCAACCTGATTGCAATGGACAAGCTGGAGCAGCCGCGTTACTATGCCGTAAAAATCGGTTATCGCCGCCAGCCGCAGCCGGCACTGGTCAGCCAAACCGCTGATGATTGCCTGCAAATTGAATTTGTGCGGCCGCAACGCGCCGTAGCCAAAGGCCAGGCCGCCGTTATTTATGCCGGCGATATTGTCATTGGCGGCGGCATAATCAGCTAATTTTTTTAGAAATATTACGCTGGAACCTTGCAAAGTTAACCTTAAATATGCTATAATCGAACAAAATGGCATTTAGGCCATAGGGGAGGCAAATTATGAGTGAATTAAATACTTCCTTGAAGTATAAACGTGTAATACTGAAAGTCAGCGGCGAAGCATTGGCTGGCAAACAGGGCTTTGGCATTGACCCGGCAACCATTCACGATATCGCCCAGCAGATTAAGGCAGTTTGTGAGCTTGGCGTGGAAACCGCACTGGTAGTGGGCGGCGGCAACATCTGGCGCGGCGCAACCGGTTCCGCCAAGGGAATGGACCGCGTAACCGCCGACTATATGGGTATGCTGGCCACCGTAATGAATGGTCTGGCCTTGCAGGACGCATTGGAGAGCATCGACGTGGTAACACGGGTTCAGACAGCAGTGGAAATGCGGCAGATTGCCGAGCCATATATCCGCCGCCGGGCCCTGCGACATCTAAGACTGGGGCGCGTGGTAATTTTTGCCGCCGGCACCGGCAATCCTTATTTTTCCACAGATACCACTGCTGCCCTGCGTGCCGCGGAAATTGAAGCCGATGCGATTTTAATGGCGAAAAAAGGTGTTGACGGTGTTTATGACAGCGACCCGAAACTGAACCCCAACGCCAAAAAATTCGATACGCTGGATTTTATGGACGTTTTAAACAAGGGCTTACAGGTTATGGACGGCACCGCCGCCACCATTTGTATGGACAACCATATTCCCCTGCTGGTTTTCAGCATTGACGACCCCAGCAACATCGTGCGCGTGGTTAAAGGTGAACAAATTGGTACAATCGTAGGAGGGACAAAATAATGGCTACTAATGAAATTTTGAAATCCGCAGAAGAAAAAATGCAAAGGCTTTTGAATCCATGTGTCAGGATTTTTCCGTGATGCGCGCCGGCCGTGCTGACCCGGCAATTTTGGACAAGCTTCAGATTGATTATTACGGCACCGCCACGCCTGTTGCCCAGATGGCCAGCATTTCCGCACCGGAACCGCGCCTTTTGGTAATTCAGCCTTGGGACCGCAGCATGATTAAAGCGATTGAAAAAGCCATTCAGACTTCTGATTTGGGAATTAACCCCACCAATGACGGCGCCGCTATTCGTCTGGCTATTCCGCCGCTGACCGAGGACCGCCGCAAGGAACTGGTAAAAAATTGCGGCAAACGCGCGGAAGAAGCCAAAGTTTCAATCCGTAACTGCCGCCGTGAGTTGAACGATAAACTTAAAGCTTTGGAAAAACAGGGCGAGGCCAGCGAGGACGAGGTTAAAAAGGCGCTGGATAAATCCCAGAAACAAACCGACGAATTTATTAAAAAGGTGGAAGAAACCTTTAAGAAAAAGGAAAAGGATATCCTCTCTGTTTAATCTTATCGCTTAAACCATAACTTTTATATGAAGAAAATTTTTCAGGATAAATATTTTGGCCTGCTGCTTTTGTTATTGCTGGCTTATTTGTTGTTATTTTTTACGCTGGATTTTGCCAGTGAAACCGCATTTTTTAACAGCCGGCCAAGGCAGATTATCCACTGCTTTTTAGATGATTTAATTCCGTTTAATGAATGGTTTGCTATCCCCTATTTTCTCTGGTTTGCAGCCTTTCCCGGCAGTCTGCTGTTTTTTCTGTTGCTGGATAAACGGGATTTTACGGAACTATGTATTTTAATTTTTGGTGGCGCTGCATTTTGCTTCACCGTTTATTTGCTTTGGCCCAACGGTTTGCAGCTGCGTCCGGAACAGGTCAATGATAACCTGCTCTGTCGGCTTTTGCAGCTGGTTTGGTTGGTAGACGCGCCCAATAACGTCTGCCCGTCTTTACATGTTTCTATTTCCTGCGCCATTGCTCTGGTTAGCTGGCGCAGCGTCAGGTTGCAGCCGTATTTAGCGGCACGTCTGGCCGTGGTTGCCATGATGCTGCTAATCTGCGTTTCCACCGTTTTTGTAAAGCAACATTCCGTGTTGGACGTTCTGGCCGGCGCGCTTTTAAGCGGTGCTATTTATCTGGCTTTGCGTCTATATAAACGCCACCGTCAGCTTACATAAACTCAAGCCTTAAAGTATTTTGAATGCTTTAAGGCTTTTTACATGCACGCAAGATAATTCAAATTTTTTATTTAAAATTTTTTTAATAAATTATTGCAAAAAAACAGTATAAGTGCTAAAATATAACCCTGCATTATTATAAAAAATAAATAAATGATAAGGAGTATAAGCAAATGGCCAGTCATGTTATTGATGAAATAAATCGTTGTCTGCAATGCGCAAAACCGGCCTGCCGACAGGGCTGCCCTATCCACACCCCTATTCCGGAGATGATTGGGCTGCTCAAGGAGCACCGTTTGAATGAAGCCGGAGAAATGCTCTTTGACAACAACCCTCTTTCCCTGATTTGTTCAGTTATCTGTAACCATGAACGCCAATGTGAGGGCAACTGCGTTTTGGGGCGTAAAGGCAGCGCCGTGCAGATAAGCACCATTGAACATTATATATCTGATACCTGTCTGGATAATATGCAAATAAAATGCCTGCCGGATAACGGAATTGCCGTTGCGGTTATCGGCTCTGGGGCGGCTGGTCTGGCCGGCGCCATTCAGCTGGCGCGGCTGGGTTATCGGGTGACAATTTTTGACTCCAAAGACCGCATTGGTGGCGTTATGCAGTATGGTATACCAGAGTTTCGACTGCCTAAAAGCATTTTAGAACGCTTTAAGGATAAACTGTTGGCGCTGGGTGTTCGTATCCGCCTGAACACCACCATTGGCAACGCCCTGCGTATTGATAATCTGTTCCGCGATGATTACCGCGCCGTATTTATCGGCACCGGCGTCTGGCGGCCGCGCACGCTGGGCGTTAAGGGTGAAAGCCGCGGTAATGTGCTTTTCGGCATTGATTATCTGGCCAACCCACGGCAGCATAATCTGGGGCAGACCGTAGCCATTATTGGTCTGGGCGATACGGCTATGGACGTGGCACGCACCAGTCTGCGTCACGGCGCTCAACATGTAACGCTATACGGCCGCACCAACCGCATTGGCGCCTCCACCGAACAAATGAATTATACCCAGCTGGACGGCGCGGAGTTTGAATTTGGCAAACAGATTTTGGAAATTAACGAGCAAGGCCCACTTTTCCGCCAGCTGATTTTGGACGAAAACGGCAACGCCTGCGGTGAATTGCCGGAACTTTTACAAGTACAGGCCGATTCGGTTATCATTGCCGTCAGTCAGGGACCGCGCCGCCGTCTGGTGGATACCACTAAAGGACTGGAAATTGACGAAAAAGGCTTTTTGGTGGTTGACGAAAACGGCCAGACCAGTCTGCCAATGGTTTATGCCGCCGGCGATGTGGTAACCGGGCCGCGCAATGTAGTGCAGGCGGTAGCTGGAGCCAAAAAAGTGGTAACCGCCATGCATCAAAAATTACAGGAACAAAATACATTATAAAAAAGGATCAAACAATATGGATTTTTCGACAATATTAGGGCAGATGTTAATGCTGCTTTTAATGATGATACTGGGTTATCTGGCCAGACGCCAGAACCTGTTGGACGAACATGTAAACGCCAGCCTTTCCAAGGTTGTGCTGAATGTCACACTGCCGGCACAGATTATTACATCTTTTGCCATGGAGGGCGCGGAATTAACCAACGGCGAGGTTGGCGCGGCCTTTGGCCTTTCCTGCCTGATTTATCTTTTCTATATGGCGCTGGCCGTAATTTATGTGCGCCTGATGCGCCTGCCCCGGCAGGATTGGGGCACTTACCAATACATGATTATATTTGGCAATATTGGTTTTATGGGCTTTCCGGTGATTACCGCCATTTTCGGCGCAAAAGCTCTGGTTTATGCCGTGATTATGAATATCGTGTTCAATTTGCTGGTTTTCTCTTACGGCATTAAGCTGATAACCGACGGCAGTGAAACCGCCGGCAGTTTTTCCTGGCGCAAGCTGATTAACATGCCGCTGATTTCCTCCGCGCTAACGCTGGTGCTGTTTTTCCTGCACATCAAACTGCCAGCCGTGGTCAACACCGCCCTTTTCACCATGGGCGACGCTACTACGCCAATGGCGATGCTGATTTTGGGCTGCACCATTGCCGAAATGCCTCTGCGCGAGCTTTTTGATGAATGGCGCGTTTATATCTTTACCGCCGTTAAGCTGCTGGCCATGCCGTTGCTTGTTTTCCTGCTGCTGCAACTGCTGCCGGGCTTTGAGGCAAACTCTCTGTTGGGCAAAGTGCTGGTAGTGCTTTCCTCGGTGCCAGTAGCCACCAACGCCACAATGCTCTCCATTGAATACGGCGGCAATAACAAACTGGTAGCCCAGGGCATTTTCTTCAGCACCATCTTTTCCGTGCTGACAATTCCGCTTTTAGTGTTTATTTTGTATTAAAATTGCCTTTATTATCTGCTCAAAATGTGATATAATATAGGTAGTTGTGTTAAAACAGTTTATAACAAAGGAGATTTTATGCAGAGATTTTTCAAACAACGCTTGCCACGGCAGTTAGCGGCCTTTGGCCTGCTGTTGGCGCTGCTGTTTACCGCCGGCCTTTATATACCAACCGACCAACAAGCGCTGGCACGCGAAACTAACTATTTTGCGCCGCTGCAAGACGGCCCCAGCCGCGGCCAGCTGCAACTGAACGAGCCTGATTTAACGCGCTTTTATATCTTGCAGGATCAGGTCCTGGCCATGAACCAAATCCACAACCAAACGGAGTTGATTAAAGCGTTAATGCGCTTCAACCGCGAATACAGCAATATTATGGCGCAGGTTAGTCTGGCTAATTTTGCCTATTACACTGATACGGCAAAATATGAAGCAATTTATAATAAATGGCAGGAATTGGCCGCTGAAGCCGGTCAGGCTTATGAGAACACCTGGCGCACTATGCTGCAATCGGATAACCGGGAAATGTTTGACAGCCTGCTGCCACCGGAGCGTATCCGCGCTATGTTGGATACCGAACAAACAACGTCAGAGGTTACTGAACAGCTGAACAAAATAAACAGTATGGTCAGCGCCTATTGGAACGCCATGGAGGCCGATTATACGGTGGAATGGCAAGGGCAAACCTACTCCTTTGACAATGTTAACAGCCTGCCCAATGAGAATTATCTGGAGGTATATTTGCAGCTGGTACGCAACCGCAATCAGGCAGTAGCCGCCGTGCTAGTTGACGCGGTGCCGGCCTGCAACGCCTATGCGCGCAGCCAGGGCTATGCTAATTATGCCGATTATACCTATGCGATGAATTATGGCCGTGATTATACCCCGGCCGACGCGCGCCAGCTTTACGACATTGTTAAGGAAAAGGTTGTGCCGCTGTATTTGCAGGTGCAACAATATTCGCTGAACAACCCGGATTTTGACCAGCAGGAACTGAACGCCCTTTATGATTTCCGCAATCAGCTGGTAGTTCTGAACACCGCCGCCACTTATATGCCGGACATTTCTGACGAATATGCCAATGCGCTGGCCTATCTGCGGCTCAAGGATTTGCTGGATATCAATTATAATGAAAAGAAATTGCATGTGGCTTTCACCACCTATATCCCACATTATAATCTGGCGATGATTTTTAACGGCGCGCAAAGCGGCACAGTCTATGATTTTACTTCATTTTTGCATGAATTTGGTCATTTTGCCTATTATATGTATCAGCAGGAAGATATTGCCCACGATGTAAACGAGTTTTTTGCCAACGGCATGGAAATGCTTTTCCTGAATTTTGCTGATGATATTTTTGGTGAGCAATATGGCGACACTTATCGCATTAATGTTGTGCAGGATTTGTTAAGCGGCATTGTGCAGGGTTGCCTTTTTGATGAGTTCCAACAAAAAGTTTATCAAATGGAACAACCAACTGTGCATGATATCAATGTGCTTTATCATGATTTGTCGGTTCAGTATGGCTCGGTTTACGCGCATGAGGACGATGAAGCCTATAACTGGGTAACCACGCCCCATACCTTTATCCAGCCTTTCTATTATATCAGCTATGCCACTTCCGCCTTTTCCGCTATGGAACTGCTGATACGCGCGGACAACGATTTTGAACAGGCAGCTGATAAATATCTGGAGATGGTGGCCAACCACGAAAGTTACACCTACCGCGATTTCTTTGCTGAAGCCGGCTTTGCGAATGTTTTCAATCCCGATGAACTTAATCAGTTGGTCGATAAGCTGGAAAACTATGTTTACCGCGAAATTTGCAATATCGAGCAGCTGGAGCAAGTAAACCAGCATTGGGCCAAAGATGATTTGCTTTACGCGGCCGGCCTTGGCCTGCTCCACTGCGACGAACAGGGCAGTTTACAACCAAACGCCGGTATAAACCGTGCCGAAGCAATAAATATTCTCTGGCGGCGCTTTGCCAACAAGTCTATGCCAGTGGAAGCGGCCAATTTCACCGACGTGCCGGCAGAAGCCTGGTACGCTGCGGCCGCCAACTGGGCCGCCGCCATTGAACTTATAAGCGGCGTGGACGGCAACCGTCTGGCCGGCGGCGAGCCTTTAACTCGAGAGGAATTAATAACCCTGTTTTATCGCCTGAAAAAGGCGCAGACCTCCAACTCCGAGCCGGCCGCCATAGACGCCATGACGATACAAAGCCGTCTGGCCAGCTATGCGGACCAGACGCAAATTTCTGACTGGGCTGCCGAGCCAATGGCTTGGGCGCTGGCCAGCGGTTTAATTACCGGCAATGAGCAAAATATGTTACAACCAAAAAGCACCGCCACCCGAGCGGAAATGGTTACGCTTTTAAGCAAATATCTGGATATGGAATAAAACCGAACGCCGTCATTTTCTGAAAAATGACGGCGTTTATTTTAGTTTATTTTAATGATATAAAAATTCGGCAAAATTTTTCCGCCCCAACTATTGCATTTTTAACAGTAGTATGTTAAAATAAACTCAACTTAACTACTATATTTTTTACAATAGTCAGATGCCGGATAATATCTGTCTGGAGGAGGTAAACATATGCTTAAGCAAAATTTCTTTCCACAATTCAATATAGCTCTGCGCTGGTTTTTGCCGCCTGATGAAGCCAAAGAGGTTTATGCCGATTATCTGGAAATGCAGCAACAGGCTGACCAAAATGGCGAAATCTTTTTGGTGCAGGAAGATAAACCCTGGCAGTTGGCGCGCTCCCTGCAAAATAAGCAGGAATACCGCAAATGGCTGCTAATATTTGCCCTGCTGCTGTTCTGCCCTCTGGTGCCGACCTGTTATTTTCTGGATCACGTCATACATGTGTTCAGCAATTATACAACCCCAACCGCACCAACAAAATTTCTGTTCTGGTTAAGTCTGCCGCTGGCGCTTTTCTGGGCGCACCGCTGCAAACGCCAGTTCCCGGATTGCCAGCGCCCAGCCGGCCTGCTTATCATTTGCGCGCTCTTTATCGTTGGCAACGCTCTGGCCGGCGGTCTGGCCTGTTATTGGTTGTATGAGGGAACGCAGGGAAACGCCATGTGGCTAAACGGCCGCATGATTTTCAACTATATGCTGTTTTTAGCCACTATCAGCGCATTGTTCTCTCTACTTGGTCTGGTGTTCTGTCGTCTGCACAGCGGCCATTGGCTGGCTATTTACACACTGAGCGTTACCATGCTGTTTGGCATAATGATTTATATGGGAGTTTTAACCAGCATGGACATAGTCCCTGACCAGCTGGACAATTTGGCAGCAGAACTGCGCAGTTATTTTCTGCCCCTGTTCTGCGGTCTGGCCGCCAGCCTGAAGATTTTGTACTAAGGCAGGTGCGCCATGCTGAAAAAAGACATTATTGAATTATGCCTGCTGAAACTTTTATCAACCGAAGAT
>CANSKT010000073.1 GCA_947647555.1 uncultured Peptococcaceae bacterium | reverse complement strand
AAAGTTTTTTTATTGACCCCCAGTTCAACTGGGGGTTTATTTATCGCTAAAGCTCAAAAAAAACAGCCCACAGAACAAAATATGCTCTGCAGGCTGTCCATTATAACTTACACAGATTTAAACTCTTTCTGCAAAATCGAGGCTTACCTATCCGTTGCGTTTGCCCTGATAGGATTTCAGCAGGCCCCACTTAGATGCGCCTTCTCCGTCTGCCTCCTCAACAATCGTAAAAGCGCCAATCTCCGTATACTTCCCGCTTTTAGCGAAGTCAATGCCAAGTCCTTTCCTTTTCTGCATTCACATATGATTTTCTGGTCTTAATATCTAGCTGACAATTTGAATTACCGCTAATAACAGGATTTTGTTTAACTATTGGTGTATTAGCAACATCTCTATTGCCTGCTACGTCCAGCCTATTCCAAACCATTTCTTTGGTTTTTACAGACCCTTTATTTAGCATCTTGATTTGTGCCTCATTGTGCATAACAGCAGACAAATGTCTTTTTGATTTATAACGCTTTTGTCAGCTTTACCAAAATTTAGGCCAAATTTGTCAGTATAAGTCTACCTTTCTCGAACAGCTTTATAATCTACATTTTTTAATTGGGCAGGCACATTCTCTTTAACAACAGCACTGGCCCATTGGGTTTTAACATCCTCTTTTGTAGGAGAAAGGTTTTCCCTTTCCCTGATTGTTTTTGGCCACCTGTACTTTGGTTCCTTATTCTCTAAATGCTCCGCAGCTTCAACGTGTTGGTTCATAAATTGCTGCAGTTCAATATGTTTTGACTCGCCTATATCTGGCCTAGTTGCAGCCTCATCAAAATATTCTTCTGTAAATTGCTTTTCAGTTTCTGGAGCTGAATAAGCTTTAGCCATATTTTTACTCTGTTTTTCAGCCATTTTTCTGCCCAACACATAAGTCGCGTGAGCAGCTGTTCTGGCAGCAGCCTCTGTTTGGTTGATTCCATAGACAGACTGATCTTCCGATTTTTTCTCTTGCTTATCCAGCATTCCGGCTTCCCGGATATTTTGACCAATCCGCTCAACGCCCTTATCCAAGCCGCACTGAACCAACTCCTTTGGTTTATTAAAACCCTTTGCCTTAATATCTTGTTTAACCGCCTTTTTCTCTTTTACTTTTTCGATATTTCAACACCTCCTGCATTTTTAAAATAAAAAACCAGACCCTCTGTTTCACAATAGAAAGTCTGGTTTACAAATTAAATAAAAATTTAAGTTTAATTACTACTGCAAATTGTCTAAATTAATTTTTTTCAGCAAACAATCTGCCTCATTTAATTGTTCAACATTTCCTACGTCTACCCACCAACCATCTAATTTGTTGCAATGCAAACGTCCTTGAAGCAAAACAATTTATCTACTTATTAATTCAATCAAATTAGATTTTCTATTTTAACTGCAAATAACCAATACTATAACTACCATCACCACCATATGGAATAATATTTATAGTATCGTAACCAAGTGCAACAACATCTTCCGGCAAACTGACTTCTCGCTGCTGCATTCCAACACCTTCAACTGTTCCTGTATTTTCCCTGTAAATAATTTCTCCATCATTTTCAAGCAACAGCCAATACTCATCATTGTTATCGGCAAAGAAACTTATCTTCTGGTTGTAGCTTATTTTATCAAGAACAATTTCTACACCATTTTTATTCAAAATCCAAGCATTAGAATTATCCCAAACGTCACCAACCGCAATTGGTTTAGAAAAATCCGCTATGCTCATTTGTTTTTCAGCAACATAACCACGATAAAAGTCTTTATCTATCAAGTAATCATATTTACCTAAATTCATATCTATAATTTGCTTAAAACGCTCTTTAGAAAACAAATCACCACTTATAATATTATGTAAAACATCATAATATTCAGCTAATTTTTTATCTTTTATTAGATTTTCTCCACTTTCAACACTCTCCAAATAACCATCTGGTATAAGTCTTTTAAAATGCGCAATCCGCCATTCTGGATTATATATTGCAGGTAATCTGGCCAAAAGAGCATCTCCTAGCGCCAAACTATCCACTACATGAATTTGTACACCTGCTGTTAGGCCATAATAACCAATACCAGTTTTTACGACTACATTCTCTCCCTCTAACAAATCTTTCTTGGCAGTATAAAACCAATTTTTAGTGTTTGTAACAAAGTTGCCACCATATTTTGACATTCTTAACAAACCAGTCGCAGGATAATAATAACTTCGGCCATCTTCTATACCATTATAATATCCTGAGTCTTTATCTGGATATAAACGATTACTTATTAAATTATTATTTGGCATAATAGATGTTATCAATATTAAAACAACACATACTTGGAATAAAAAGTTTAATCCCAATTTATATTCTGCAACAATAAACATCCCAATAAACAATATTATCGCAAAAAAACGCCCCAACATAAAATCGCCGCCAACACGCATAATGTAAATACCATATAAAAGCATACCTATACCAATACATAGAGATTTCCCATTATGATAATTAACAAACAAATATATCGCCAAAAACAAAGCTAAAAGGATACTAAAAAAAGCAATCGGGTCACGGCTCATAAAATCCAAATAATATAAAATACCTTGTTGAAAATACTCAGCAGTTGAAATCCCTGAATTCAACTTGGCATAAGCCGTATTAGGAAATAAAAATCCATAATAAAACAGAGAAAACATTTCCCAAACAATAAACGGTATAATGCCAATAAATCCCGGCAGAATATTTTTATACCACTTATCCTCACCTTTTAGAAAAAAAGCGTCAACCAACGCTGGCAAAAACAATAAAATACTGTCCATTCTGTTTAGTAAAGCCAGACAGCCAATAAAGGAAAGGAACAACAAGCGCCTTTTAGAGAACTTATCCCATTGCAAATAGAAATAATAGAAAATAGCCGCAATTAAATATTCCAAAGAATTTTCCAGGCCTGAAGTTGAAAAATCAATAAAAGCCTTACTACATATCAACAACACCATCGGCAGTGCAAAACGATTAGCTTTACCCCTGGCAATACCAAACATAAAAATTAAAACAGCCGCAAACGTGCAACATATATTAAAAATCATTGCCGTTAAATAGTATTCTTTGGTAAAAAAGCATAAAACAATCATGCAAAATACCATTAAAGGATTTGTGTATGTTTGTACTCTCTCTGCTACATTCCAACGCAAACCATAGCCGTGCAAAAAATTATCTACCGTTCTAAAGGATATACAGGCGTCGTCACTTATCCAGGCGGTACGCAGCAATATGATAAACAATGCCAATAAAATAAATATTGCACACAATACATTGCCATTAATTGCTTTTTCAGAATTAACTTCTTCTTTAATATTCTTCAGTTTATTATTCATAAAATCATTACCTTAAAATTTTTTAGTAGACAAGACTATTATATCCTATACTATGTATAGGATATAATAGGGGTACCCCTATTGGTTCAAAACCAATGCTACGCTCTTTTTAATCCTTAAATTTCTTTTCGTTATACATTTTCATTTGTCGAAAAGCTGTTAATTTTCGTTTGCCGGCCATGACATCATCTAAAAGTTCCTGCAATTCTGCCACCAAATTATCTCTTTGCATAATCAGAATATTAAGCCGATTCTCACAGTCCTGCCGAAAGTCAGGACCAACGTCATCTCGGTCCCTCTGCTCCGTCATATGGTAAATCTTCAGTTCGTTAATGCTCATCTTATCTATTAAACTGCCCACGGTTTCCATTATGCCTGCCCTCCTGCTGCAACTCTATCGGTAATAATTTCATCAATTTCTTCTATCAAATCATTACGGTGCTGATTAAGCGGATTTATATTGCGTATAGCTTTCAAAACCGTTGCGTCCACATCGCTTCTCACCTTATCTTCCTCATGCCACATCTCCGTATTCGTAACCACCAATTCCCGTATAACCTGTTCCAAATCCTCACGATGTTCATTTAAAGGCTTAATGCGGCGAATTTCATCAGTCACAATCACATAATCCGGACTTCTATCCATATTTTCTTCATGCCAGGTTTGAATAGCCGCCTTAGCCAGTTCCGCTATCTCCTGCGCTGTTCTAATCTCCATAATTCTTACCTCAATTCTATTTAAATCTCCTATAAATCTTCATCAACCAAAAATTGCGCCGTCATAAACCTGTCGCGTTCTGTATTAACGGCAACAGACATATTCAATCCATACGGTTTGCGGTCATTTACCAAAATTCTCTCCCCATAAGGCGCATTAAAAATTATCTGGTCATACCTGATACCATTGGCTTGCAAAAAATCCATCGTCATTTGCCTGCACTCGTCAGTTCTGGCCGTTATGAAGATAATCATATCCTCTGCCGGGATTGATTGCAAAAATTCCTTGGCGCCTGGTAGAAAACTATCATAACCATCAATCTTATAACCGTTATGTTTAACAATCGTGCCGTCAATATCCAAAAGCCAGGTCTTCGCCAATGCCGAAACTTTTATTATATCAGACATTTTTCAATTCTTCTCCAATATGACCACCCGGGTGATTTTCCTTAAAATCAGCCAGAGAAATATCCAGTTCATCACAAAGACGCATAGCCAGCATTTGCAGCACAATCAAATTCAGCGTTGTGGAATTGTTAGGCATAATATTCCACTTATCCCCCTCATGCTGCAATTCAATTAACAGAACTTTTTCAATAGCTTTGGCCAGAGTGCTTTCCTTTTCAAACGTCAGCAGCCAGATAAGACAATCCTTTTTTTGCAGCTGCTTATACAAATACACTGACTCCGAAGTTTCACCGCTCTTTGTCAGAATAATTATTAAATCTCCGGAATGAATCATGCCTAAATCACCATGTACTGCTGAATTGGTATGCATAAAACAGGCGTTAAGCCCCAGTGAATTCATCGTTCCCACAAATTTATCACAAATAGGCACATTTTTGCCCAAACCAGAAACTATAATCTTCTTATCACGGCGCAACACAGCAGCACAATCCTGCACCAGTTCTGTAAATTTTACCTCACTAATCGACATCAGTGATTCGTCCAAAATGTTTAACAAATTCTTAAAATCATTTTTCATAATGCTTCCTCCAAATACTTTATCCCATTATAAAAAGCGCCACAAATCGAATCATAATCCTCCCAGGCATAGGTTGTCAGCGATAACCAGATAATAGCGTGCAACAACTTAATCTGCTCTCGCTTAACCTCACCGCCCAACAATTCAAAGAAATAATCCTCTATATCCTCCCAGCCAGAAGACTGAATATACAGTCGCACATCATGCTCGTTAATCCCCAGGCTGAAGCGCTTCAAATTAAACTGGTCATAATTGCCAACCACCGAATAATACAACTTAACCCAATCATAAGCAGCGTCGCCATAAAACTCTGTCCGGCCAAAATAACCCCTGGGGTCAATAAGCACCGGCTCCATATCATTGCGCAGCATAATATTGGAAAAAGTGCAATCACCATGCAGAAAAACAAATTTCTGCGGCTTTAACTCGTCCAAACGTCTTTGCAACTCATCTTGCACAAAGAAAATATTTCGGCACTTGCAGCCATTAATAGTTATGTATTCATCATTAGCAAACGGCACTAAATTCCGAACCTTAGCCAAACGGTCAAAGGTTTTGCTTATATACGCCTCCTCAAAACTGAGATTGTCATAAGCCGCGCTACCACAGGCATGAAGATTTTGCAGACAATCCACAATCTGTTTCAAAATATCTTGTTTTTGCTCAGTAGCTAAATCCTCATACTCATAAACATTTTTGCCGTTTATCCGCTCCAATTTCAATGGTTCTGTTTCATAAATCTGTGGCAGATTGGCAAAACCCAAAGATTGAACTTTTTCATACCACGCCCGCTCACGAACAGCCAGTTGCCTACCCTGCTCGTCAATTCCCTCTTTAATAATATACTCATCACTCATAGTAATCCGATTAAAAGGACGGCATTTTGCCTTGGGCAATTTATCATATTCCGACAGCAAACCATACTCTTTGGTCCGCTCCAAAGTTACCGTATCAAATTGCATATTCTGCCCGGAAAGCCATTTAACAAACTCGCCGTCTGCTGGAACTTCCTGCAATACATCTTTATTTCTAAACAGAAACAAACCGGCCACCCCACAGCTTGATGAGCGCTCCTCGCTAAAAATTCCATTCTCATATTTCCAGCGACATTCAAAGCCTAAAGAAGTGCCTACATAATTACTAACAGCCACACCATCTACCGAAAATTCTTCCGGCAAAATTAAATCAGACCAAATCAGCATAAACGGCTCTGAGGCTGGTATTTTCTCTAACGCTAGTTTCAAACCGGCGCAGGTTCCTGTATACCTCGAGGCATTAACAACCTTATAATCAACCTCGGCAAAAGCAGCCAGATATTTTTCCAAAACATCACATTTATAATCGCCAATAATGATAAATTTTTTATCCGGATATTTTCTAAACAAATGAAAAATAATCGGCAGATTATTCACCGGCACCAGCGCCTTGGGTTTATTGTGGGTTAAATGCTGCATACGCGTACCCTTGCCGCCAGCCTGAACAATTATGTATTGAAAATCCATTGTTCCCTCCTTAATGCGTCTGCTTAAATATATATAATTTGCTTAAAATATAATTGGTGACAATAACTACAAACTGCGCGGCTATCTTTACCGGCATACTGCTAAAACCAAGCTTGGTTATAAAGACAAACAAAATTAGTTCTTCCAAAAGCAGCGTCAACACCCTGGCCGAAAAAAAATCTCCCATCTGCCTAAAGTGACGCTTAATATCGCTGTACTTAACCCGAAAAACATAATTGCGATTTGTCATATATGCAAAGTAAACAGCAATAAACCACGATAATATATTGGCAACCAATTCATTCAAATTGCATACAACATTAAATAAGCCATAGGTTACTATACTAACAAAAAAAGTTAATCCGCCAAAGAAAAGATACAACAATCCCTCTTTATGTTTAAGATAAAAAGGTTCAAATATCTTAATCCCGGGCAGCCCCATAACTACATCAAATATATCCCTATCCATTCCCATTTGCCAATACCTCTAATTTTCGCTCGACTTTTGCAGCAATATGTCCGCCTTATGCATAAAACGAACATGCCACGCCGTTTTGAAATACTTGAAATTGGCAAAAAACGGATTAACCGAAGCCCCCTCGGTTCTAGCCTCCCACTGCGCAGGCACCTCTATAAATTCCACACCCAAACGAATTGGTTTAATTGCTGTTTCCAAAAAGAATGGGTGCTTGGCTTCTTCCCACTTTATACTTTGCACCAATTCGGTCGGCAAACAACGATAACCATAGGTCAAATCGCTTAATTTCACCCCAAACAAAAGTGCAATAAGCTTTTCAAATATATAATTACACACCAGCTTTATTTTATTGTAATTACGGAAACCACCGCCTTTTATCCAACGAGAAGCTGTAATAACTTTTTCCGGATTTTTCTTGGCCAATTCAATAAAGCTACTGATTAGCTGCGGCGGTGTTTCCAAATCTGAACTCATCACCACCACATGACTGCCTATCGCCAAATCAAAACCATCTTGTATGGCTCCGCCCACAAACGGACGCTTCTGATTATGTATATATATCCTAAGCTTGTCCTGATATTTTTCCACCAACTGCTCGGCCGTTCGGCGAGAATCTGCACTGGTTCTTTCACAGAGAATTATGATTATCTCTGCAATATCTGACAGTTTGCAGGTTTGTACTATTATATCCACCGTTTCCTGCAATGAATACGTTTCGTCCATTGCCGGTACCAACAAAGATACGTTCTTGTATTTACCATTCATTATTTTAACAACCTTCCTTGTATTTAAGAAACATTTAATAGATATACGGAAGTATATCTATTAAATAGGGGTACCCCTATTTAGAACTTTATGTTTATTTATGCAATAACGTACATATATAAATACATAATCCGTATTACGATAACAATTTCAATATATTTATTTACGAGAGTAGACTTTCACTTTAATATTTTTATTATCTATCAACAAATTATAGTTATCATCCAAAACACTTTGCAAATTTGACAGTGTTGCACTATGAGAATATTGCACATAAATTCTGTTGTATTCTAATATCTGCTCTGCATTTATTTCATATTGTGTAACTATCCCAATATCATCTCTTCGTCCTTGTCTGGTAATATAATATTCATTCCAGCCGTCTTTAACCAACGCAACAGCATTAGAAATAATCAATGTATCCGCATTAAATATGTAATTGCTTTGTGTATATATCCAATCTGCAGCTTCCCGAAAAGGTTCGCTTGATTTAGATGTGGATATAACCCCAAGACAATTCAGCGTTAAAACTATGGCAAAAAAAAGACATAATGCTTTTTTTATATAATCACTTTTTATACAAAGGATAATTAATGTAGATAATAAACATACATGGGGAATTAAAAAGCAAAAATATCTTTCTTTCCACAAAGAACCATTTGGATTAATAAAATTTCCGTATAAAAACAACATTGATACAGTGAAAACAATAGAACATAAAGATAATAAACAATAATAATTTATCCATCCCAATTTATACGTTTTTTTACCCAGAAATAAACTTATTGCTGTCGCCATTCCCCAAACAAACAATAAAAATGTTAATTTATAATTGCCTGAAACAAAGTATAATAAAGTTTTAATTGCAGTAACCCCCGGAGCTGTATGCCAGGTAGGAAGGAAACCCTCTCTTTTATATAACAACACAGAAACAAACCAAATCAAAAATATAACTGCAAGCAGACAATACGAAATAAAAACCTTTATATTAATTTTTCTTTTAACAAAAAGATATATATCCCCACAGAAAAAACAGGCACACGCTAAAACACCAAAATAATGGCTCATTGATAAACATATCATACATATACCGAACATAATAATGTATTTATTTTGTCCAGAGCACTCATTACGTTTAAAATAATAAAACCATGTTAAAGTTGAAAACACAATCATCCAAGCATAAGACCTATACTCATAAGCCGCATTATTCCATACGGTTGTAGACATTGCCATAAGAATTGCAGCCAAGATACCGCAATATTTATCAAGTATTTTTTCACAAATAACCCCCATAATAAAAATTGAAATACATACAGAAATAATACTAATCAAAAGCAACCATTTTTCACCATACGGTGCAATGCTATACCATAATGTTTCTAGCATAACCGCCAAAGGAGGATTATCACAACTCATATGTAAACAATGCATCAAAGCATCTTTTAATGAACCTTTAGTAAAAGCGACTTCATATAGTTCATCATACCAAAAAGAAGCTCTGGCCGCATAATGAAACATTAAACAAAAGGTAAAAACAGATATACCTGCATAAACCAGCTTTCCAACATTTTTATCTAGCCATTCCTTAGCCTTATTAGGATTACGTAAAACTCGTATTGTTATCCAAGCTGTACACATAGACATTATTAATAAAATAACTACATATAAAAACAGATATTGCAACTGATTTATAATCAATAAAGCTGTTTTACTTTGCCCAATATCAACAGTCCTTACAGAACCTTTTTCTGCATATGTGTCCTCAACCCAAACATTGTAACCATCATCAATTTGAACCAAACCACGCCATTCATTGCTGCTAAAGTTAAGCGTTCTATCCCAACCAGCAGGTATGTTTAACACAACTTTCCTGCTTACACCGGCAGGCTGTCTGCTATCCGTTTCCGGCCTCCATGCATACGTTTCACCACTCCAGAACCAATGACCAGACTCTACCTCCAACGATTTACCAGCTAAATATTCTTCGCCATCAATCGTATAGCCATTCAAATATACCTCAGTGCCTTTAGCTTCTTCTTGTTTCTCACCAAGTGCGGTTAAAGTTATAGTATCCGTCAATGGTGGTAACAAATTGGATATATAATTGGCACAACAAGCAAAAATCATTACTAAAATGCTGAAGAATATAAGCTGTTTTTTATCTAATCTCTTAGAAAATATACGATAGCAAACTACTAAAGTTAAAATAAAAACCAAAATTTTAATTGCTGCTGCGGTGAACAAAATCATTTAAGCCAAAACTCCTATATAATCATTTCTTTTCTAAAAACTCCGCATACCTATCACAAATACCAGATACATCAGAACCAAACTCCACCTGCTGCCCCTTATCCAGCCACAATATCTTACTACACATCTGCCTAATTTGACCCAAAGAATGAGATACCAATATCGTAGTCGCACCACCATTAATAATATCTTTCATCTTAGCTTCACTTTTCTTCCGAAAAGCACCATCGCCAACTGACAAAACCTCATCCAATATCAATATATCCGGCTCCACCAAACTAGCTATGGAAAAAGCCAGGCGACTTTTCATACCAGAGGATAACTGCTTAAAAGGCCTGTCCTCAAACTCTCGCAACTCAGCAAACTCTATTATCTCCTCATACTTTTCGTCCATAAACTTTCTGGTATAACCCAGCATAGCCCCTCGCAGATAGGTATTCTCCCTAACCGTCAAATCGCCGTCAAACCCACTGCCCAACTCCAACAAAGCAGCTATTGTCCCCTCTCGATGCACACAACCTTTGGTTGGCTCCATTATGCCAGAAATAGCCTTAAGCAATGTAGATTTTCCTGCCCCATTAGTGCCTATTATCCCCAGCATATCTCCTTTTTCCAAAGCAAAAC
>CANSKT010000072.1 GCA_947647555.1 uncultured Peptococcaceae bacterium | reverse complement strand
TTTAATTTTAAGAAAAACCTCCACACAATATCGCGCGGAGGTTTTTAATTTACAATTTTTTCTGCAAATATATCATATCACAAAGCTGTTTACCAGACTCAAATATCTTATGATTATAATTATCAATAAAAAAATTGGGGATTACATGGGTCTGCTGAAAACCACAATGCTCATAAAACGGCAAAGTCAGCGGACTATCGCCAGTTCCCACCTGCATAATCTGATATTTACCGCGATACAAATCAGCAAGCAAAGCCAGCAGACGACGGCCATAGCCTTGGCGCTGAAAAGCCGGACAAACCGCCAAATTTTTTAACTCCAAAACACCGCCGCCCTCGTCCGTTAACACGCAAACAGCGCGCAGACCATCATCATAAAGCGCATACATCGTGCCGCGCTCCAGATAACGGTCAATCATGCTTTCCTGTTCGTCAGCCAACAACAGCAAATCCAGATATTGCTTTTTATTTTCAGTTATTATTTGAAGTTCCACTTAAATATTAATCCCAAGCTATTTCTGCGCCATGTTCACGCAAAAAACTGTAAATCTTTTTTTCATTTTCCACCAAATCACAAATAACCTCGGCAAATTTGGCCGCTTTTAACTCATTTGCCGGTGATAAATCATAATAAGCCACATACATGCCGGCCTCCGGGTCAGTCTTCATACCCTCCAGCAAATCCGGCGACATCTTCGCCAAATAACAATTCAAAAAGGCTTCCCAATTATAGCCATTCATGTAGGCGTTTTCATCAAGCGCCTGCATTTTTTCTGCAATGGCAATTATTCTTTCACGCTCAATAGAAAACACAACTTCAGTATATTTATCTAAATTCACTTTTTTTACATATTCATGCATAATCCAAGCCTCCTTTAATATGCTTATAAAACCACAAACCTATAAAATTATACGTTTACAAAACTGATAATGTGCCTATAAAACATGATAATATGGGCAAATATCCACAAAACTGCCGTCTTTCAGACGAAAACCGCCGGGAATTGTCCCCAGCTGTACAAAGCCCAACCGCTCATAAAGATGTCGGGCATGGATATTACTGGCCACAACCGCATTAAACTGCAATATACCATAGCCCAGCCGCCGTGCCTGTGCCAGACAATCCAAAACCAGCTTTTCACCAATATGCAATCCCCTGCTGGCTGAACGCACGGCATAGCTGGCGTTGCAGATATGCCCACAACGCCCCTCATTATTGGGATGCAAAATATAAAGCCCTAGTATCTGACCGCTTTCAGTCTCCACCGCCACGGCACTGTGCGATTGCGCCGCAAAAAACGCCGCGCCAGTTAACTCGTCCAAAACATGCTCCTGCGGAAAGGCCACTCCCTCCTCCACCACTTCATTCCAAATTTCAAGCATATCCGGCAAATCATGTGTAGCGTATTTTCTCACGCTGACATTCAAACTGAAATCACCTGCCCCTAATTTTATATATTTTGCATAATCATGCATTATCGGCCGCCATAGCCAAAACAAACTCGGCAAAATGCTTATTCTGCGGACAAACATATTTATGCGGATTTTGCAGTTGTGCCGCCAATGCCGCATTGGGCAACAAAGCAATATCCGCCTCCTCCAGCATAGGCAAATCCAACTCACTGTCGCCAGCCGCCACCAACCGGGAATCGGGAAACAAAGCGCGCAAACCCTGCGCGGCCACACCTTTATTAATATTTGGCGGTAAAAAATAAACCTTACGGCCGCCGCGCCGCACCTGCAAGCCAGATTGCAGCGTAAAATCAGCAAAATCAGCCATGCACTTCTCCGCCGCCGCCACATCATCGCAAACCACATATAAATAAATCTCATCAACCAAACGATGACGCAAAAGCTGTGCCGCGTCTAACTGTTCAGCCAATTTATGCAAAGCCGGCCGAAATTCCGCCGCCAGTTTTAATGACTTTTCTCGCCAGGCCGCATCAGGCTCACCAGCACACAGCAACAGGCCGCCATTTGTGGTAACCGCCAGTTCCGGCATACCCGACGGCCAAATCAGCCGCAGATATTGCGCCTGCGAGCGTGTCGTCACCGGCACCAGCTGCATATCTTCCGGCAGTTGGCGCAGCTGCACCAAAGTTTTAGCTGTTATAAAACTCTGTTCCTGCCCCTCCAACAGTTCAACGCAAGCATCGTCCGGCGTACGGTGCTTATATGAATAAATAAGCGTGTTATCCAAATCGCAGGCCAAAATTGTTTTCTTCATATATAAATTTTTCCTTAAATTTTCGTTTATCAGGTATCCGCCAAATTTTTAATTATTCCACAGGCTCGATAATTTTGCAGAGGGTAAACCTGCAAATCTACACCCTTTTCCTGCGCCAGTTGATACAAATGCCCCAAATGTTCTTCGTCCTGCAAACTGTGCACCAGAACTTTCCAGGGCACACGTCGCAGCAAAACGCGAGTTGCTTCGCCAATGCCGGGCTTCACAAAATTTATATCCGAAATATTAAAATCCCGACAAATATTCTGCACCTCTGCCATCGCATTCAACTCCGGCGCTGTTTCCGGGCATGTCAAATCAACGGCCGGCGTTTCGTCCGGAAAATGCGCCGCCACTGTATCAATAAATTTATCGGTTAAATCCTGTGCCAGCAAATCCGCATAAAAAGCTGCACCATGAAAATCTGCCGCGCCAATTATATCATCACGATAAAAAGTGCGGCTTAACAGACCGGAAACAGTAGAATTTAAGCAGGAACTGGCAATTAAAAAATCATCTCTGGTACCATATTCGGCGGCAATACCAGCCGGGTCAGAAAGCACCGCCAAACCTGGATTAACCCCGGGCCAGCCAGAAACGGCTGCTTCCAGTTCGCGCTGAATAGCCCCCTTACCTGTCCAGCCGTCCACAAATTGGATTTGCTGCGGCTGATGTCTGGCCAAAATATAGCGCAGGGCATTTTCATCAATCCCCCGACCGCGAATTATCGAAATTGTATAATGACTGACCGACTGCTGCATGTGTTCCGCAATATAACGCTTCAGCAAAATGCCAATCGGCGTACCGGCACGCGCCAAAGACACAATAACCAGTCCCGGCCCCTTTTTCGCCCAAATTTTTGTGGCTAAAACCGCCACCGCCTGCGCCGTCAATGGTGAATACATTGCCAATGCCTTAAAAAATGCGTCCAGATAATCCGGCGATGGCTCATATTCCAGCGGCAGCATCTCTGAATAATGCCGCCCACTCTGAATTAAAGCTTCTCGCTCCCGGGTAGGCAGCGGCTGCACCAAACCGCTGATATCTTTCAACAAAATATTTACATCTTCCTCTTTATAGGTGCTGAACATTTTGCCCTCCCTGCACATAAAACAACTGCTGACAGCCCTGCTCACGCAACGCCCCTAGTAAATCTGCCAAAGCCAAACGTCCGACCTCCGTCGCCGTAGTATCGCTTAAAATCACCGCAGCATCATAAGCAGCCAGATTATAAATATAGGTTGAACGCTCCGCGGCATAAAAGCTATGCAGACGATAACCGTTGCGAATTGGATAGTCGAGCATTTGGCCAATACCAATCGGACTGCGCGTGGTTGCATGACAAAACACCTCGCTCGCCCAGCCCTGACCTGTCAACTCCTCGCCCAAAAGCAGTGCCGGATACATAAATTCTTCCGTACCCAGCAGCAAAATTCTACTGTCTGGCTTAATTTTTCCGGCCAAATGCCGCACCAAATATTTAGCGTTATCCCGACAATTCTGCTGATACTCGCCAATCGTAACCCCCAGCCGCGTATCCAGATAAGGAGCAGCAGCAGTTAAGGCAGTATAATCGGGCAAATCCGCCGGTTCTATCTGCTTCGCTTCGGATACTACAAAATCAGCGACCGTCTGTTCATAATCCAAAGGCTCCGGCCGCACCAGATATTCACTGCTCAAAACAGCGTCCTCCCAGGCCTGCTCATTTTCCGGCTGCAAACGGTTAATAACAGAAGCCGCCACAATTTCCCTACCCTGACATTCCGGGCAAAAATTCTTCAGCTGCGCCACAATATTCAGCAAAGTTTTACCGGTGGAGATTTCATCATCAACAAAAATTATCTGCGGTGAGTTGGCAACAGCCGCCGCCAAATTATCCGCACATAATTTCTGCTCCACCGCATGACTATGCTCCTCCTGAAAATTCAGCCAATTTTTAACCTGCGGCATCGACTCTCGCGTAGTTTGCAGATAAACACAATCCGGCGCCAAACATGCCGCCACCGCCGCCCCCAGCGCCGTAGCGGTTTCCGCAAAACCGATAACCAACCGCGCCTGCGGATAATGCACCGCCACCTTTTGGCCTAAACACTGCATCATCTGCAAGGCGGCATCAGGAGCCGCCGGCAAATGCTTGGCCTGCAATGGATTAACCAGCAAATAACTGCGCTTGGCATTCTGCCAGCGTTTAGCTAAAAGCAGCACATCGGCTGCGGTATATTTACTCATCATCAATAATCCCATATATCTCGGCCAAAACAGCCGTTTTCAAGGCCCAGTTGGTATGACATTTCAATTCATTCATGCGTGAACCGTCCGCGCTTTTAGCCACACCCAAATTATCCGGCAGCCAGTCCAGCAAATGCAGCGCGTCATCATAATCAGCACGGCTAACCTTAAGGCTGTCATAAATAATCGGCAGCTGCGCCGGGTGTACCGCTGTTTTACCAACAAAACCATTCAAACGGTCCAAAGCCAACTCTGCGCGCAGACCTTGCGCCCAGGGCGCGGCCGGATTATCGCCAAAATACTCCCAAACCGGGCCGGAAAGCACATAATCATCAGAAAACATATTAACAATATCGGCCAGAATATCACGCACCACGCTAATTTGATAAATATTCTGCTGCACACTGCGGCGTAAGCCGAAAAGACTGCAAAAATCGTTACAACCAACGCGCACATTCAAAATATATTTCTGGACACGTGCCAATTCATCTTTAAGCTGCTGCAAAGCTGGCCGCCGACTAGCCAAATCGGCCAACATTCGACTTTCCAAAATCGGCATGAAATAAAGCGGCCGCTGCCGACCAGCATTTATCTGCCGAATTAAATCAATATAAGCCGCAGAATTAGACAAATCAAATTTAGGCAGAATATAACCACAAAGCAGTTCAGAAAAATCGCCTAAAAGTTCCTGAATATGCTGCAAATGTTGAGGTGTACGCACTCGCACGAACATCAGGGGCAAATTGGCCGCCGGTAGATTTTTGGTTTTAATGGCCGCCAAATTACGACACAGTTCCAATTCTGCCTGTGGCAAAGCCTCGTCCAGAATAGCGTCTTCCAGACAAAAGGCCAACGAGGTCAGACCGGGTATTGCGCCGTCAGCAATTTTATCCGCCAACTCCGGATTATAAGGCGGCGTATATAAAAGCCCACCCAGCGCATAAGCCAGACGCGTACGTTCATCAAATACGCGCAAGCTTCGGATTGTGGTTGAACCATGCTGATTTAAGTTTTTTATAGTTAAACTATTCAATGTTGACTCCATAACTCTCACACAAATGCCGCAAGCCGCTGTGATAGCCGGCGCCGACAAAATTCATTTTCCATTCACCATTATAACGATAAATTTCCACGGCCACCGCCGTTTTTTCCTCATAAAGTTCATCAAGAGCAAAACGATATATTTCTTTATCTGCGCTGAAAATACGCACAACAGCACCTTTAACCGCTGAAAAACGCTGTGTCTGATTATCGCCATAAATTGAGTAACAAACGGCAATACGCTCCACATCAGCCGGCGCTTTGGCCAACTCCACCAGCGTAAGCGGCCGGTCATTAACCTGACTCATCTTAACAGCGCCGCCTTCTGAATTTGTGTTGCCAAAAAAGATTAAATCTTCATCACGCCGCACCCGACCGCCCTGCAACATAAAGCAATAGCCGTCGATATCCAGTTGCGCGTCTTCAGTCTGATATTCCAGAGCAATTTTCAAAATCGAATTCTGCCATTCTTTAACAGAAAGCCGCTGACCGCGCTTAATATGCTGCACATTGCTGTCGTCAATATCCGGCGCTAACATTTCCAATGGCGCTGTCATCTGCACCGGCAGGGAAACCGCCGGCCCATTCGGCACAGCTTGCCCCTCATTATGCACCTGCGCCTCCGTCAACGCCTTGCCAGTTATGTATATGCGCCGACTCACCCGGGTTTTCACCATAATTTCGCCGTAAAGAATAGTATTATGGCGCATTTCGGAAACAGTCAGGGTTATGGTGTTCGCCCCTGGCGTCAAGGATAATGGCGCCAGCCAAACACCACGCGCATTACATTCCAGCTGGGCAGCGGCCGCAGCTTCAATTTGCAGCGTAAAGGTATTTTCGGTATCGGCGGCAAAACTGCCAAGCGCAATCAAACCGGGCAAAGTCCAGTTCTCCGCTTCTGGCGCCCAGCCGCAAACCGCCCCCTTAACCTCCACATTCTCCAGATTAATGCTATCCGGATTGCCAGCCTTAACCTGCAATGCCGTACCGGCCGCATTATCACCACCAGCCAGTTCAATCCGCAGATTTTTTATCGTCACATTATCCGCCGCGATTGTCAGAACCGGGCCGTTAGCGGCCCAAAGCGTAGCATTACCGCCGTCAAACACACCAGGCCGGTCTATCAGCAGCGGCCCCTGATATTCACCGGGAGCCAGCAAAAAATCCCCCGTCTTATTCGCATTAAATTGTTCATGTATATTTTCCATAAAAATATCCCTCAAGCCCAAATTGCATTATTTCACATAAAGCGCCTACACCGGGAATGTAAGCGCTTTATTTTATTAACAGAATAATTTTTCAGGAAAAATCAAACATTTACGCCATAAGTGCGGCACAAAGCCTCCAGACCACCCTGATAGCCAGCGCCGACCGCGTTAAACTTCCAATCAGCGCCGTTTTTATAAATCTCACATACCACCAGCGCTGTTTCAATGGAGAACTCCTCTGCCAAATCAAATTTCAAAACTTCAGTGCCAACCATATCGTTTTCATTAGCCATGCGCGCCACACGCACATAAGCATTGGAAACCTGGCCAAAATTCTGGCCGCGTTCCTGGGCATCATAAATTGTTACAGTAATAGCAATTTTCTGAATATCAGAAGGCACTTTGGAAAAATCAATGATTAAAACTTCATCATCACCGTCGCCCTCGCCGGTAAGATTATCGCCAGTATGGCGCACAGAACCGTCAGAACTTTTCAGGTTGCCATAGAAAATGAAATCTTCATCTTTGCGCACCTTGCCATCTGCCTTTAACAAAAATGCTGAAGCGTCCAGGTCAAAATCCTTGCCACCGTCATAACGGTTAGTATCCCAACCCAAACCAATAAGCGCCATATTCATATTTTTATCCAGGCTCACGCGCTGGCCTTTTGCCAAATTAACACCCATTATTTATGCCTCCATTTCTGATATAATTTTATACAAAGCGATTTGCCAATTCACCCAGACCGTTATCACGCGTACCCTGGCCAATAGCATTAAATTTCCATTCATTATTATAGCGATACAGTTCGCCAAAAATCATAGCGGTCATGCCATCATAATTTTCGGAAAGATTGTATTTGCACATTTCCTGATTGGTATCCGCATCAACAATACGAATAAAGGCATTTTCAATCATGCCAAAATTCTGCTTGCGCTGGGCAGCCTGATAGATGTTAACCACAACCACCAGCTTATCATACTGGCTGGGCATGGAGGCCAAATCCACCATAATCTGCTCATCATCACCGTCGCCGGCGCCGGTCAGGTTATCACCCATATGCCGGATACAGCTAGATTTATGCGTTAAATTACCAAAATATACGATATCATCGGTGCCCATCAAATGACCATTAACACAAACAAAAACTGAAGCGTCACAGTCAATATCCTGCGGCTTGGGAGCAAAAAAACCTCTTTTTTGCTTAACCTCGTCCCAGCCCAAACCAACCATAACCCGGCGCAGTGCACCGCCGTCTTCCTTACGTAGATTAACTTTCTGACCTTTTTGCAAATTAACAGACATTTTTCATTCTCCCTTTCCCTAATTCTTTCACAATATATTTATATCACATAATAACTTTTTAATAATTAACTGCTGCTAACCGTCGCCCCCAGCCATTGCCGGAAAGATGATGGATTTCTGGTTTGACTTAAAACCACACCAGGCCCCCGGAAACGGCAAACCAAACACTCGCCGGACATCCAGCTGGAAATCCAGCCATTGGAAGCCTTTTCAATCTTATAATTCATATAATCCGGCCAGGCTACCAAATGGCCGTTATCCACAATATACTCCTCATTATCAGCCAGATTAATAGCATGAATAGCGCCATAGCTGCTTAAAAATACGGTACCGCGGCCGCTGACGTTTACTACGAAAAAGCCTTCTCGAGAAAACAGTCCCTGCGCCAGATTTTGCATAGCCGTATCCACCTGAATACCATCTGTGGCGGCCAAAAAACCCGTTTTTTGCACACGCAAACTATAACTGCCGTCCAATTCCACATCAATAATGCCACCCGGCGCCGGGTGTCCCAGCAGAACCGAGCCGTCACCCCTGGCCGCGTCAATCGTCTGGAAGAAAAAACTCTCTCCGGTCAACATGCGTCGCGCTAAACCGCCCAACAGACCGCCGTTCATACTGCCGCTGATTTCCAAAGTGGCCGACATCGCCACCATAGCGTCAGACTCTGCTTTAATTTTTTCCCCTCGCTGCATATCACACTTAACCAGCGGAAAAGCATCTTTATACAGAATTTCATATTTCATTCAGCTTGCCCTACTTTCTGCCTGATAATCAATCAGTATTTTAATTATACGTTTACGCCAAAATTCTGGCAAAGCGCCTGCAGACCACCCTGGAAACCGCTGCCAATAGCGTTAAACTTCCATTCACCATTGTTGCGATACAGTTCGCCAACCACCACGGCTGTTTCAATCGAGAAATCCTCGCCCAAATCATAACGAACCAGTTCGGTGTTATTAGCTTCATCAACAATACGGATAAATGCGTTGGAAACCTGACCAAAATTCTGGCGGCGTTCCTCTGCCTCATAAATAGTTACCGTAAAATCAATCTTTTCTACCGTTTCCGGCACTTTGCTCAAATCAATTTTAATTTCTTCATCGTCGCCGTCGCCCTCGCCGGTCAGGTTATCGCCCAGATGCTCCACAGCGCCAGAAGCATGTTTCAAATTACCATAGAATACAAAGTCACTATCACTGGCGGTTTTACCGTCGCCGCCAAGCAGAAATGCCGCTGCGTCCAAGTCAAAATCGGAGCCACCATCATAGCGGTTGGTATCCCAGCCCAAACCTACCAACAATTTGCATAAACCAGGATTACCCTTGGTAAGGTCAACCTTTTGTCCTTTTGTCAAACTAACTGCCATAATTATACCCTCCTGAATTAATTTATTTCCTGCGGTACAAACCGCTGGATAATCAAAATATTTATTAAATTTTCTCTACATATTAAATTGTAATACATTTTATCATAAATTTCAACACTTTATTGCTTTTTGCCCATAATCAATTTGCGAATAATATCCAAAGGAATTACCATAAAGGCCAAACCCGCACAAATCAGCCAAGCCGAGGGAGCCAAACTCTCCACGCTTAAAACGCTGCCGCCAAAAGTTACAAAAACAAACTGCAAAACAAAGATAGAAAGCATTACCCAAATAAAATTCTTGTTGCGGTTAATACCAGACAACACGTTAACATGACTGGTTCTGGCGTTAAAGCCGTTAAAGGTTATCGCCATCATAAATGTGGCAAACAGAGCCGATTTCAAATAGGTGGTATCCACATCGCCAAACAGGTTACGGATAGCCGGCACAAAGAGAATAGCCAGACAAATAAACGTGATATATAAAGCGCCGATAATAATTTCAATCATCATATCTTTGCTGATAATACTGGCCGAACGCGCAATCGGCTTTTCATGCATATATTCTTCCAGGGCCGGCTCGCTGCCAAAAGCAATAGCGGCCAGCGTGTCCATCGCCAGGTTAACCAGCAACAGCTGAATAACCGTCATAACCACATTTTCACCCAACAGAGGGCCGATAAAGCAGGTTAAAACCGCCGCCACATTAACCGTCAGCTGGAAAATCAAGAACTTACGGATACTCTTAAACATCGTGCGGCCATACAAAATAGCCTTACGGATAGAAGCAAAATTATCGTCCAGAATAGTAATATCGCCGGCCTCTTTGGCCACCTCCGTGCCGCTGCCCATAGCAAAACCCACGTCGGCCTTTTTCAGCGCCGGGGAATCGTTAACACCGTCGCCGGTCATGCCAACCACCAGATTAAGTTCCTGAGCCACACGCACCAGACGGCTTTTATCCGTTGGCAAAGCACGAGAAACCACACGCAAATGCGGCAAAATCTGCTTCAACTCATCATCACTCTTGGCCGCCATTTCAGCGGAGGTTAAAGCAACATCATTGGGGCTTTGCAGCAAACCGGCTTCTTTGGCAATCGCCACCGCTGTTTCCTTGCGGTCACCCGTAACCATAACCACCTGTACGCCGGCATTCTGCACATCTTTAATCGCCGCCACAGCTTCTTTGCGCACATTATCACGGATACTTAACACACAAATCAACGTCAGATTAGCGTCGTCCTGTTCACCGTCCACCATGGCCACGGCCAGCAAACGCATAGAACGCCCGGCCTGCTTGTCCATATAGGCATTAAGCGCCGTTTTTTCATTCAACGTCTGGCGTTTACCCTGCGCATCAAGATAATGGGTACAC
>CANSKT010000071.1 GCA_947647555.1 uncultured Peptococcaceae bacterium | reverse complement strand
ACGGTTTGGGAGCGAGAGTTGGGCATTTTTGCCAAAGATACGGATACTCTGGCTTTGCGTCGGGCGAGGATAAAAGCGGCCTGGCAGCGGCAGCCGCCCTACACCATGCGTTGGCTGCGTGGCTGGTTGGATAGTTTGTGTGGCGAGGATAACTATTCGCTTAATGTGCAGGATTATCTTATTAATATTCTGCTGGAGTATGAGCGATTGAGCGAGCCCAATGCCTTGCTAAGGGAGATTGTGGAGGTTTTGGCGCCGGTCAGGCCGGCTAATATGCTGCTGGAAACGGCTATGACAGCTAAACCGGTAATTTTTCAAACTCTGGAGCAATTTCAGCCAATCAGCTTAAAAATGTCGTTTTATTTCAGCAATCAGCCAAACGATGTAATCTTGTTAAATGGCCGGCGCAGATTAGACGGCAGTTGGAAACTGAACAGCACATTCAGGGGAGTTATAATGCGCAGTTTTGGCCTGCATATATCATGGCTGGAGCAGCAGAAAATGCATAGTGAAAAGCTGTTTATGCCCGGTATTGCTTTGGCAAACCGAAACTGTGGCGGTTGGCCGGGTGTAAGTCTGACCGGGAGGTTTTGCAATTCGAGCAGAGTGGAAAGCAAAAGTCTGGGCTTAAACAGCAGCTTTGCAGAAAGAGGCGGCTCCATGGCCGGCGAAAATTTTGTTAAGGATACGATGTGGCAGCTGAATGGGGCTTTTAAGTTGGATAGCAGTAAAAAATTGAATGCGGCTATTATAGAGGAGGAAATATAAAAAATGGCAAATACGATTATTACCAATTATCGCAGAGAGCAGCTTTGCAAGATTACTAGCGGTGCGATAGATACTTTAGCGCCGATATGCGAGGTGGCTTTTGGCGATGGCGGTGTGGATGCGGAGGGCGGTGTATTGCAGCCGGTGGGCAGTCAGGAGGCTTTGGCGCATGAGATTGGCCGTTATCCGATTGACAAAGTGGAATACCCAGTCAGCACTACAGCGCGCTATACAGTGACCATTCCGGCGGCGGATTTGGCCGGAGCGCAGATAAGCGAGGCGGCCTTGGTGGACAGCGAGGGCAATTTGTGCGCTATTCGTAATATGCTGGCCAAGGGCAAAGATGAGGGTGTTGCCTTTATCTTTACATTTGATGATGAGTTCTAAAGGGGGTAAATAAATGGCAGAACAAAATTATCCTATTCCGGAAAACCCGGTATATGACCCAAATATTAGGGCTTTGCAGGATAGCGACCCGGCCAGTGCCAGCAGCGTTTTTAATCCTCTGTTAGTGCAGTTAATCAGCAATATTCATGCGGTTAAGCTGCTGGCTGACGATAAGGCGGACGGTGACAGTATGCAGGTGGCATTACAGAATATTGCCAATACATTTAATACGATTAATACAGCCTTAAACGGCAAAGCCGCCAGTAATCATACGCATGCGGCGTCGCAGGTGGGAGCAGCAGCGGCTAATCATGGCCACAATGCGGCCACAGCACAGGCGGCCGGTTTTATGGTGGCGGCGGATAAAAGTAAATTGGACGGCATAGCCGCCAAGGCCACGGCCAATGCGGCCAGCACCACCGTTCCCCAGGCGCTGGGAACGGCTTCAGCTGGTAAAGAGGTCGGTTTTGCCCGAGGCGACCATGTACACCCGAAGCCCAGTTTGGCGGATTTGGGTGCAGCAGCCAGCAATCACGGCCATACAGCGGCGCAGATTGGAGCAGCAGCGGCCAGTCATTCGCATACCAAAAGTCAAATAACGGATTTTCCCAGCAGTATGGCTCCCACAGCACATAATCATTCAGCGGCTAATATCACATCAGGAATTTTGCCGATTGCCCGGGGCGGTTTAGGCAACGATAGTGGTTATGTGAGAGTGGGACAAAAGGCAGGGACAACTATTGGGGGTAAAGCTACTGCCGAGGGGAGTAATGCTACAGCAAGTGGACTTTTTTCTCATGCTGAGGGGCTTTTTGCTACAGCAAGTGAGCAAGCTTCTCATGCTGAGGGGAATTTTGCTACAGCAAGTGGAGAATATTCTCATGCCGAGGGGACTGGTGCTACAGCAAGTGAGCAAGCTTCTCATGCTGAGGGGAATCATACTACAGCAAGTGGGCAAGCTTCTCATGCTGAGGGGCGTGATACTACAGCAAGTGGGTATTATTCTCATGCTGAGGGGTTTAGTACTACAGCAAGTAATTATGCTAGTCATGCATGTGGTAAATATAGTAGAGAAACGGCAAATGGCGGCAATTCATTTTCTAAAGTAGGTGATGTATTTGTTATTGGTAATGGCGTTGAAAAAGATAGCAGAAGCAATGCTTTCCGTGTTACCTATACCGGTCAAACATATGGTCTGTCTACATTTAACACATCAGGCGCAGACTATGCCGAATATTTTGAATGGCTGGACGCTAACCCAGACAATGAAGATAGGGTTGGCTTTTTTGTTACCATGGAGTGCGAGAAGATACGCAAAGCCAATAACGGGGATTACATTTTGGGCATTGTATCCGCTAACCCCTGCATTATTGGTAATGCTGATGAGGATTGGCTGGGGCGTTGGGAACATGACGAATTTGGCCGCTTTAAGATAGTCGAGGTGGAGACGCCGGCAACCGAAATGCGTACCAAAGAGGTACCTGTTTTGGACGAGGCCGGCAATCCTACCGGCGAAATCCGTATTGAAATCGAGGAAGTGGCAACCGGCGAGGTTATCAAGGGTTGGGATTATAAAGCAAATCCGGATTATGACCCAAAGCGAAAGTATATTGAGCGCAAAGACCGGCCGGAATGGTCGGCCATTGGCATGGTTGGTGTTTTGGCGGTGCGTGATGACGGTAGCTGTCAGGTTAACGGCTTTTGTCAGTGTGCGGACAGCGGTATTGCCACGGCGGCGGAGCAATATATCCCCTGCCAGACTTATCGGGTGATTGCCAGAGTGACAGAAAACATTGTTAAAGTGGTATTCAGATAGAAAGGAGTGTTAATTATGAAAGAAACAATTTGCGCGATGATTGGAGTTCTGGGCAGCAGTTTAGCTGCCCTTTTTGGTGGTTGGGACGCGGCTATTGTAACACTGCTGCTGTTTATGGCGGTGGATTACATTACTGGCTTGATTGTGGCTGGTGTGTTCCATAATTCTGGTAAGACGAAAAGTGGCGCTTTGGAGAGCGGAGCAGGCTGGCAAGGCTTGTGTCGCAAGGGTGTTACGCTGTTGGTGGTGCTGGTAGCCTGCCGGTTGGATTTGATTATGGGCAGCAATTTTATTCGTGATGGTGTGGTTATTGCTTTTATTGTCAATGAAACAATTAGTATTGTAGAAAATGCCGGTTTAATGGGGGTGCCGATGCCGGCAGTTATTTTACAGGCCATTGAGGTTTTGAAGAAGAAAACTGAGGCTGACAGCAATCGGGAGGGTAGGTAAATGCGTTATCCGTTTAACAAATACCGTTTAGGTACCCGTTATGGCAGTAAAGGCAAATACTGGAAGTGTGGCTATCACAGTGGACAGGATTTTCTGTCTGCTAACTATGGCGGTGACGGTTTAATTTATCCACTTTATGAGGGTTATGTGCTGAAAGTAACCAGTACTGGCAGTTATGGCAACTGTGTTTATGTGCAGCACAATGACGGCTACATAACTTTGTATGCGCATATGCGGACGGTTTATGTTAAGCTGGGCATGAAAGTTGACGAGGATACGGTCCTGGGTATTGAGGGGGCGACTGGTAATGTGACTGGTAAGCACCTGCATTTGGAGGTACATAAGGGAGCGTATCACTATCCGACCAGCATTGACCCTCTGGCGTTCATCAGGGAGAGATTGGGAGGTGATGAAGTGGAGAAGAAGATTAAAATCCGTCTGAATGGCGTGGACAAGCAGGTTACGGCCATTGAAAAGGGTGGGCATAATTATGTTATGTTGCAGGATTTGAGAGACGGCCGGATTGATATTGGCTATGACGGTAAAGTCGGGGTTCCGGTTGTGGCCGTGAAATAAAAAAGAAAAGTGGCAGTAACTACTTTGGTGTGAGTTGCTGCCGCTTTTTTTATTCGTCTTCTTTGTTTTCTATAATCAACATGCTTTCAATCGAACAGTTGGCCAATATGCTTATTTTATATGCCAGGTCTACTGATACTTTTTTATTTTCGCGCATTAAAGTACGTACATATCTATCTGAAATGCCGATTTCTTCGGCAAATTCCTCTTGTGTAAAATTAGATATTTTTACAATCTCTGCAAACCTCTTATTGTTCAATAATGCCTTGCTTTCTTCTGTTTCCATTGCACTCATTTCCTTTTTTATTATGATAAAGGAAAATTATTTGATTGAACAGGAACCAGAGTTCCGGTTTGCAAAAAATGTTGAAAAAAGGATAAAAAGTGTGCTGACAGTTTTTATGACTGTTGGCGCACTTTTTATTTAGAAATTAATCAAAAGAAACAAATATAGTATTGCATTTTTTGAAAAATAAGTTTAGAATTTTATTATATTATTTAGAAGAATAAATTTTTTTGTTTTTATAAATCATGGTGAATTTATTATGTGGATTGCAAAGCAGTTATTTAAGAAATTTTTTAGAATGTTAATGTATACATTATTATATTTAATAGTTGCTTTAATTATTATTATATTTTTTTATTTCTTGTATCGCATATTAGGTATTGATTTTCCATGGTATAATAGTGTTTATATTTTCTGGGGACTTGAAAGTGGTACCAATATTTCCAGAAATCTTGTTATATTTGAAACGATTTTTCGTAATGTGCTTTTTGTTGCTTGGACGGGATCATTTCTTTCAAAGTTACTTATTCCTGTTAATCCAATTCTTTTTGCAAATAATATAGTATACAATAATGAAAATAAGTTAAGAGTTCGTTATTGGATAATGGTTCCATATAAACAATATCTTTATAATGTAAATATTAGGCTTATATTAACAGATGGTCCATTTATCAATAGAGGAGTAAATAAAACACATACATTGTGGGAGTACAATGAGAATTTTAATATTATGCGTGGAGTACGTTATATTGAGTTGTTGCCAGAGGATAGTGCTACAATTTTTCATATAACTAATACAATAGAAAATCCTTTTATAACCGTAAGAATACAAGGGCAAAATAAAACAGGCATAATATTTTACGCTCAAAGAATGTATAGTATTCCAAATAATATGTTAAAAGGATATGATTTTGTCTATACTTTTCAACCTGAGTGCATAAAACTAGCACAAAAATTAGGTTATCAAGTTGAAGGAATAAAACCTAAAAAACATTTGGTAAGATATGAAAATTTTGATAAAGTATATTCTTGTTGTAGTCAGGAAAATCAAGATGAAACAAATACAAACAATGATATATTTACGTTGGAGCAGATTGTTTATGGACAATATTATGGTATAAAAATATATCAACGAGTACATCAAAGGTTTGTAGATATGTTAAACTATACTATTACTTTTGTTCTTAATAAGGATAGGTTTTTTCTGCGTGATAAGACACAGCATAATGATAGTGACTAAAGACAGTATGTGTATATTTTAATATTTTATTTAATTTATTCTATATTCACTAGGCAAATGACCGGATTCAAGGTCATTTTTATATCGTTCAATAATATTAAAAGCTTCAATATCTTTTTTAGGAAAAGATTGTTTTGTGATAACGATAGTGTAGAAAGCTAAAACAACAGAAATAATAATAAGACAACAACTAATAATTAAAGACTCTTTAGAACAGCTAATGATTATAGTATTTTCAGAATAAGAAAAAAATTTTTTTAATTCCATAACAATAAATGATATCATTGCTAAACAACCTAATAAAGCTGTATCATATTGGCTTAATATTCCAGCAATGGTTCCTTTTTTATATTTTTCTTCACGCATTAGAAGAGGATATGTTTGCAAAGATTCCCAATGAATGTCGTTTCGTTTTTCTTCAAAAAATACGCGAATATAAATAGACATTTTTGTAATAGACCAGTTATATAAATCTATTTTGCATTGGAATGGAATTAATACAATGTATGTTAATAGAAAAAAGATATTTCCAAATTGTACACCTACAGCATATAAGACAGCAAAAATTGAATACATATATATGTACATATTTCTTTGCATTTCTTCAATTACAATAAGTTCGTTTCTCAGGGTAGAATAAACTAGTTCATTTTCATGTATTGTTATATCGTTTTTAATATTCATTATATAATTTCTTTCTTAACTAGGGTAATATTTTTTATAATTTATACATGGCGGAATAATGAGAATCTTAATTATATTTTAATAAATTATGTTGATTTTAGCAAGAGAAATGTTTAATTACATACATATAAAATTTAATCCCGGCTAATAGTTGATAGTCAACAGGTATTATATTTTTTAGTTATGTATTTTATTATTTGTAAGTATTGCTTTTTATGATAAAATAAAACTTAATGGAACTTCTATAAGAATAAAATAGATAATGTTAAATAACCCACTTTATAACACACTTTTTTAATTTTGTATGTTATAGTTAATTTATATAGAACAGAAAAAGGCCTGTTAGAAGTGCTTATTGCTTTAGAAAATTTGTTGTAAAATATTATATTTGCAGGTTCGAGTCCTAGTGCCCCTGCCAGAACAATATAATCCGAACCTAACGCCAATCGGCTATGGGTTCGGATTTTTAATTTCATATAATAACGGAACAATAATAAAAAAAATTCCACTTTTAATACGTTTAGTGGGAGTTTTTTTACTTTAAGCTGAAGAAATTTGCGCTGATATTATTGTTGATATACAAAAAAATTAAAAAAATTTGCCAAGAGGTATGGCTTTTTTCTTTTTTATGTGTTATAATTTACTTTGTTGATTTAGTGTGATAAAGTAAAATGATAGTTTGCTAATAAAACGGTTGTGTGGGCGAAAATTTTATTATATAATTATGCAGGGGAAGAAGATGAAAAAATGGATTTGAATTTTACAATGCGTCGGCCAGAGGATAAAGTTATGTTGGCTTTGCGCAGTTTGTATGAACTTTTTGGTTATCGTAAGTATAAGGTCAGTAACTTTGAAGAATACAGCTTGTATTTGCAGTATAAAAGTTTTTTGAGCGCCGAAAAAATTTTGAGTTTCACGGATTTGGACGGTCGGCTGCTGGCTTTGCGGCCAGACGTTACTTTGAGCATTATTAAAAATGCGCATGAAAATGAAACGGCCAAGGCTTATTATATAGAAAAGGTTTATCGTGAAAGCAAGGAAAGTAATACCTTTAAGGAAATTAACCAGATGGGGCTGGAGTTTATGGGTCGGGTTGACGCTTATGCTTTGGCGGAAACGGTTCTTTTGGCGCAAAAATCTTTGCAGGCCTGCGCTGAATGTGTGGCGGCCGAGAAGCCTCGGGATTATATTCTGGAACTGGGGCATATGGGCTTTGTGATGGGTTTGCTGGAAAAGCTGGAGTTGCTGCCCAATGAGCGCGAGGAGGTCATCGACTGTCTGGCAGCGAAAAGTCCGCATCGTTTGCAGGTCGTGATGCAGGATATGGGCTTGTCTGGCGCGGATAAGCAGCGCTTGCTTTGTCTGGCCGATTTAGCTGGGCCAGCGCCGGAAGTTTTGCAGCGTGCAGAAACTATTTGCAGCGGTAAGAAAATGCAAATTGCTTTGCAGGAATTGCAGGAAGTTTATCAGGCGTTGGATAATGAGGCCCAGCAGCATATTCGGCTGGATTTCAGTCTGTTGAATGCGACGGAATTTTATGACGGTATTCTGTTCAGCGGCTATTTGGACGGTCTGCCGCGGCCAGTGTTATCTGGCGGCCGCTATGACAGCATGATGTATAAACTGGGGCATGATTTGGGGGCGATTGGTTTTGCGGTTTATCTGGACGAATTGGAGCGTTTGCCACTGCCGCCACGGGAATTTGACGTTGACGTTTGGCTGGAGCCGCAGGCCGGCGCGGATATTGGCGGTTTGCTGGCGGCGGTGCGCGGTTTGACGGCAGAGGGGCAGAGTGTGCGCGTGGCGGCGGAATGGCCGGCAGAACTGCGCGCTCGGCGGCATTTGCTGTATTGCGAGGGGGAGGGATTAAAGGAATGTTAAATATTGCCCTGCCTAAAGGTCGTTTGGGCGACCAGGTGTATGAACTTTTGGACAGCGTGGGTTATGCCTGCCGCGATATTTATTTGGATAATCGACAGCTGGTTTTTGCCAATGAGCAGACCGGTGTGCGTTATTTTCTGGTTAAGCCCAGTGATGTGGCGATTTATGTTGAGCATGGGGCGGCTGACGTGGGTATTGTTGGCAAGGATATTTTGCTGGAAAATCGGGCTGATGTTTATGAACTGCTGGATTTGCATTTGGGAAAATGTCGGGTTTGCGTGGCCGGGCCGCAGAATTATCGTGAGGATATGGAGCGCCGTTTGCGCGTGGCTACCAAGTTTGTCAATATTGCCAAAGGCTATTATGCGTCAGTGAACCGGGAAATTGAGATTATTAAGTTGAACGGCAGTATTGAACTGGCGCCGATTTTGGGCTTGTCCGATGTGATTGTTGATATTGTTGAGAGCGGCAAAACTCTGCGCGAGAATAATTTGCAGGTTTTAACCGAGATTGTGCCAATCAGCGCGCGTTTTATCGCGAATAAAGCCGCTTATAAATTTAAGAATACGGAAATTGAACCTATGCTGACCAAATTGGCGGCTAAAATAAAAAGTGGGGGGCTGGAATAATGATTAAACAGTATAAACTGGCAGAAATTGCCGTTCAGGATATTTTGAACCGCGATATTCGCGAGGAAAAGGACGTTGAAGCGGTGGTTGATGAGATAATCGGCCGGGTACGTGTCGAGGGCGATAAGGCGCTGTTGGAATATGAGGCGCGTTTCGACAAGGCGCAGCTGGAGAGTTTGCAGGTCAGCGAGGCGGAAATTGCCGCAGCTATGGACAGCCTGGACGCGGAGTTTATTGCCACGCTGGAACAGGCGCGCGATAATATCAGCCGGTTTCATAGCCAGCAGGTGCCGAAAAATTTTGTGCTGACGCAGGAGGGCGGCATTGTGCTAGGGCAGAAATATACGGCGGTGGAGCGCGCCGGCCTTTATGTGCCGGGCGGTACGGCCAGTTATCCCAGCAGCGTTTTGATGAATGCCGTGCCGGCTCGGCTGGCCGGGGTTAAGGAAATTGTGATGACTACGCCGCCTAATGCCGAGGGTCAGGTGGCGGCGCCGATTTTGGCGGCGGCAAAGGTGGCCGGGGTAAATCGTATTTTCAAGGTGGGCGGTGCGCAGGCGATTGCGGCGCTGGCTTATGGCACGGAGAGCGTGCCTAAGGTGGATAAAATCGTGGGGCCGGGTAACATTTTTGTCGCCACGGCCAAGCGCAAGGTTTTTGGGCTGGTGGATATTGATATGATTGCCGGCCCCAGTGAAATTCTGGTTCTGGCGGACGGCACCTGCAATCCGGCTTATGTGGCGGCGGATATGCTGAGTCAGGCCGAGCATGATAAGCTGGCGACGGCGGTTCTGATTACTACCAGCCAGCGGCTGGCTGATGCGGTCAGCATGGAGTTGGAGCGTCAGCTGGCGCTGCTGCCCCGGGAGGAGATTGCCCGGTGCAGCATTGAAACTAATGGCAAGATTATTTTGGCGGAAAGTATGGAAAAAGCGGTGGCGGCGGCCAATATTATTGCACCGGAGCATTTGGAGGTTTGTGTGGACGAGCCTTTTGCGCTGTTGGACGCTATCCAGAACGCTGGTTCTATCTTTCTGGGCAAGAATGTGCCGGAGGCTTTGGGCGATTATTGGGCCGGACCCAACCATACTTTGCCCACCAGCGGCACGGCGCGTTTCTCCAGTCCGCTTTCCGTGGACGATTTTGTGAAAAAGAGCAGCTTTATTTATTATCCCAAGCCGGCGTTGGCTAAAGTGGCCGGGCGGATTGAGGATTTTGCCGAGCGCGAGGGCTTGCAGGCGCATGCGCGCAGTGTGGCTATTCGCTTTGCAGAGGAGGAGCGGCAATGAGCAGATTTTTAAGCGCGGAACTGGCCGGGCTGGTGCCTTATACGCCGGGTGAACAGCCACAGCCGGGCGCTGGCGCGCCGGCTTATATCAAGCTGAACACCAATGAAAATCCCTATCCGCCGGCCCCGGCAGTGCGAGAGTTGATGCGAGATTTGGCGGATAAACCGGCCGGACAGCTGCGGCTTTACAGCGACCCGGAAGCGCAGGAGCCGCGCCGGGAGATTGCTGCTTTTTATGGCTTGCAGCCGGAAAATGTTTATCTGGGCAACGGCTCCGACGAGGTTTTGGCGCTGGCCTTTCTGGCCTTTGGCAAGGGACGGCAGGTGGCTTTTCCCGATGTTACCTATGCTTTTTACAGTGTTTATGCGGCTTTGTATGGTCTGAAAACGCGTATTATACCGCTGGACGCGGATTTTAATATTCAGCCGGCCGATTATTTACAGCCAGAGCGCCCGGAAATGGTGGTCTTGGCTAATCCCAACGCGATAACCGGTAAAAATTTGCCGTTGACGGCGCTGGAGCAGATTTTGCAGGCGCATCCTGATGATATGGTGATTATTGACGAAGCTTATGTGGATTTTGGCGGCGAGAGTGCGGCGGCGCTGCTGCCGAAATATGAGAACCTGCTGATTGTGCAGACGCTTTCCAAAAGCCGTTCTCTTGCCGGCGCCCGGGTGGGGCTGGCTTTGGGGCGGCCGGAGGTTATCGCGGATTTGAATACGATTAAATTTTCCTTTACTCCGTATAACGTCAACCGGATTTCTC
>CANSKT010000070.1 GCA_947647555.1 uncultured Peptococcaceae bacterium | reverse complement strand
ATGCTGATTATTTTACACTAAATTTTAAGCTTTCTGAAAATCAAAGAAACGAGGACGATTAACGATGGCAAAATTTTTATTGGTTGATGATGCAGCTTTTATGCGTAAGGTGGTTAGGGATACCTTGAGCAAAAATGGGTACAATGACCTTTATGAGGCGGTTGATGGTGCTGATGCGGTGGAGAAATACACTGAAATCAGCCCGGATTTGGTGATTATGGATATTACCATGCCTAATATGGACGGTCTGGAGGCTTTGAAAGCAATCCGCGCTAAAAATGGCAGCGCCAATGTGGTTATGTGTTCAGCTATGGGCCAGGAGGCTATGGTTATTGAAGCTATTCAGTCCGGCGCCAAGGATTTTATTGTTAAACCCTTTAAGCCGGAGAGAATTTTGAAAACTGTAACCTCTATTGTAGGCAATCCGTAAGATGCTTGGTGAAATTGGTTCTGTTCTGGGTATGCTGCTGGCAGTAATCGTTATATTGGTTATGGCCTGGTGGGTGACCAGTCTGATTGCTCGCCAGGGGGTGACCGGCTTGCCGGGGCTTATGGCCGGGCAAAATGCCAATGAACTTTGTGTGCTGCGGCAAATTCCGGTTAGCCGTGGTGAGCGTTTGCTTTTGGTACGTCTGCATGATCGCTGTCTTTTGTTGGGTGCGGCCCAGGGCGGCGTTAGTTTGCTGGCTGAATTGACCGAGGCAGAAGCAGAACCCTGGCTGCGGCAACCACCAGAGGGAACCACAGCAGATTTCCGGAAGCTGTTGCATATGTCTACAAAGAAATGAGCGTGAGCGGACGTTGGGTAGCTTTATCAATATAAATGGCGACGGTTTACAGGCGTTGGAATTTATTTTCCTGATTACGCTTATTAGCCTGTTGCCTTTCATAGTTGTGATGATGACCTCATTCACACGGTACGTTGTCACACTTTCTTTTCTGCGCAGCGCTATTGGTACACAGCAAACACCGCCTAATATGGTGTTGATTGGCATTGCTCTGTTTTTGACTTTGTTTACAATGGGGCCGACAATCGGGGAAATTCAAACGCAGGCTTACACTCCCTATATAAATGAAGAAATCACGCAGGAAGAGTTTTTTACCCGGGCCGTGGTGCCGATGAAAGATTTTATGTTGCACCAGACCGAGCCCAGCTCCTTACAAATGTATTGTGAGCTGGCCGGTATAACGATGCCCACCGAAGAAGAAGCGATTATGGAACTGCCGCTGACGGTGGTTACGCCGGCTTTTGTAACCAGCGAGTTAAAAACGGCTTTCCAGATTGGTTTCTATCTTTATATTCCGTTCCTGCTGATTGATATTATTGTTTCTTCCACATTGATGTCGATGGGCATGATTATGCTGCCGCCATCAATGATTTCCACACCCTTTAAGCTTTTGCTGTTTATTACGCTTAATGGTTGGGAATTGGTGTTTTCCACTTTGGTTCAGGGTTTCCGTTAGCGTTGCCCTTAGTTTACAGACAAGGAGGAAAATAAATGGACGTGGCACAGGTTGCGGATATTTTCCGCGATGGTGTGGGCGTGGCTATACGTTTGGGTGCTCCGCTTTTGCTGATGAGTATGACGGTTGGCGTTTTTACAGCCATTTTGCAGGCTGTTACGCAAATTCATGAACAGACGATTGCTTTTGTGTTTAAGTTGCTGGTGGTGGTGCTTTTCATGATGGTTGGCGGCAGTTGGATGTTGACGACCTTGCAGGAATTTTCGTTGAAATTATTTGAACTTATGAGGGCGCTGTAAGCAATGGTGGACTGGGGAAGCTTGACGCTCTTTTTATACATTCTGATGCGAATGTCTGGTTTTGTGATGTTAAACCCACTTTTTGGGCGCACTAATCTGCCGGGCGTTTATAAGGCTGGTTTTGCCATGCTGCTGACGGTGGTGGTGGCTTCAGCCTATCAGGGAGAAGCGGTGCCTGTACCAAATACCATAATAGAATTTTCAGTGCGCGCCTTTTTGGAACTTAGCATAGGTTTCCTTTTGGCGGTTATTATGCACTTTTTCTTCTATATTCCGGAACAGGCCGGTGAGGTTATCGACACACAAATGGGCATGAGCATGGCCAGCACCTATGATTCCAGTACGCAGTCACAGCGAACAACAACGGCTAGTCTGCTTAATTTGATGATGTTGCTGTTGTTTTTGGTGGCTAATGGTCATCAAACACTGTTGCGTATCATGTTGACTTCCGGTGATTTGGTTCCGTTTGGTCAGGCAGCTTTTGGCGAAGCGGTGGCTAATAAGGCCGTGACGCTTTTTGCCGAGTGCGCATTGCTTTCCGTAAAGCTTTGTCTGCCAATTTTGGCCATGGAACTAATGGGTCAGGTTGGCATGGGTATATTAATGAAAGTAATTCCACAAATTAATGTATTTGCGATTAATATTGAATTAAAAGTTTTGATTGGTCTGGTTATGCTGTTGTTGATGATATCGCCGTTCAGTGAATTTTTGTTGGGTGTGGAATCGCTCATGCTGAATGAATTGGAGGCGGCGTTGTCACTGGCAGTGTCGACCGGTTAAAAAGCCAGGCATTATATAAAATAGGAGAAATTAAGTAAAAAAAATAGTACAGATTAACTCTGTATTGTCAATATCTTAAACAGAGGGGGAAACATAATGAAGCGACTAATCAATAATGCTATTTCGCTGTTTGTCGTTATCATTGTGCTTTTCCTGATTTTGCCATTACCGCCGATGTTGTTGGACGTGTTGCTGGTTATCAACATTTCACTTTCGATTATGATTTTGTTGGTGACGATGAATATTAGTGAAGCGCTGGAATTTTCCATTTTCCCCTCGCTGCTGTTAATAACAACGCTTTTCCGACTAGGTATGAACGTATCGTCTACGCGTTTAATTCTTTCTAACGGCGGTTATGCCGGCGATGTTATTTTATCATTTGGTACGCTGATTACCGGCGGCAATGTGGTTATTGGTATCATTATCTTTATCATTATTGTTTTAGTTCAGTTTATTGTTATTACCAAAGGCGCGGAGCGCGTGGCCGAAGTTGCCGCCCGTTTTACGTTGGACGCGATGCCTGGTAAGCAGATGGCTATTGACGCGGATTTGAATACGGGACTGATTGACGAGCAGGGTGCACGTCAGCGCCGGGAAAAAATCCAGAAAGAAGCCGATTTTTACGGTGCTATGGACGGTGCAACCAAGATTGTTAAGGGCGACGCCATTATGTCCATCATTATTACGCTGATTAACCTGGTTGCTGGTATTATTATCGGTATGGTGCAGGGCGGCAGTGATTTTGGTACTGTTTTGCAGGTTTATTCCACGGCTACGATTGGTGATGGTCTGGTTTCCCAGCTGCCGGCCTTGATGATTTCCACGGCAACCGGCATGATTGTTACCCGTTCGGTATCAGAGGGCAGTTTGAATACAGACGTGTTGCGGCAGTTTGGCTCACAGCCCCGGGCGATTATGGTGGCCGGGGCGGCGTTGATATTTTTGGCGGCAATGCCAAACACTCCGCATATTCCGCTTTTGATTGTAGCAGTTATTCTGTTTGCGTTGGGTTCATACGTCAACCGTGGCATGAAAATGCAGGTGGCGATGCAGGCGGCTGAAATGCAGGCCGAAGCGGAAGCGCCGCCACCAGAACCGCCGACCGAAACTGACTATTACAAGGATATCAGCAATGTTTATTCGCTGCTACGTGTAGAACCGATTGAAATGGAGGTTGGTTATAGCCTGATACCGCTGGTTGATGAGAGCAGCGGCGGCAAGCTGATTAACCGTATCGTTATTTTTCGGCGGCAATACGCGCAGGAAATGGGTTTTGTTATTCCCACGGTGCGTCTGCATGACGGTTCCATGCTGGGCACCAATCAATATATAATTCGTATTAAGGGCGAGGAAGTTACCAAGGGTGAAATTCTGGTTGATTATTATTTAGCTTTGGAGCCGGCCAACCCCCTGGGCGAAATTGACGGTATTGAAACGATTGAACCGGCTTATGGCATACCCTCGCGCTGGATTTTGCCAGAAAATAAGGAAATGGCCGAGATTTATGGCTACACGGTAATTGACCCACTTTCCGTAATGTTAACTCACCTTTCAGAAACGATTAAACAGCATGCCTATGAGTTGCTGACGCGTTCTGAAACGATACAGCTGGTGGATAACATGAAGAAAACGGCGCCGGAGTTGGCCGAGGAAGCTTGCCCGGCAATCGTTTCCTATGCACTCTTGGAAAAAATCCTGCGTAACCTGTTGATGGAGGGTATTCCCATTCGCGATATGGTAACGATTGTGGAAACGATTGTAGATGCGATGAATTCCACGCGCGACCCGGATTTGATTACTGAAAGTGTGCGCGGCGCTTTGAGCCGCACAATTACCAGGCGTTTCTGTGATAATGGCCAGCTGCGCGTTATCACGCTGGATTCCGATGTGGAGCGTCGGGTGGTTGCATCTTTGACAAAGAACGAGCATGGCATTTATCTTTCCATGGGGCCGGAACTTTTGCAGCCGATAATTTCACAAATTGCGGAAACTATACCAAAATTTGCGGATTTGGGCAGCACACCGGTTCTGTTGACCAGCCAGGTTATTCGTATTTATATGAGCCGTTTGCTGCGGCAGTATTTCCCCAATCTGTGTGTGCTGGCTTTTAATGAGATTGTGGGTTCGGCGCAGATTCAGGCGCTGGGTAATATCTCCATTCAATCGGCGGCGCCTGGTAAAAAGGCGGTGGGCTTATGAGTACGGACGCTTCTGATGATTTGGCTACTCTCAGCACAGAGGAATTGTTTCAGGAATTTTTCCAGACACGGCGTGAAGATATTAAGTGGGAAATTGTTCTGCGATACAGCGGTATGATAAAAAGTATTGCTTTGCGTCTGCAAGATGTGTATGCCAATTTTGCCCAGCTTGATGATATAATTAATGAAGGGCTGATTACATTGGCCGATACAGTTGAGAAGTATGACCCGGCCAAGGGCGGCTTTTCCACTTATGCTTCTATCCGAATTCGGGGTATGATAATTGATTATGCCAAAAAGCAGGATTGGGTGGCCGCATCTGTACGCAAGAGGGTGCAGCAGATTGAACAGGCCGCGCTGGAGTTGACCAATCAGTTGGGGCGCGACCCTTCTGAGCAGGAAGTGGCGGATTATCTGCACCTGAGTTTGGCGCAGTATCGACGGGCGCTGGCGATTTCCTTTACGCGCAACATTATTTCTCTGGAGGAAGTTTTAGATAAAAACTGTGAGCATTGGGTGCAAGGCCGAACCGCCAATCCGGAAGATGAATTGCAGCACAATGAGTTGGTGCAGCAGTTGGCGACTGCGATTGAGTCTTTGGAGGAAAAAGAACAGCTTGTGCTTTCACTGTATCATGAGCATGATTTGAAACGAGTGGAAATAGCGGCGATTTTGGAGGTCAGCCCGGTCAGAGTATCACAAATTCATACCAAGGCGTTGCGGAAATTACGCGATAAAATGGCTGAATATATACAGGAATAACTTGAAATTCAATAAGTTGTCAGAATATGCAGGAATAAAAGAAAAAATGTTTAATATTATATAAACGACTTTTTTGTGAAAGAGATATTCAAGAGTTAAAAATGAGAGGATAATAAAAATGTATAAAGGATTTTATAATCTTACCTCTGCAATGTTAACGCATGGCCGTAATTTGAATGTTATTTCCAATAATATGGCTAATGTGTCTACCAGTGGTTATAAGACTGATACCTTTACGGCCGTAACTTTTGATGATGTTATGTGGACCAGGGTTGGTAATAAAGATAAGCAATATGTTGATTTGGGCAACCAAAGCTATATTACTGCGCCCAGTCAGCTTTACACCGATTATTCCCAGGAGGGTTTTGATATTACCGGTAACGCCTTGGATTTTGCCATTGAGGGCGATGGTTATTTTGCTGTAATGACTGGCGATAACCAGCGCTTCTATACGCGTGCCGGTAATTTTACTTTAGATGACGAGGGTTATTTGACATTGCCCGGTTTTGGCCGGATTTTAGATACCGAGGGCGTGCCTATCTTTTTGATGACGGATAAGCTGAATGTTACAACTGACGGCACTATTAATTCGCAATATGGCGATTTTATGGCCAGAATTGGTGTATATACCTTTGGCGAGGACGCCGCGCCGCCGAAAAACGCCATGGGGCTTTTTGAAGCGGACGGTGAAGCGCAGTTATCTGAAAATGCGCGTGTGCGTAACGGCATGGTGGAGCGTGCCAATGTTGACTGGGTGCAGCAGATTACGCGCATGATAAGCGCCCAGCGCGCCTATCAGAGTGCGGCGCAGCTTTCCAAAATTTACGATGAAGTTATGGTTAAATCTGCTACGGATTTGGGTAGAATGTAAACATATAATAACGCATAAATGTGATAAAAATTGTAAGATATTTTATAAAGCAGTTTTAAGCTGGCTGTTTAAGCTATACAAAGGAGCAGACAAATTATGAATATGTCATTTTACACAGCCGCCGTGGGGGCGGAACAGCAGCAGAAACGCATGGGGGTTTTGGGCAACAATATCGCCAATATTAACACGGTTGGTTTTTGTGCCAAAAGGCCGGTGTTTACAGCTTTGATGTATGATTTTATGAACGGCGTGGACGGCGCTCGCCTGCAAAGAGGCTCCGGTGCGGTGATGTCTGGAGCGGAAACTAATTTTTCCGGGCAGGCTATGCCGGATACAGGGCGCAATCAGGACTATGCGATTGCCGGCAATGGCTTCTTCTGCCTTTGGGACCCGTCCACAGACGAGTATTCATACACCCGGGACGGTTCTTTTATGCTTTCCCAGTTTATGGTTCCTTATGAGGAGGGCGAGGAGCGCCCGGTAGATGCTGACGGCAATGAGATAACGGAAAGAGCGGTTTGGTATCTTTCTGATGGTTTTGGTCGTTTTGTACTTAGTAATGAGGGCCGTTTGATTGAAGTTGAGGACGAAAATGTTCAGCAGCCGGTGGGTGTTTTTGATTTTGAAAATACCAATGGTATGCAGCATGTTGGAGAAAATCGTTTTGTGCCGGTTGCGAAAAACGGCGAGCCGATGCTGGGCGATGGCCAGGTGGTTTGGAAACATTTGCAGTCATCTAATGTGGATTTGGCTTATGAATTAACCAAACTGATTGAGGCGCAGCGTTCATTTTCCTATTCATTGAAAATGATTTCGGCCTCTGATGAAATAGAAACAACCGTAAATAATTTACGTTAAATATTGTGACCAATTAACCCTTGAGGAGATGTTATTATGGCTATGAAAGTTAAAAATTATGATGAATTAAGCGATATTGAAATTGACACCCTACGGGAAATTGGCAGCATTGGCACCGGCAACGCGGCCACCTCATTATCACAAATGTTGGGCTGTGAAGTGCGCATAACTCTGCCGGAGGTGCGCATTATGGGCTATAATGAAGCCATTGATTGGATTGGCGGCCCGGAGGCCATTACGGCTGGCGTGTTGGTTGGTATCAGCGGCGAGATTAACGGTATTATGCTTTCTGTGCAGCCGTTGGAGTTCGTCAACCTGATTATGAGCCATATGCTTGATAAGGAACTGACCAGCTATGAACAAATGGAAGATTTGGAGCGGTCAGCTTTAATTGAAATAGGTAACATTATGATTTCCACCTTTATAAATGCACTTTCCGGCCTGGCCGGTATATCGGTGGAGTTGTCTGTGCCAAGCATGACGGTTGACATGCAGGGTGCGATATTAGCGGTTCCCATGGCAGAGTACGGCGGCCAGACCGATTATTTGATGACGATTGGTTCAAATTTTATGATTAACAACCACAAGGTTCCCTGCCGTTTGCTGCTCTCGCCAGATGTTCGTTCTTTGAATTATCTATTGAGAAAGCTGGGGGTTGAGAATGATTAATGGCTCTAAGCCTGTGGTCGTCGGCATTGCTGACATGAAAATCATTAGTGGTGGCAAAATCATCACATATGCGCTTGGTTCCTGCATTGGGATTTGTCTTTATGATCCCAAACTTAAGTTGGCGGCGTTGGTGCATATTATGTTACCTCTGAATATGGAAACTGGGCGTAAAAACCCGTTGAAGTATGCAGATACCGGCATTCGGGAAACCTTGAAAGCCATGCAGCTAAAAGGCGCTATGAAAAGCAGGATAACCGCCAAGGCGGCCGGGGGCGCTAAAATGTTTGAAGTATCTGGCAAGGGTTCATTGGGTAATATTGGCCAGCGCAACATTGAAAGCGTTCACGCTGTTTTGAAAATGGAAGGAATCCGTTTATTGGCTGAAGATGTTGGTGGCTCAGTGGCCAGAACGCTCACGTTCGATGCCGACACTGGTCAGGCAATAATACAGTCTTACGGCAAACCAGTTAAGACGATTTAGTGAGGAGGGTGTGTCTTTATGGGCGCAGAAAAAAACGAAATTCTATTGGAGTCCGGCACAAATGAAATTGAAGTTATGGAGTTTACAATTTCAAATGTTCTGTATGGCATTAATGTGGCCAAAGTGCTAGAGATTATGCTTTGTGAGCCGGTTAAATTTATGCCGCATACTCACCCGGCGGTGGAGGGGATTTTTAAACCCCGGGATTTGGTGATTACAGTTATTAATCTGCCCAAATATTTGGGTGTGGAGAATAATCAGCTTAATCCCAAAGATATTTTTATTGTTACCAGTTTTAACAATATGAGTATCGCGTTCCGCGTCCATACTGTTGTGGGTATTCGTCGTATTTCCTGGACGGATATTCAAAAGCCGGATAAGACTATCAGCAGCGGTGATGACAGTGTGGCCACTGGTATTGCGCAGTGTGGTGATGATTTGGTAACAATTTTGGATTTTGAGAAAATTGTGGCGGAGATTGCGCCGGAGTCCTCAATCCAGATATCAGAAATCGACAGTCTTGGGCCGCGTGAAAGAGATAGCAGCGCCATTTTGATTGCAGAAGACTCTATTCTGCTTTCTCGAATGATTAAGGATTCTCTGATTAAAGCCGGCTATACTAATCTGACCATGTTCAGCAATGGGCGTGACCTTTGGGAACACCTGCTGGGTATTAAGGAGCGTAATCGGATTGATGAAGAAGCGGCTTTGATTATTACAGATATTGAGATGCCGCAGATGGACGGTCATCGTCTGACCAAGCTGGTTAAAGATGACTTTGAGTTGAAGCGCATACCGTTAATTATCTTCTCATCTCTGATTACTGATGAGATGCGGATTAAGGGCAAGGAGTTAGGCGCAAATGAGCAGATGAGCAAACCAGAAATCGGTCATCTGGTTTCTGTTATGGATAATCTGTTAGCTAGAAGCCGATAAGCCAAAAGCATAATAGTAAGGAGCGCTGATTAATGGGAAGTAAATATATTGTGCGGCAGCCGATTAAAAATACTGCCAAGCAAATCATTGGTTATGAAATTATGTATCACGGTGAAAACCAGGCTTATGGTGTTGAAGAAGCACAGTCTGGTTCCCGGGATTTTGCAGTGGCGGATACTGTTTATAATGTTCTGACACAAAATGCGGATAAATCACTAAAGGGTTCACTTAATTTTATGACTTTCAATACTACCCTTTTGATGAAAAAAGCGCCGCGACTTTTTGAAAAAACCAGTTTGGTAATTCAAATTGATGACAGCGTAATCATACACCCTTTGGCTATGCATTTTGTGCAGCAATATGCCAAAGAAGGTTATAAGATTGCGGTGAATGAATTTCAGTTTGTTCCGAGATATATCTCTCTAATGGGTGATATTGATTACATAAAACTGAATTTCCGCACAACCAGCGACGCCATGCTTTATAATGTGATAGAGTTGGCGCATAAAATGGGTAAGTTGGTTGTGGCAACAGAAATTGTTGATGAGGACCTGTATGAAAAAGCGCTGGACTTGAATGTTGACGCGCTTGAGGGTTCATATGTGGCGGAAACACTGGCCACCCGTGCGCATAGCAGCGGCTATCTGGAGGGTAACTTCTTCCGTTTGATGGTGGCCGTAACCCGGGAAATGCCAGATGTAGAAGAAATTGAGAACATTATTTCCATGGACGCTACCCTGACTTATGGTTTGCTGCGTATTGCCAACTCTGCTTATTATGCGATGCGCAACCGCGTAACTACTATTCGTCAGGCAGTTATGACGCTGGGTATTGGTCAGCTTAAGCAATGGGTTTATTTGTTGAGTGCCAGCAATGAGCAAAATGAGATTGACCCGGCCTCCGAGGAATTTTTGAAACTTTCCTTTATGCGTGCCAGCTTTTGCAGCGAGTTGATGGAATGGGCGCAAAATATGCCAATCAGTAAGGGTGACGCTTATTTGATGGGTATGTTCTCTACCCTGAATTATTTAATTGACGCACCGCTGGAAGAAATTTTGGCGCAGGTGCCGCTGCCAGATGAAATTCGAGAAGCATTATTGCACCATGAGGGGCGCTGCGGTAAGCTTTATAAACTGGTTTTGTGTTATGAGCGAGCCGATTGGGGACAGATTAATGAATTGGCTGAGGAATTGGGTATTCCCAGCAATCGATTGACTAACCTCTATTTTAATTGTATGGATATGGTGGAAAGTACTTGGCAGCAATTAACCAGCCCGGTGCCCGACCAGGCGGATCCGGAGGGTGAGGCTGGCGAAGCCGCGGCGCCGGAAGCAGGCGCGCAGACCGAGCCGGTAGCGCCGGCAAACGCAGAGTAATTAACTCTGCTTTGTCTGCATTGCTTCTGAATAATTTAGTGGAATTGTTAAATTGCTTTATTTCATTCAGAAGTGAAACAGACGAAAAAGTCAAGTGTTCATTTAAGAAAGGTGGACTGAAGCATGGATAATGATATGCTGGAAGCGTATTTGTTTGAGATGAAT
>CANSKT010000069.1 GCA_947647555.1 uncultured Peptococcaceae bacterium | reverse complement strand
TCCGGAGCCTGGCGCTCCGGTGGGTAGTGTGGCTTTTGTGCCTTCGGCGGCTGGTCTGCTGCTGGCGGCGGAGGTTGTGGGCGATTTAATTCGCCAGACGGAAATAGCGGCAAGGGTAGGTGAATAGTATGGCGACTGATGTTGCAAGATTTAATCGGCAAAGTCCCGGCGAGGAAATTGCCAACTCCATTTCTCATGGTCTGGGGGCGCTTTTGGCGATTGCCGGCATGCCAATTTTGATTGTGTGGGCAACCATGCACGGTGATGCGCTTAGTATCGTCAGCGCTTCATTGTATGGTTCAAGTCTGATTTTGCTTTATTTATTTTCCACGCTGTATCATTCGATTACCAATCAAACGGGTAAGCGTGTTTTGCAGGTTTTTGACCATTCTTCCATTTTTATTTTAATTTTGGGTACTTACATTCCGGTAACGCTGGGGCTGTTGCGTGGCTGGCTGGGCTGGACGCTTTTTGGCATTAATGCGGCGGTTGCGGTTTTGGGTATCACTTTGAACGCTGTCAGTGTGCGGCGTTTTCATAAACTTTCTCTGGTTCTGTATCTGCTTTCTGGCTGGTCGGTGCTGCCGGCTATCAAACCGGTGGCGGCGCTGCTGGATTTGCCCGGTTTTGTTTTGGTGCTGGCCGGCGGTCTGTTTTACACCATTGGCGTTATTTTCTATCGTAAGGAAGAAGTGCGCTATATGCATCTGGTCTGGCATTTGTTTGTGCTGGCCGGCAGTTTGTGTCATTACTTTTTTGTGCTGTTTTACTGTTTGAATGGGCCAAACTGAAAATATTTTGCCTGAATATCTGAAAATTAAGGAGAGTTGGTTGCCATGCGTTTGTCGGCGGTTGTGGCGGCGGCCGGTCTGGCTAAAAAAGCGCCTTTTCATTTTGTTGATTATGATGTTTCCGCGGCCTGGGCGGTTTCGGACGGCTCAGAGCCGCCGGCGGAGTATATCCCAGCGCATTGTCAGTTTATTTCTCAGGCGGATTTACAGGCCTGGCTGGCCTGCGGCAGTCAGCCGCCGCAGGCTCATGACCAGCAGGAGCTTGGTATTTATCTGCCGGATATTTACGCCAGCGACTTTTATTTTTTGGAACAACAGAACAATTATATCAGCACCATGGCTTATATGCGAATGATTAATGATTTATTGCCGCTGGATATTGAGCGGTATGAACTGGCCTTTGCGGCCTTTGTGGTGTTGCATGAGTATGGGCATTGGCTGCATTTTCGCCGTTGTCATAAAAGCAGTGTGGAATATGTTTTGTGGTTAAACCGTTTTTTGGCTCCCGTGGAGCGGCAGAGGGATATTCTTGATTTACTGCCGGACAGCGAGCCGCTTAAGGAGCAGCTGGTGGTTGAACATATCAATGCCTATAACGCCATGCCGCAGGAGTTTTCTGCGAACAAATACGCCTTAAAGCATGTTGCGCAATTATACGCCAGACTGCTGAAAAAAACAGGTAAGTAAAAGGGTGGGCGGCATTTTGCGCTTTTCTCTGGCATATAAGATTATTAAGCGAAATATCTTTTGGAGAGGATAGATGCTATGCCGGATAAAAAACGCTTATATGTCGCCGACGCGCATTGTGATACGATTACAAGGCTGACTTCATTGGAACTGGCTTTGGGCTGTTTGGAGGCGGCGGAGGGCCATTTGGATTTTCCGCGGCTTTGTCAGCAGGTTAAACTGCAATTTATGGCTTTTTTTCTGCATCAGGCGCCGCCGGAGCAGGCCTGGCAGCATTTGCGGCGGCTGCGTCGAAATCTGCAAATTGCCATGGAACTGCATGGCGGTCTGGAATTGTTGCTGGATTGGCGGCAGGCAGGCTGTGGTCGGAATACCCAGCTGGTATTGGCCGTTGAGGGGCTGGATTTGCTTGATAATGCTTTTGGCTTTGCCGCGCCGACAGAAGAATTATATCGTTTGGGGTTCCGCAGTTTGGGACTGTTCTGGAATAATAATAATTTTCTGGGCTGTGGGGCGGACGCTGTGGGGGCGGCGGATACCGGGTTGACGGCGGCTGGCTGTGATTTTATCCGCTATGCGGAAAAACGCGGTTTTTTGCTGGATTTGGCGCATGCTTCGGCCAAAAGCTTTTGGCAGGCTGCTGCTTTGTTGCGTCAGCCTATTTTTGTCAGTCATGCCTGTTGTGCGGCTCTTTGTCCGCACCGGCGTAACCTGACTGATGAACAGTTGCGCGCTTTGGGGCAAAGCGGCGGCTGGTTAGGCGTTACGTTGGCTCCGGCTTTTTTGAGGGCGTCGGCGGTAGAAAATGTCGCTGACTTGAACGATGTTGTGCGGCATATTCAGCATGCTGTAAATGTGGCCGGGGCGGAGGCGGTCGGTTTGGGGTCTGATTTTGATGGGGTGGAAAATTTACCTCGGGGGCTGGTTGGCGTGCAAAGCTGGCCGCGGTTGGCTGATGCTTTGACGGCGGCTGGTTTTAAAGCGGATATGGTTGAGCGTCTGTTGGGCGGTAATTTGCTGAAATTTTTGCGTCAGCATGGCAGTGAAATAACACAGTAAAAATAAAAGCCCTCCGTCTGCGTTTGGCAGACAGAGGGCAAATATATTATTTGCAAAGTTTAATCGTAAATTATTCAGCTTCTGGCTCGGCCTTAACAGCCTTTACCGGACGCCCCTTATAATATCCGCATTGTGGGCAGGCATGATGCGGCAGTTTGAATGCATGGCACTGGGGGCAGAGAGAAACGGCAGCAGCTGTGAAATCAGCGTAACGGCCGGCACGGTTCATGCGGCGATTGGCCTTGGAAGTTTTATTCTTTGGTACACCCATTCTTTACACCTCCTTATCGTTATTCATGGTTTTAAACAAGGCTTGCAGCTTGCTTAAACGTATGTCAATATCCTCATGTTTACAGGAACAGGTCTGTTGGTTGAGGTTTGCGCCACAATTTTGGCAGAGCCCCTGACAGTCTGGCCGGCAGAGCGGCCGCATGGGCAACTCCAACAACAGCGAGCGCAACAGGGCAGGCGCAATATCAATTTCATCACCGCTGAAAAAAGCCACCTCATAGGCGTCATCGGGAGAAAGCGCCTCCTGCTTGTTGGTAAAAGCTTCGGCAATCTCAACTATAAATTCCTGTTCAAAGTTGGCCAGGCAGCGAGAACAGGTTTGCTGTAATTTGGCTATGGCCTGACCATGCAGTTCTAAAAAGGGGGCGGCATTTTCAATCACGCCCTGAAACTGCAAATCACCCACCAGCTCCAATTCCGGATAGCCATAGGCGGCGGCGTTCACTGGCTCGGCCAGTTTCAGCCTTTCAGAATATTGGGCGGTGCTTTTAACTTTTGTAACATTTATTAACATAGCAGCTATTATACAATATTTTCTGTCGCCTGTCAAGATTAAATAACAAAATTCTGTTATTTTTTAGTGAACACTTAATGAGGCCAACTCCGTAGGAGGCAGGTCGAATTTAGTGTGAACTAATCCATTCATGAAGTGAATGGAAACCGCAAGACACTTAATGAGGCCAACTCCGCAGGAGGTTGTCTGATAAAACATTTTTCTTAAGACTGATTTTTTATATAGAAAAAGGTTGTAAAGTGAAAAAACTTGTGGTAAAATAATTTAGATAAGGGCATTAGTTGTTATGGAGGTGGAAATTTGTTTAATTCATTTATGGAAAAGTATAAATATTCACTGTTAACAGTGGTTTTGATTGCTTTAGTTCTGGCTTTTTTCTGGTTTACGGATTTATCATATACAATTTACGGCGTGTCTGTTAACTCTGAAACCGCAGAGCAAAACCTGCCGCTGGTGCCGGAATATCAGGCCAGTCAGGATTATGGCGCGGTTGTTTTGATGTATCATCATCTTGTGCCGGACGCCGAGATGGCCAGCGGCAAATATGCCGGTAATAATGCGATTATTTCAGTCAGTCAGTTTGCAGAAGAAATGCGTTATCTTTCTGAGCATGGTTATCATACCTTTAAGATGTCAGAAGTGGCGGCGATTTTGCATAACTCTCTGCCTTTTCCGGAAAAATCAGTGATAATTACTTTTGACGACGGTTATGCCAGTAATTATACGCTTGCTTATCCGATTTTGCAGGATTATAATTTAAAGGCATCTATTGCCGTGGTGGTTATTTCTTCTATTGTAGCTTCTGACGACGGCGGCCTGACGCAACAGAACATTCCGCATTTGAGTTTTGACCAGATGCGAGAAATGCAAAATTCCGGTCTGGTGGAAATTGGCAGTCATAGCTATGACGGCCATGGTATGATTCAAGCTACGCAGGGCGGCGGTTTGGGACGTTTTTTCATTGACCATAAATATTTGACCAATGAAAACCGGCGTGAGAGCGATGCGGAATATAAGGACCGGGTTAATCAGGATTTGCGTCTGTCCAAATATATTTTGGAATCAGAACTTAACACTATGATTAATTATTTTGCTTATCCTTATGGCGTGGCCAATAAAACCAGTTATGATGCTTTATATAATAATGGTTTTTTGGTGGCGGTGACGACATCTAAAGGTACTATTAATAAAAATAGCGACGCTTTGAAACTGAACCGGCGCAATGTAGACCAGAATATCAGTCTGGAGGAATTTGCGCGTCTGCTTTCAGTTAAATAAAGTTTTCTATATAAAATGCTCGCTAGGGAGGCGAAAAATTGAGCGTAAGAATTGCGATTGACGCTATGGGCGGTGATTTGGCGCCTAAGGCGCTGGTTGATGGCGCGGTTAAGGCCGCAACGGCTAACCCGGACGTACAGATTATTTTGGTGGGACAACCGGATAAACTGCCGCAGGAGGGGTCATTGCCCAATAATGTAACGATTGAAGAAGCCGCCAGTGTGATGGCTATGGACGAATCGGTGGAAAATTTACGCAAAAAGCGTGACAGTTCGATTTGGGTGGCTACCAAAATGGTTAAGGAGGGTCGGGCTGACGCGGTTATTTCCGCTGGCAGTACCGGTGCGCAGATGGCTTCAGCACTGTTGCTTTTGGGGCGTATTCCGGGTATTACCCGACCTGGTATTTGTACGGTGTTTCCCACGCTTACTGGCGGTTCGATTTTGCTGGATATTGGCGCCAATCTGGAGATTGATGTTGAGCAATATTTGCAATTTGCGGTTTTGGGTAAGGTGGCGGCGCAGGCGCTGCTTAAAGTGGAAAATCCCACTATCGGTTTGCTGAATAATGGCACCGAGGAACATAAGGGTACAGATAAGCTGGTGGAGGCGCATCAGCTGTTAAAGCAATCCGGCTTGAATTTTATCGGCAATTATGAAGCCAGAGATTTGATGTCGGGTAATGTTAATGTAATTGTGACCGACGGTTTTACTGGAAATGCCGTTTTGAAAACGTCTGAGGGTTTGGCTAAAACCTTTATGGGATTGTTGAAAAAAGAGCTTTCCGCCAGTATGACACGCCGTTTGGGGGCTGCGCTGATTATGCCGGGCTTGCAGAATTTGAAGCAGATGCTGGATTATAAAGCTATTGGCGGCGCGCCACTGCTGGGCGTGGGCGGTTTAAGTCTGGTTTGTCATGGCAGTTCTGACGCGGAAACAATTCAATCTGCGATTAAGCAGACAGTTAATTTGCAGCAAAGCGGCTTTATTGAGGATATGAAACAGCAAGCAGCCAGCTTTTTCAGCAAAAATGACAAGTAAAAAAGAAATGTGGGGCGATAAATATGGCTATGCAGAACATGGATACGATTGTGACATTGCAAAATGCAATTAAAAAGGAACTTGGGCGTGATTTCGGCGATTTGACTCCGGCCACAACCTTTGAAGAATTGGCTTTGGACTCATTGGACGTGGTGCAGATGATTATGGCTATTGAAGAAGCCTTTGAAATTGAAATTGCCGATGAGGACGTTGACGATATAAAAACCGTTGGTCAGCTGGTGGAATATATCGAGGAAAAAAGCAAAGAATAATAATTAAACAGGCAAAATTAATTAAAATATGGAGATTGATTGTGAATACCGAGGGTGTTAATAAAAGCAGAATAGACAAGCTGGGAGCGCTGGCGGAAAAACTGAACTGGCTGGGTGACCTGCATCTTTTGCAGCAGGCGCTGACGCACCCTACTTATTTTGAGGGGCAAAAAATGCCCGGCGATGAGGATAATCAACGTCTGGAATTTTTGGGTGATTCTATTTTGGGTTTTGTGGTGGCCAGGGAACTTTTTAAGCGCAATCCGCAGGCCGATGAGGGCTATTTGAGCAAAACCCGGGCGGCGCTGGTCTGTGAAGGGTCTTTGGCAGATTTGGCACGAGAACTTGGTTTGGGCGATTATATTCTCATGGGTAAGGGCAGCCTGAAAAATGGTGAGCAGAACCGCAATTCTATATTGGCCGACGCTTTTGAAGCGGTAATTGGCGCGATGTATCTGGCGCAGGGGCAGGAAAAAGTGGAGGCTTTTCTGCTGGCTCGTTTTACCACGGAACTGGAAGAAAAAGTGGGTGACCGTTATGAGGATTATAAGGGTCTGATGCAAATGCTGGTGCAGACGCTTTCTGAACGGCACATTACCTATCAGTTGCTTTCTGCCGTTGGGCCTTCGCATCAGCGCACTTTTACGGTGGCATTGGTTTATTGTGGGGAAACGCTGGCCACGGCTTCCGGCCCCAGCAAAAAAGAAGCGGAGCAAAAGGCGGCGCGTCTGGCCTGGCAGCGGCAGGACGAATGGGTGGCGCGTCTGGCGCACGGTTGAGATTGATATGATTTAGATAAGTGAGGTGGAATATGGCGCAGGCAAAAAAGCATATTCTGCCTTTTTTTATTCCGCATTTGGGTTGTCCACAGCAATGTGTTTTTTGCGATCAGCACAAGATTGCCGGTCAGCGGCCGCCAACGGCCGAACAGGTGGCGCAGGCTATTGCTGATTTGCCGGTTGGGCAGCAGGCTGATTATGAGTTGGCTTTTTATGGTGGCAGTTTTACCGCTTTGCCGCGTGAACGGCAGGAATATTATCTGGAGCCGGCGCGGCAGGCTTTGGCGGCCGGACGTTTGGCCGGGGTGCGAGTTTCCACGCGACCGGATTGTATTAACGCGGAGGTTATAGAACTTTTGCGTTATTATGGTGTTGATACGGTGGAATTGGGCGTGCAGTCCATGCATGATATGGTGTTGGAAAAGGCGCGGCGCGGTCATACGGCGGCGCAGTCGTTGGCGGCCCTGCGGCAGTTGCAGACGGCCGGTTTACGCACAGGTGTGCAGTTGATGCCGGGGTTGCCGGGTGAGAGTCTGGCGGAATGTTGGCAGGGAGCGCGCAGGCTGTTGGCCGAGCGGCCGAATATGTTGCGTATTTATCCCACGATAGTTTTGCGCGGTACAGTTTTGGCGCAGTATTATCAGCAGGGCGAATATTTGCCCCTGACGCTGGAGGGAGCGGCTAATATTACATTGGCGCTGAAAATGTTGGCCGAGGATTACGCGGTGACTGTTATTCGTATGGGTTTGCAGCCCAGCGACGAGTTGGCTGAACAGGTTTTGGCTGGCCCGTATCACCCGGCCTTTGGCGCTTTGGTGCAGAGCCTTTATTGGCGGCATAAAATTTTGTGGGCGTTGCGCCTTTGGCCGCATACCCAGACGATTTATCTGGTTGGGCGTGATATTTCGGCGGCGGTGGGACAGCGAGGGCAAAACCGGGCTTATTATGCCAGACTGGCGCCGAAACTGGCTTTGAAGCCTTTGCCAACTGCACAAAATCTGTCGCCGGGAGCGTTGCTGTTGCAGCAGGCAGACGGTGTGGACAAGCTGCTGTTGGACGAGGATTTTCGCCAAAAGTGGCAGCCGGAAAAAGAATTATTAAAATAAATTAGCACAAAACGAAAAAAATGGAGTTTTGGTTTTATGTACTTAAAAAGTATTGAATTGTCCGGTTTCAAGTCATTTACCAATCGCACGGTTATTAAGCTTGAGGACGGTATTTCCTGCATTGTTGGCCCCAACGGCAGCGGTAAATCCAATATTGCCGATGCGGTACGCTGGGTTTTGGGCGAGCAGAGCGCTAAAATCTTGCGTGGGCATAAAATGGAGGATATTATCTTTGCCGGTTCAGATAAACGCAAGCCGTTGGGTATGGCGGAGGTAATTTTGAATATTGATAATTCCGACGGTTCTTTGCCGCTGGAATATTCGGCGGTGGCAGTTTGTCGCCGGGCTTATCGGGACGGCGAGTCAGAATATTTGTTGAATGGCCGCCAGTGCCGTCTGGCCGATATTCGGGAATTGTTTATGGATAGCGGTGTTAGTAATAATTCACTGGCTTTGATTGGGCAGGGGCGTATTCAGGAAGTTGTTAATATGAAAGCAGACGAGCGCCGACTGCTTTTGGAGGACGCTGCCGGTATTGTGAAATATCGCTCCCGAAAACAGACCGCCCAGCGTAAGCTGGCTGATACGGAGCAGAATTTAACCCGTATCTGGGATATTATCAGCGAGTTAACGGTGCGTTTGGCGCCGCTGGCTGAGCAAAGCAGCCGGGCGGAAACCTATTTGCAGCTTAAGGAAAACGCTGATAAGCAGGAAATTAACCTTATTTTGCAGAATATGGCGGAAAATCGGCAGGCTATGCAGGAAAATACGGCGGCGCTGGCTGAAGCGCAGAAGCTGGCCGAAACGGCGGAAACTAGCCGCCTGCGTCTGGAGGCAGATTTAGCGCAGGCGCGTTTGGCTTATGACCAGCTTGAGGGAGAGATTACGGCCGCTCGGCAACAGCTTTTTGAACTGAAAACGGGGCGTGAGCAGGCGGAGGCGCAGAGCGAACTCTGGCAGGAGAAAATCCGGGCGGCGGAGGATAATATTCAGCGTTTGCAGGGCGAACTTTCGCAGCTTTTGCAGCAGGACAGCGGTTTTGTGGCAGAGGTTGAGCGTCTGAAGCAGGCGGCGGCTGAAGCGGCGGCTGAATTGCAGGCGCAGGAGGCGGAGATTGCCGCTCAGGAGGACGCTTTTGCGGCGCAACGTGATGCGGTTGAGGAATTACAGGCCGAGCAGGAGCAGGCGCGGCAGGAAATTTTGGATAACAGCAGTCAGTTGGCCAATTTGCAGAATGAGCAGTCGTTTCTGGCTAAATCTTTGGCGGACGGCGAGCAGGCTTTGGCCGCTGTTCAGCAGAATATTGCTGCTTTGCAGGGAGAAAATCAGGAAACCGGCCGCCGGGCGGAACAGATGCAGGCAGAGTTGGCGGATTTGCAGCAGCGCCGGGCGCAGAATAAGGACAGCCTTTTGCAGCAGGGGCAGTCTTTGGACGAAATTGAAGCGCGCATTGTACAGGCTAATGAAGCCACTGTGGCGGTGCGCATGAAATTGAACAGTGAAGAATCGCGTCTGAAAATTTTGACCGAGATGGCGGAAAATAAGAGCGGTTTTTATCCCGGCGTTCGCGCGGTATTGCGCGCCCAGCGGCAGGGGCGGCCGCAGATGTCCGGCGTTTTAGGCGTGGTATTGGACTTGATTGAGTCTGACGTGCAGTATAGTTTGGCTTTGGAAGCGGCTGTCGGCGCTGGTTTGCAGAATATTGTGGTGCAGGACGACCGTGCGGCGCGCGCCTGCGTGGCCTATTTGAAGCAGGAAAAGCTGGGCCGAGCCACTTTTCTGCCGCTGGCTAGCCTGAAATGGCGTGCCAATGCGGAAATTGAGCAGGCTTTGGCGGCGGCTTATCCGGGAGTTATTGGCCGGTGTGCGCAGGTTATTCAGTGCGCGCCGGCGGTGCGGCCGGCAGTGGAGTTTTTGTTTGCCAATACGCTGCTGGTTGAGGATTTGGACGTGGCTACGGAGGTGGCGCGTCTGCACCGGCAGCAGTTTAAGATTGTGACGCTGGCCGGGGATATTATCTCGCCGGGCGGCTCCATAACCGGCGGCAGCAGGCAGAAAAATGCCGGCGATTTGTTGCAGAAGAAAAATCAGCTGGCGGAACTGCAACGCAGCGTGGGACGTTTGCAGCAGCAGAATGAGCAGGGGCAACAACATTTGCAGCAGCTGAATGAGGAGCGCGAGGCGCTGGCGGCCGGGCGCGAGAAACTGGCGGCGGCGGATAGAGAATTGGAATTGCAATATCTGGGCAAGGTTAAGGACATAACCCATTTGCGCGATAATCTGGCGGATAAAAATGAGCAGCTGGCGCAGCTGCAAAATGCTTTGGCGAACAGCCAGCGTGAGCAGGAACATATGCAGCGGCGGCAAACAGAGTTGACTGCGGAGTTGGCCGATTGGGGCAGCATTACGGAGCGCGCTAATCAGCTGCTGGTGGAATTGCAGCAGCGGCAGGAACAGCAAAGCAGCGCGTTGGAGACCGGCCGGCAGGCTTTGGAGCAAAGCCGTTTGCAGGCCTTGGCCAAGCGGCAGGAACATCAGAATTTGACCGGCGAATTAACGCGTCTGACGGCGGAAAAAGGCAGTTTGTTCACGCAAAAGGAGCAGAAAGAGCAGGCTATTGCTGATTGGCAGCAGCAGCAAGCGGAAATGCGTCAGGCTTGGCAGACCAAACAGCAGGAAGCGCAGGCTTTTTACAGCCAGATTGTGGTGGCGGAGCAGAATTTGGTGGCAGCAACGGCAGATAACACTGCGCGCAAGCAGCAAATTGAGGAATGGGAGCGGCGGACGACTGCTTTAAATAATGATGCGGCGCGTTTTGGTCAGGAATTGACCCAGCTGAAAATTAAAGAGGCGCGTTTGCAGACCGAGGACGCGGCAGACAGCCAAAAGCTGGCCGAGGGCTTTGCCATGAGTTATGAACAGGCTTTGCCGCTGTTGGATACCAGTCGGGACCGGCAGGAGTTGGCCGGCACTTTGAAAGAGTTGAAGCGGCAGCTGGCGGCCTTGGGCAGCGTGAATTTGGAGGCTATTGATGAATATCGGCAGGTTCGTGAGCGGCATGAGTTTCTGTCTGCGCAGCGTGAGGATTTATTGGAGGCGCATACGGCCTTGCAGAATGTACTTAAGGATATGGACGAGATTATGGCCAAGCGTTTCCGGGATACTTTTGAGCAGGTGAACCACAATTTAGGACAGACTTTTGTGCAGTTGTTAGGCGGCGGCTCGGCGGCTATGTTTTTGACTGAGCAT
>CANSKT010000068.1 GCA_947647555.1 uncultured Peptococcaceae bacterium | reverse complement strand
TTCCTCGCTCACCTTATAGCGGCAGGAGAACAAACCAGCGCCAGGCGTCCAGCGCAGACCGGCAATCGCCTCCGCCGGCTGTGCCGACAAATCCAGCAAATCCTCGTCAAAAAAGCCTTTAATACCGGAAATTGCCGCGTAAATAGTGCCCGGGCGATTTTCCGCCGCCAGCCAGGTCTGCACCGCACCGCAAACGCTGCTGTTGATAACCGCGGTCGGCCCTCCGGATTGTGCAATTACTGCGTTGCCTTGTAACATATTAGACCACCTCTCCCTTTAACTTGATTTAGTTGTTATTTTCGCCGCCCTCACCGTTCTGATTTTCGTCGCCGTTTTCTTCTCCGTCATCTTCCGGCTCCGGCGGATTGTCCAACTGCTCTTTCAAAGCCTCTACCGACTCAATATACTGCTGCACGCTGGCATAATTGGGATCGTCTGCTTTCAACATCGCCTGATAAGCGTTCAAAAATTCCAGCGATTCATCAATACGGCCAACATTCAACATCAAAGAAGCATAACCAACATTAGCGTCATAATTGTCAGGCGCTACGGCAATAGCTGACTTATACAGTTCCTCTGCCTTGGCAATATCGTCCAGATTATAGGCACAGCTGGCCGCGCCAACATAATATTTAACTGCAACAGACGGATCCAGATCAGCCGGAATATTGGCAATCGCCTGCTGATACAAATCCAAAGACTGCTGATATTCCGGAGTTACATCATAAGTGTTATCCTGCTCATGCTTATAATAAGCCAATGCGCCGACAGCGTCCGCCAAATCGGCCAGCTTGGCCGCATCATCAGGAGTTTCCGCCAACTCAACATTAATTTCATCAACCCGATGACCCATAGCTACCACCAGCCAGTTAGTCATCTCTTTCTGCATGGCTACGCCGCCGTCCATGCCCTCCATAGAAGCCTGCGCCCGAGCGCGCTCATACAAATACTGAGCCAGCATATAAGCGTTGGTATAGTTAGGCTCCGCCTAATAAGCAGCTTTGGCTTCTTCAGCCAGCAGCGCATAATATTCATCATAATAGCCAACCGCTTCAGCGTCCAAAGCTTTAATCTGCTCCTGTTCGCCCTTGTTGTGGCTCAGAAAATCAACATAAGTGGCCAGCGCCTGATACATGCCGTAAACATTTTCCGGCGCTTTTGGGTCAGCCGCATAGGCCTCTCTGGCCTGCGTTACCATTTTCTCATAGTCCGCTGCCGTGTAGGTGGGGCTGGTGCCAAAACGGCCGTAGGAAATCAGCAAACCAATCAGCAGCAGAACAAAAATCACCACCATCGTAATTCTGTTTTTGCGGAACCATTCCCGCATACCCATAATTGACATCAAATATTCCTCCATATTTAGCTTTTTGTTTTTTTGTTTTTAAGCTTTTTTAACCCTTTCAGCCGCCAGGCAATCCTGACAGATACCAAAAAAATCGGTACGCTGATTTAACAGCTGGCCGGGCATATTATGCAGACATTCCGGGGAAATCTCCGCCTCATAAGCCGGTATATCATAAACTGCACCGCAACTTTGGCAAAAAAAGTGACTATGCGGTAGCAAATTGCCGTCAAAGCGCGAACCCAAACGCCCCTGCGCAATCTCATGCACTTGCCCCTCCGCCACCAAAAGCTGCAAATTACGATATACCGTACCCAGGCTAATATCCGGCAATTCCTGGCGCACCGCCGCATAAATCATTTCTGCGGTGGGGTGTTCCCTGGATTTTGCCAACATATTAATAATCGCCTGACGCTGCTTGGTCATTCTGCGTGATGCTGTTTTATTATTGGACATAAACCGGCACCTCAGTTATCAAAAAATTCAATCCGCCCTGCAAGCGCTTCTTAATTAAGATAGCTTGTCTCACCGGGCGCCTTTTTATCCGCTGTTTCCAACAGACTGAACAATTCCCCCATACTGTCGTCCTCAAAATCGTCATAAGGAATTATCGGTTCAAAAATCTCACTGATATGTTCAATAATGCGGCCAAAATTATATTCCGCATTCAAATAATCGTTAACCACCGGGTTCAGCGCCACCGACATCATCAAATCATTAACAAAGCGCTGCTTCTGGTTAAACTCCTCGCCCTCTGAAAGGCTATCTTCCAAATCATATTGCTTCTGGCGCAGTTCCATAAAAATTTTGCGATTAACCGGGTCCTGCAACAAACGCTCGCGCGCCTGAATATAATGTGTATATTCCGGGCTGGTGCGCAACAACTCCGCCAGGTGGTCAGCCGTCTGGAAGATTTTTTCATGCTTTTCAAAATTCATCACAAAAACCTCATTAAAATTAAAGCATTTTTAACTAAAAGTCTATTACAAAAATATACATTATATATAATAGCACAAATTGCAGCAAATTTAAATAGCTTTATTAAGAACTTTTGGCCTGTCAACAGAAAATTTAAGCTTATTTTTTTAACGCAGGCTGTAACCAATGCCAACCTTGAGCTATACAATAATATATATCAAGCAGCGGATTACAGACAAGACGAAAAGGAGGAAAAGCATGAATTACCACATAATAGCAAAAGGTGAGAGCCTCTGGAGCATCGCCCAAATGCATAATTGCAGCCTGGCGGAAGTTCTGGCGGCCAATCCGCAAATCACCAACCCCAACAACATCGCCCTGGGTGAAAAAATTTATTTGCCGGAGGGCTGTGTGAACCAGCCCCAACCGGACGGGGCAGACCGCCCCACTCCTCTGCCGGCCTTTCCAGACCAGGAGTTCACAGTACCCGGGCCGCCGCTGGTGAATGAAGCCCCCCAGGCCGATATCAGCATTACGGATATGCCGGAGGCCGAGCGTGAAAAATACTGCGCAGAGTTGGCCAACCTGCCGCGGCCGCTAATCTATGTTATCCGTAAAAATGATAACATTTATCAGCTGGCTAAATGCTTCAACATCAGCATAAAAGAGTTGTTAAAGGTAAACCCACATATCCAAAACCCGGATATGGTTTATCCCGGCGACAAAATTTTTGTGCCGCGCGCCCATGCCAACCACAATCTGAACAGCTTCACCGGCGATTGTACCGGCCGTTTCTGCCCAACCTGCGGCGCCAAACTCAATCGCTGAACCGACTTGCAAGCCGGGTTTTGTCCCCAACAGGGATAACTCGGCTTGCTGTTTTTTTAACTGTCATACTCACCGCGCTCGCTACGCTCGCCAAACAATCGGTCTAAAATAATCGAAACCGCACTGCGCACCGATAAATGATTATAAGCGCCCACGCCATAAATCGGCCGCAGCACCCAGTCCATCTCGGCCAGCATTTCATCAGTCAACCCCCAACCGGTACCGAACACCAGCAAATACGGTTCATCACTTTCCGCAATCTGCCGGCGCATTTGCGCATAACCGCACATATTCGGCGTTGGCCGGGCAGAAGTCGCCAGCAGGCGCGGCTTTTTGCCGGTCTGGCTGGCAATAGCCGCCGCAGCCTCGGCCAGACTGGCGCATAGACTGATTTTGCTCAAAGCCTCGTGTCGGTCCGGATTATAGCGCGCCCCAAAGCCATATTGCCAGTGTTTCAACAAACTGCCAATCAACTCCTGCTGACCGGCCGCCGGCTGCACCAGAAAATAACCGGCCAGCCCAAAAGTTGCCGAGGCTCTGGCAATATCATGAATATCCAGATTGGTAATGGAAGTGTTGATTACTTCATGTTTTTTATTGTAAACCGGATAATGCACCAAAGCCAGCCAAACCTGGCTTTGGCCCCGGCGCTGGGCTTTCAGCTCCGCCAGAAACTGCATATCCGCGTCCGTCAGCGCCGCCGAAGCCAGCAACTCCGGCCGGCGCTCCCAGGTGCGCAGCAAACTCTGCTCTCGCCGCCAACGGCGAATATCCGCATGATTACCGCCCAACAACACCTCCGGCACCGCCATATCCGCAAAAACCGGCGGCCGGGTATATTGCGGATACTCCAAAAGTCCAACCCAATCCTCGCTAAAGCTTTCTTCCTGGCTGGACTCATCATGCCCCAGCGCCCCCGGCAACAGACGAATAATAGAATCGGCCATCACCATCGCCGGCAGTTCGCCGCCAGTCAGCACAAAATCGCCAATCGAAAAAACGTCCGTCGCCAAAGCCTGCTCCACACGCTGGTCAATGCCCTCATAATGGCCGCAGATAAAAATAACCTGCTCCGCCCGGCTCAATTCCTCAGCCGCCTGCTGGTCAAACACCCGACCGGCCGGGCTGGTAATCACCACGCGCGTTTTCGCTGGCTCGTTGCTTTGCCGCAAATCCGCCACCGCTTCAAACAGCGGCTCCGGCTTCATCACCATACCGGCGCCGCCACCATAAAGCTTATCATCGGTCAGCCCATGCTTGGGGCCGGTATAATCACGAATATTTTTGATATTCAGCTGCAAAAGTTCATTTTTCACGGCGCGGCCGACAATGCTCTGCTGCATCGGCGCAAACATTTCCGGAAAAAGCGTTAAAATATCAATACGCATCAATCTAACAGCCCCTCCGGAATTTTAACCTCCATGCGCTCCGCCGGCAAATCCACCCGGCAGATACAGCTTTGCAAAGCAGGCAGCAGAATTTCCGCCGGCAGGCCGGCCTGCGGCTCCGGATTTTTAATCACGTAAACGTCATTAGCGCCGGTTTCCATAATATCCACCAACTGCCCCAGATAACGCTCGCCCTCATAAACCGCCAGACCAATCAGCTGAAAATGATAATATTCACCCTCCGGTAGCGGCGGCAAATCCTCTCTGCCCACGCGCAAATAGGTATGCAGCAGACTCTGCGCCATATCCCGGTCGTTTATGCCCTCCAGCGTCAGCAGATAAAGCCCCTTATGCAGACTGGCGGCCAGAATTTTCACCAGACGCTGCTGCTTTTCCAAAAAAAGCTCCGCGCCCGGCGCAAAGCGGATTTCCGGAAAATCGGTCAGACACTCCACTTTAACCTGCCCTTTTATACCATGTGCGCCGGTAATCTCGCCAACGATAATCATATCCTCCGGCGAATATTGGTGTTTTGCACTCATAAAATTGCTCCATTTTAATTTTAAAATTTAAGGGAGGCCGCAAGCGGACTCCCTCTCAAAACAAAGTAACCTCAAGCCTAAAAGGCTAGACAATATCCAAGTTGGCCTTTTTGCCCTCGGTGCTGGCTGCCGCTTTCAAAACGATACGCATGGCCTTGGCAATACGCCCTTGCTTGCCTATAACCTTACCCATGTCGTCTTTGGCAGTATGCAATTCCAGATTAACAACGTTATCATCACGCAGAACCTCCAGAACCTCCACCTCCTCCGGCTTGGTAACCAGAGATTTAGCCATGTGTTCAACCAGTTCCTTCATTAATAATTCATCTCCCTTATACCAGACTATTTGCTGCGTTTTGCCCAAATGCCGGTGGTTTTCAAAAGCTGTTTAACAGTTTCTGAAGGTTCAGCGCCTGTTTGCAGCCATTTCAAAACCTTTTCTTCATCAATTTTAATTTCCGCAGGCTCAGAGATGGGATTATAGTAGCCGATTTCCTCAATAAAGCGGCCGTCACGCGGGCTGCGAGAATCAGCCACAACTACACGATAAAACGGTGCTTTTTTTGCGCCCATACGACGCAGACGAATTTTTGTTGCCATGTTTTTCACCTCCCATTTTTTAATCTATATATAAAATTATGAAAAAATTTTTTCAAACTGTTTGCTTTAATTTATCGCCCCAACAGCTTGGAGAACATGCTGCCCATGCTGTTGCGGTTGCCGCCGGACTTGCCGCCTTTTTTGCCCTTGCCCTTTTTGTTGCGCGGTTTATGAATACGCTCTGGTTTCAGCATGCCGGAATCCGTCAGCTTTTTCATCATCTTTTTGGTATCCTCAAACTGTTTTAACAGCCGATTAACCTGCTGCACCTGCACGCCGCTGCCCCGAGCCACGCGTTGCTTGCGTGAAGCGTTCAAAATGGACGGATTTTGCCGCTCCGCCGGCGTCATGGAAAGCACGATAGCTTCCACCTTGCCGATTTCTCGCTCGTCAATCTCCAAATCCCGAATTTGTTTACCAATACCCGGAATCATCGCCAACATGTCTTTCATGCCGCCCATTTTACGCAACTGCGCCATCTGGTCCAGAAAATCGTCCAGCGTGAAAGTGGCGGTACGCATTTTATCTTCCAACTCTTTGGCCTTTTGGTCATCAACCTCTGCCTGCACCTTTTCAATCAGGGTCAGCACATCGCCCATGCCCAAAATACGAGAAGCCATACGGTCAGGATAAAACGGCTCCATAGCGTCCAGCTTTTCACCCATACCGACGAATTTAATCGGCTTGCCGGTAACAGCTTTAGCGGAAAGCGCCGCGCCACCTCTGGTATCGCCGTCCATCTTAGTCAGCACCAGACCATCAATTTCCAGTTCCGCGTTAAAGGTTTCTGCCACTTTAACCGCGTCCTGGCCGGCCATCGCATCAACCACCAGCAAAATTTCATGCGGCTCCACCGTGGCCTTAATGTCTTTCAATTCCTGCATCAAAGCTTCATCAATATGCAGGCGGCCGGCCGTATCAATCAACACCAAATCATTGCCGTTGGCTCTGGCGTGTTCCACGCCCTGCCGGGCAATCTCCACCGGGCTGACCTTATCCCCCAGCGAGAACACCGGAATACCCGTCTGCTCGCCCAGAACCTCCAACTGCTTGATAGCCGCCGGGCGATAAATATCGCCAGCCACCAACAGCGGCCGTTTATGATTTTGCTTTTTGAAAAGCTGCGCCAGTTTGGCGGCCGAGGTTGTTTTACCACTGCCCTGCAAACCAGCCATCATAACAATCGTCGGCGGTTTGGTCTGCATATTAATTTTGGCCTGCTCACTGCCCATCAAAGCCGTAAGTTCTTCCTGAACAATTTTAATAACCTGCTGGCCAGGCGTCAGACTGCCCAGAATATCCGCGCCCAAAGCGCGTTCCTTAACCGTCGCCACAAAATCCTTAACCACTTTGTAGCTGACGTCTGCTTCCAAAAGGGCCATTCGCACGGTGCGCATGGCTTCATTAATATCGCTCTCGGTCAGCTTGCCCTTGCCGGTCAACTTCTTAAAAGTTTCCTGTAATTTATCAGCCAGGCTGCTAAATACCGCCACTGTGCAGCCCTCCTTCCGCTTTTTCTGGTTCTGTCCTTATTCCTCTGCCGCTGAAATCAGCTGCCCCAACTGCCGGCGAATTTCCGCCACCTGCGGCCAGCTGCCGTTTTGTTCAGCCTGCGCCAGCTTTTGCAGCAAAGCGCGCTCTGCCGTGTTGCGCTTAATCAGCCCCAGCTTTTCCTCATAATTGGCCAGTAGCGCCTCGCTGCGCCGAATAGCGTCAAAAACCGCTTGTCGGCTAATTCCCAGCCAGGCCGCAATCTCGCCCAGAGAATAATCTTCATTATAAGTTAAAGCCAAAGCCTGCTGCTGTTTTTCCGTAAGCAGGCTGCCATAAACATCAAACAACAGCAATTTATAACCCAGCTTATCCATAAACAGCCCTCATTCTGCCAAAATAAAATAAAGCTCAACACAGAACGTGTCTATTATACAACAGGAAACGTCCGGTGTCAAGCTTTTTTCCTTGATAATCAAAAATATTTTTCGCCGCCTTAAAGCAGCGGACGCAGCCAGCGCACCAGATACAGCAGCAGCCGCGCCAGCGCCAGCCAGATAATGGAAAATGAAAGGCAAATCTGGCCGTAAAAATTATAAGGCAGACGGGAATAATCCCAAACCGCCAGACCCAGCCAGCAATTACAGAAAAGACCGCAAAGCAGTTCCACCGCCGTAATCAGCAGACCGCCCAGCCAGGCCTTGTGCCAATCGCCGCAGTCCGGCAGGCTGGTATCCAGATAATTAAGCGCACAAAAGCACAGACCGCCGGCCAACAGCATAGACCAATGCGTAAAACCGCGCCAGACAAGCTCCAGCAGTCCATAACCCAGCGCACCGCCAAAGAACAGCAGCAGCTGGCCGAAGCCCGGCGCCGCCGCCAGCGCCAGACTGACCTCCGGCCCCGGCAGCCGCCCATTTTGCCGCATTTATATCCGCCCCCCTTAGCCTTTTACAATCGGCCTTATTATTGGCTAAAAGCGGCATTTTTATAGGTAGCGGCGCTTATATTTTTTTGGCAAATATGCCCAGCTTAAACGTCTGCTTCAACTTTTGCAGTTTGCCCTCCGTATAAGGCGCGGAACGCAGTGGATTAGCCCCCAAACGGTTTTTAAAAATCGGTTTGGACACTGAAAATTCCTGAAAACCGGCTTCGCCATGATAACGTCCAAAACCGCTGGCGCCCACGCCGCCAAAGGGCAGGCCAGGGTGCAGCATCTGGGTTATCGTATCATTAATACAAAGACCGCCGCAGCGCACTTTACTGCAAACCTGATTGGTAATCTCATCTGTTGCATCAAACAGATAACAGGCCAGAGGCGTCGGCCGGCTGTTAATAAAGCGAATAGCGTTGCCGATAGTGTCATAGGTCAAAACCGGCAGAATTGGCCCAAAGATTTCCTCTTTCATCAGCGCCGACTCCAAATCAACGCCGCTTAAAATAGTCGGCGCCAGCTTCAGCTGTTTAGCGTCGCTCTGGCCGCCACAAATCAGGCTGCCCGTATTGCGGTACGGCTCAATATAGCTCAAAAGGCGGTCAAAATGCTGTTTATTGATAATTTTGCCATAATCTGGCGATTTCAGCGGCTCCTGACCATAAAGTTCGCGCATGGAGAACATCAGCGAGGAAATAAAAGCCTCCTTTTGCTCCTCGCAAACCAGCACATAATCCGGCGCAACACAGGTCTGGCCGCAGTTTAACAGCTTGGCCCAGATAATGCTGTGCGCCGCCTTATAAATGTTGGCGTATGGCGTAACAATGCAGGGAGATTTACCGCCCAACTCCAGCGTCACCGGCGTAAGATTTTGCGCCGCCGCCGCCATAACCTGCCGCCCCACCTGCTGGCTGCCGGTAAAGAAGATATGGTCAAACGGCTGCGACACCAAAGCCTGAGCAGTTTCCGCATCACCATTTATCACCCGGATATATTCCGGCTTAAAGGTGCTGTTTATCATCTCCTCCAAAACCTGCGCTGTGGCCGGCGCCTGCTCCGAGGGCTTAACGATACAACAATTACCGGCCACAATAGCCGAAATCAGCGGCATAAGCGCCAACTGTAAAGGATAATTCCAGGGCGCAATAATCAGCACACAACCCTTGGGCGCATAAGTTAATTTGGCCGTGCCATGCGCTGTCAGCTTATTAGCCATCAGCGTTTTTTCCTTAAACCAGGCGCCGCCTTTTTTGAAAACATAATCCAACTCCTGCAAAACAGGAATAAATTCAGTGGTATAAGCCTCATATTCCGGCTTGCCCAAATCCTGCTGCAATGCCGCCAGCAGCGGCTGCTCATATTTCAGCAGCGCATTATGCAAATCGGCCAGCATGTTGGTGCGCAACGCCTTGCCGCGCAATGGGTGGGTGGTATAACCAGCCATAAAATATTCCTGCTGTGCCTGCAATATCTCTGCAATTTCCGCTTTGTTCATAATTAAAACTCTCCCCTTGTATCTATCTGCTGTCTTTTTATTATAATATAACCTAAAAAGAAAAGCAATATTTTTATTAGTTGACAAACAGTTGTCAGGTTAAGCGTTGTATAATAAGTATATCAAAATAATGAAAAGAGGCAAACAAAATGAGTAGACCAACCTGCAAAACAGACCTTTTAGACGCGGCCGCCGCTAAATATACGGAAATGAACCAACTTATAGACCAACTGCCAGAGGCCGTTTTGGCCACGCCGTTTGATTTTTCTGCCGACCTCAAAAAGAAAGAGGCGCACTGGCAGCGTGATAAAAACCTGCGCGACGTGTTAATTCATCTGTATGAATGGCACCAGCTACTGCTAACCTGGGTTAACGCTAATCTGAACGGCCAAAGCCAGCCCTTTATCCCCCTGCCCTATAACTGGAAAACCTATGGCGATATGAACCGCGAATTTTGGCAAAAACATCAGCAGACCACACTGGAACAGGCCAAAACAATGTTGGCGCAGTCCCACCAGCAAGTTTTAGAGTTAGCGCAGAAGTTTTCCAATGAAGATTTATTCACCAAAGGCGTTTACAAATGGGTGGGCGGCAGCGTGCTGGGCTCATATTTCATCAGTACCACCAGCAGTCATTATGACTGGGCCATTAAAAAACTGAAAGCCCACAAAAAATCCTGCCAGGCTTAAAGCAATAAAGGCTTGCAGCTTTTGTCAAACCGTTGTATAATAAGTTTATAAATTGCTATTTATAAGCAGGAGGATTGACAAAATGGAAAAATTAGCAAGAGCAGAGGCCTGGGCCTTACTAACAGAATATACCAAGGGCGAAGCGCTGCAAAAACACGCGCTGGCTGTGGAAGCGGTTATGGCGCATTTTGGCCGCTTAAACGGCGAGGACGAGGAAGTCTGGGCGGTGGCCGGACTGCTGCATGATTTGGATTATGAGCAGTTCCCGGAGCAGCATTGCCATAAATCCGAGGAAATTATGCGTGAGCACGGCGTTGACGAGTTTTATATCCGCGCCATGAACTGCCATGGCTGGGGCCTTTGCACCGACGTGGAGCCGCAGAGCCAGCTGGAAAAAACGCTTTATACTGTGGACGAGCTTTGCGGCCTGATTAACGCCGCCTGCCTGATGCGTCCCTCCAAAAGCGTGCTGGATATTGAGGTTAAATCCGTTAAAAAGAAATTCAAGGACAAAGCTTTTGCCGCCGGCGTTAATCGCGAGGTTATCCGCAAAGGCTGCGAACTGCTGGGCATGGAGTTGGACGAGGTTATCCGTGAAACTATCGCCGGCATGCAGGAAAGAGCCGAAGCCATCGGTCTGAAAGGCAATTTATAATTTCCAATATAAACACAAACCCCGGCCACAATTCTGTGGTCGAGGGTTTGCCTGTATCTAAACGCTAAATAACGCCAAAGGCTGGCACAAAACGCAATAACAGCCAACCGAACAGCGAGATTGCCAAAATGCTTAACAATGTAAGCGCCACGCCGTTTTTACCCATAAAAGACGGCTTCAGACCAAAAGCCACCGGAATGGCACGGATAGAGGTCGGCAAAATATAAGCGCAGTTAAACGCCGCCGCTGTAATAAATATGTAAGGAATG